>JALRLV010000004.1:90785-148476 GCA_023268715.1 Candidatus Thalassarchaeaceae archaeon
ATGGAATCCTATGAATGAAGGGCATGCCCACGATCACTCTCGCTGGTTGCGTAGTAATTCCGATACAATTTTTGAAGAAATTGGCGAGGACGGAGAAGATAACCAGTCCAAATAGCGTTCATCGATATTCTGCAATTCTTGTAGCGTCCGACCCTTGTGTTTTCCGAAGGCGATAACGATTCCTTGATCTGAATGTCGCAATCTTCCGTTCGTACCATCGACCGGCTCCAAATCTACCAAACTAGGGCCTAAACGATCGCTCTTATCTCGTCTTCCGGATAACATATCTTGTAGTTCATCCAGCCCTCCTCGGAATTGATTTGGATGATTTTGCATCATCGACCAAAGTAACAGTAGGGTTGCTCCTGCATCGGCGTCAGCACTGTGCGCTCTGCCAATTGTGATATCGTAACGCGCGCAAAGAGAACCCAAGGCGTGCCGACCGGGAATTTTCAATTTTCTTGCCAAGGTTAGTGTATCGATTATTGCTCTTGGAACGGGGGTTTCAAACCCAGCTCTCATACATTCCAACTCAAGAAACCTCCAATCAAATCTCGAAACATTGTGTCCAACGATTACCGCGTCAGAAATCAATTTGATTAATTCGGGAAGATGCTCAGAAAACTCACTTTCTCCCCTAACATCGTCGTCGGTAATTCCGTGCACTCGAGAAGATTCAGGAGGTATAGAGCGACGAGGATTTACCAGAGAAGTTTTGTTGATATGAGAACCATCAACGTCACTACCAATCAATGCATATTGCACAATACGGTCGCTTCGAGGGCTCAATCCTGTGGTCTCTAGGTCGAAACCGAGAACTCTGTACCCGGTTAGCATACCCCCGACCATGACTTCACGGATGAAAGACCCTCCTTGAACTTCATTGGTAATCGGAATTATTCCGTCATACCTATTTGTCTCTCTCTACGCCATTTGTATAATGGGGTTACAAGCCGGACGAGCCGTATCGCTATCGGTCTTACTCTTGTTTACCGCTTTAGCAGGATGCACCGGCTTGGCATCAACAACTCCAATTGCGGAAATATCAGCGGATCAAACATCGATTAACCTAGGTGAATCAGTAAATTTTGATGCTAGATCTTCGAGTACGCCATCGCCTACAATTATTGACGAGTATGTTTGGGATTTTGGCGATGGAGAACAGAAGACCACTACTACTGGTATCGCTTTCCACACTTTCAATCAAGCCGGAAACCATGATGTTGAAGTTGTTGTATTCAACGATCGTGGAGAGAGCGATAGAGCATCGATAACCATATTCGTAAATTCACCACCAATCATCGTAATCGAGAAACCTGGTTATGTCCGTACAAATCAGACCGCTACTATTGATGCCTCAGCATCCTATGATTTCGAAGGCGGAGGTGTCGAATTCATTTGGGATCTAGACCTTGGATTCGATAGGAATGGAGATGGAGATCCAACCAATGATGCAGATTCAACCTCGTCTTCGGTTCAAGTCATGTACTCAAATTCTGGAAATCAAACAGGTTCGCTTACTGTGGTTGACGATAACGGAGCCACAAGTACAGAAATTTGGAGCTTGATGGTAGTAAGTAGAATGTTCAATGTGGTTTGGGAAGAACAACATGTAAATTACGAATGGTCAGGATATACCGAACAGGGTGAAAGTACAACACACCAACATATTCCCGGACAAATAGGTTCTCGAACAATTGGCGCTAGAATTATTCAGGTCAATGCAACTTTGGTTCTCGATAGAGATTTACTCCCAATTCAATGGCCAGAAGATAATTTCACACTCCGAGTAAATATTCCAATGACTGGTTGGAGCACAAGTTCTCAGACTTCTCATGATAATATTACACTAAATGCAACTGCTAGTATAGACATGGGCAACTTGAATCCATGGCCGGATAGCGGATATACAGTAAGCGCTGATAGTTCTGATAGCCTAGAACAATCACTTCTCAACGAAGCTGGTGCGAGATTCGGGCAAGGGGAATGGATTTGGGTAATTACAGCGGATGAATGCGACCCAGACATTCTAGTTGATGAAGTAGATCCAGACTCTGGGAATGACTGGACACTAACCATAGATTACACCATACTCGTTCCTAGGGTCAGCGAAGTCACAGCATAATCTCTCATTTCCTATGGATAAGGCCTTTCAACCCAAAGCGATTGGAAGGCTTCGATGGTACGTTCAATCGAAGTCAAGAAGGCCTCGGTAAGGGATCGACTGATTGTCGATGTTGATGTCTTAATGAACGAACCAAACGACTTCGACTTCTCTCCTCGGGCAAGCATGGAAGGTAATACTTTGAGCATTACAAATGCCGGCGATGAAGCAGGCGGCAGCATCGACTTGGATGACGACCAAATGATTGCAGCAGAAAGAGATCGCATGGTTGAGTTAAGGGTAAAATTCTCAGTTGAGGGTATGCATGGAACCCTAACTCACAAGACAACGATTGTCAGAACGGGTCCCAATGCAAAAAAGTTGGCTGAACCTCGTTGGAAGACGGTACTTCCTCTACGAATGTGAAGTGTTTATCAAAAACCATCTCCCAAGTCACAATCCCGAGCTATTTGGGAGGTGACGATTTTCAATTCTGAAGAACAGGAATTATTCGAGCGCCCAAGATTAGCTAAAGCCCAATCTATCGCCTTCCTCAATTCGGTTTGCAGGCATACCTCAGGTAGTAAACGGTATGATGGCGATGAAATACACCCACGTAGAGTTACACCGTCGGAATTAAACCGAAGCAGTCGGTCGAAAACACGCTGGACCCATAGTGTAGCCTGGATATCACTGGGGCTTGCGGAGCCTCAAACCCGTGTTCGAATCGCGGTGGGTCCGCCACCTTAACCGGATTGTGGCAACTTTTCCCGATACAACACTACATAACGGAAATAACTCAGGTAGTTACATGCGATGTGTAGCGCTAGCTCTGACTATTCTACTAATTTCGTTCAGTTTTGCAGGATGTACCTCAGGCACAGAGCCAGTTAATTCCGAGGACGAAATTTCAGATAATGAAAGGGAAGATGTACTTGAAGAGACCAATGAGTCTACTACCATTACCTTAGAAGATTGCGAAGATAGAGGCGGAACATGGATCGAGGAAAGAGAAGAGTGTTCTTTCGATTCAGACAAACCAGAAGAAGAGACTGAGCGACCGGAAGAAGAGACCGGACCAATCGCTGTCCCGCCGTGTAGTGTAACCGCCACAGAGGGGCTCAATCGAACAATTAACCCATCTTCATGGCCCGTGATTGAAGCCGGTCAATGGCTTGCAGTCGATGGCTTAACAGATATTTCATACGCCACGACTGAATTAGACAATGAATCCGAAACTGTCGTCGATGAACGCCTTGATTACCAGTGTGGATACACATATTCTGTAAAAGTTCCAGCCGGATATAACGCCAGTAATGAATACCCTCTATTCCTATATCTTCATGGTCAATTACTAGATTCAGTCTTCTTCAACAATATGATGACAAATAACTTTCATGTTCCGGATGATGACAAATACATTATCGTAAGGCCCTCAAAATTGGAACCTGATTGGGATCCAAAAAAGGCCCTTGATGTACTTGAAGACGTCAAAGCCAACATGAATGTTGACGATGATAGAGTCTACCTCACCGGTTTGAGTATGGGTGGTCGAGGTACCTTCATTGTGGCAGCTGCTCTGCCGGATTACTTCGCAGCAATTATGCCACTATCACCTCATCATGAGCCATACTCCTACCTTCCACTCGCTGAGGATGTGGCTCACCTACCTGTTTGGATGAGTCACGGAACAAATGATAGCACATCTTCCTACGATATGGCAGCACAGATGGCTGAGAATCTGACTAATTTGGGCGCAGAAATAGAATTCCAAACAGTAGTTGGTGGAGAACACGGCGGCTGGTTTGCAATCTATTCAGATCCAGAAATAATGCAATGGATGCTTTCCCATACCAGAGGCCAGTAATCACAATCCGGCATCTTCATTTCATTGTCGTCTATGGCCATCCATGGCTTTCACCTCCAGCAGACGAGTCGATTTCCCAATGGTCGATATGGCCAAGATAGTCTACTACCCCCAATTTTGGGACTTAGCTCACAGATTTTATGAAGAATCTTGGGAGTACTCATGTGGAATGCATTACAATGAGATTTTGAATGAGCATAACATTGGATTTCCACTAGTTCACTCAGAGGCAAACTTCCATCACCCTTTAGCCTACGGTGACATAGTCGAATGTACAATCACAGTTCCCAATATTGGAGAGACTTCAATCACTTGGAGAATTGAATTTAGAAATCAAGATAGAACTCTTTGTTGGTCTGCAGACCAAGTTACAGTCTGTGTCGATATGAGTGATGTAAAAAAGAAGGTTTCAGTTCCTAACTGGATGAGGGAAAGTCTCTCAAAAATGACTCCAAACTAATGCATTCAAGGTTTCGGCCACTTCTTTCCAAGTGCGGTACGTAGATCATCATCCATAGTCGCATCCCACCAATTAGCATCTCTCCAGATAGCATAGCGCCCTCTTATTCCTCGTAGATCAGCCTCGTCAAGGCGGCACCGTTGAAAATTTGACAGATTCATTCGTGCCTTGACGAAACTCGCCCCACGCATATCTGCATCATCAAATGCGGCTTTCATCAAATTAGCACGCTTGAATGAAGCCTTACGAAGATCAGCACCCGACAAATCGGCACCTTCCAAGTCAGCCCCATCAAAAACAGCCCTTCGAAGGTTAGCGCCCGATAGATCAATACCACGAAGATCTGCTCCGACATGAGAGGTAAAAGACCAATCCTTTGGTCCTTCATCGATACCCTCATCGCTCACGAAGAAAGCCTCTCAAGGTAATCTCTACCAGCGTCTGTAAGTATCACAAATCGATTCTTATCAGTCCCGGGTGGAAAGGTCAGCAGCGCAGGTCGCCCTCTGGATGCGGAATCTTCCAACATTCTATTGATGTATAGAGAAACGTTCCACTTTTCTAACTCCTCATCTGTCCAACGGCCAGAATCCTCAATCAATTTCTTCACTTCTCGAGGAGGTGTGTTATCTTCTTTTTCAACAGATCGTAGATAGTGAATGGCTGCTAGAATAACATCTCCTGTTCTGTAGATATTACAATTATCAATCAGTCTTCTAAACGCAGAACCTCGTTCTGGCACTCCGGTTTCACTTAGGGACTGACGCGCAGCGTCAATGGCATCTTGTCTAGCAGATCGAATTTTCGAAAGGGCTGAAGCCCACGTGTCCTGTTCCTTGAGTTTCAGCCACGAATCATTCACTTCACGAGCAGATCCTGTCAAATCTACTTCTGTCGAACCGACTCTGATAATGATTCTTCCAATGTCGCCGTTATCTTCCTCAGACATATTACCGAGTCTTCGATTAATCACCAATTGATAAAATAATCCTCAAAATAATATCAGAAACATTGGTGGATATTGTTGCGTTATTCAACATCACTTGTAACCGTTTGATTCAAGACTCTCCGACATCAGCCGGTGTTTGATGGCCACACACGACAACTCGGGTTACCCTTTGGTTCTGCACTCTTCAGCCGATCCAACAACCCTTGGTGGCACGGCAATTTGTGGCTTTTCAACAGTCGGTTCGGTTGGAGTGATTGCGATGTCTCACATCATTCAGACACTTGACCTAGACCCTATGGGGACAGTATTACATCCGGAGTTTCCGGCAATCGCTCTAATTCATGAATCAGTGCCAAAACATCCAGTTAGAGTCTATCAGGGCGATGGACTAGGGATATTCATTGCAGAAATCCAATTTCCTCCTCAAAACGATGTCCACTTCGGCGAGACTGTACTAGAGTGGTTCACGAAGGGAGGTTTTGACAGATTGATTGTAATTGACGGGGTCGTCAGTAATGAGTTGGGAATCAAGGAAGAAAGTGATCTGTGGGGTGTTTCCTCAACTGCAATAGGGCGGGATGCCCTCGATAACTCAAACATCCAGCGTATCCAACAAGGAATCGTTTCTGGAATCTCAGGCTACCTAATTGCTGAAGGCGAGCGCAGAGGCTTAGACGTCACCGCGCTTCTAGCAGAATGTAATCCAATGTACCCAGATGCGCGAGCCGCATTATTGGCAATCGAGGGTGTTTGCGACTTGATAGACATGGAAATACCAGTCAAAGGACTTCTTGAAGACGCTCGCGCTATAGAAGAAAGAGTCCGTGAAGCATTTGAGCGAGCGCAAGCAAACGCTCTACCAGCACCCGAAGACCAAGATGACGACGATGAAGTCAGAATGGTTTACTGATTACTTTCAGTAAAACGGATTTGTACCCGCTGCGTGATCTGTTGAATCGATGACCTCGACAATTTCAGGAACCTTTTCCTTAATCATCACCTCAACGCCCTGCTTGAGTGTGACATCTGCCATTCCGCATCCTTGACACCCTCCTCCAAAGGCAATTATTGCCTTGTTTTCGTCAACTCCTACAAGTTCGACAACACCTCCGTGGCTGGCAACTGCTGGATTGACTTCGTTGTTGATGATTTCAGCAACTTTCTGAGATAATTCATCCACCCACATTGGATTTGGATTTTCGAAAGAGAATCCACCACCCATCAAGGTCTCCTTAAAATCGAGAGTTGAACCATCTAGATACTGAACACTGCGAGCAGCGATTCGAACTGTTATTCCGTCAACCTCGTTGATGTAGTCATCTTCCGAGCCTCCGTCAGCAGCAACGAATTGCAAATCATACTGGAAACCTTTCGGCCCCCTGCCAACGATTTCCACGCGCAACGACAATTCTCCTTGGTCAGCCTGCTCCGCGAATGAGTCGAGCATTTCACGAGCTTTTGGCGTAATGGCTAGCATGTCCTTCGCCCCTTTCAGACGGTCACCCGTCTTCAACCTGCGGGCGAGACGGTGCTAAACAAACTGAAACTAAAGGAGAAATCAACTCACAAAGTCTCCTAACCGCATCAGTAAGCCTTTGAGACATTGGGTCTGAGCATAACTCATGGCGCAGGAGGAGGTCACTGACCGACTAGGTAGGCAACTGCGTGACCTTCGTATATCGGTAACCGACAGGTGTAACTTTCGTTGCCCATACTGTATGCCACGAGAAAGATTTGGCGATGACCATACTTTCCTTCCTAGGCGGGCGTTTCTTTCGTTTGATGAAATCGAAAAGGTAGTCAGGGCATGTGTTCCTCTAGGCTTAGATAAAGTCAGGTTAACCGGTGGAGAACCATTGCTAAGGCCCGATTTATCCGACTTAGTAAGCCGCTTATCTGACCTGGATATCGATATTGCCCTGACTACGAACGGTTCACTTCTTCGACGAAATGCCGAGGCTCTCGCTGAGGCTGGATTGAAACGAGTAACAATCAGCCTAGACGCAATTGACGAAGAAGTACATCAGAAGATGAGTGATTCCTCAGTGACAGTATCTCAGATACTAGATGGAATAGAAGCCGCACGGGAAGTGGGCTTATCTCCAATCAAAGTGAATTGTGTAATCAGGAGAGGTGTAAATGAGGAACAAGCGGTAAAATTGGTTAATCATTTCAAAGCCACAGGAGTAATTGTACGCTTCATAGAATTCATGGACGTCGGTCGTACGAATGGTTGGACACTAGGGGAAGTTATCCCCAGTAGAGACCTCCTAAATCATCTGCAAAAGCAGTTTGATTTGGCCCCACTTGACTCCGAACGGTCCTCTGATGTAGCTGTACGATGGGGCCACTCAGATGGTTCGGGAGAAATCGGTTTGATTTCATCGGTCAGCGAACCATTCTGTGGGGATTGTGTCCGCGCTAGGATTTCTGCTGACGGCCGACTTTTTACCTGCCTGTTTGCTTCTGGAGGTCACGATCTAAGGGCACTAATCCACGATACAAATGGTGGCGACCTAACCGCAGCGATTGCTGCGATATGGCAACGCCGTGCGGACCGATATTCCGAGTTGCGTTCAGAGGAAACCTCAGCGTTGCCAAGAATCGAAATGTCATATATTGGAGGATGAAATTTCTTTCAAAGCAGCCACGATATCGCTCCAACAAGCATCTGTTCTAATCGAAGGCTCCGCATAATGAGAAATCGCGGCACTGTGACCCTGTTCTTGTAATAATTCTACCATTCTTCTAGGGCTTGGCGGCGAGCCCTTTTCTTGCCAACTCGCCAACTCATCAACCGCTATCAAATGATGTCCAGATATAGCGGTTGCTTCTTCCGCAATATGCCGAATTGCTCGGAGAAGCCTTCGATTTTCGGCATCAATATCCTTCTCAGACCAACCCGCTAAATCCGCCTCATCAAAACTTGGAGCGCACATTTCCAGAACTCTTTCTTCTGTCATAGATGCCATAGTTTCAGCATCACCCATTGGGCCAATCCACATTGGGCCCGAGACCCTCGAATCCTGTCTGGAGACTGGGTATGAAAGCGGAAGGAAACAACGAATCGGCAACTCGGTACTATCTTCTGAGGGCAAGAGTCCTGCGGAAATTGATGCCTCAACTTCATCCTTTGTAGGAGAGAAAATTCGCCAACCCAAAGACTCCTCCACATCATTCGCTCCCTGCATTATTTTTCTCACTCTAACCGAGACTCGAAGATGATGCGAATCCCAGATTGAAAGTAGAGGTTCGATACTACGGTCATGGCGAGCTGCGGCTCTTGCAACAGTTGCCATTAGAACCCTAAGACCAGAATCATGCTTGAGCTTGTCAAGCCTTACTCTGGCTCCGTATCTGCGCATAAGTGGATTTTTCGAAGAGCCGCTTAGTGCAGCGGTATCGGTAGCGCTGACTTCCAATACTCCGCGCCTAGCAAGAGCTTGGATTGCAGTATCTAAGAAAGCAACTGGAGAGCCAAAAGGATCGATGTCAATCCAGTGCCATCCTTGAGATAATACACTTGTTCGTAGATCCCCTAAAAGAGGAATCAAATCTCCATTTTCAGATGAAAATTCTGACTCGGTAGCCATAGCCCAATCCAATGCATTTTGATCCATGTCACCCACTGTTGCGATAAGACGGGATGATACCTCTTCGGGTAATTCGTTCAACCATCTTCTGGCTCTCAAACCAGAAGCGCTCAATCCATCAAGAGCTCGAACTTCGGAATCCCCTAGCATTCCAGTTTCAATAGCATATGCCATCAAGAGTACGCTACGAGTTCTAGACCCCGCCATCGCCGGATTGTGAAAAACGAAGCCTACACTTTTCGAACTAGGGCCCTTTTTGTTCGAATCGGGTAGTTCGGTGACCCTCGTCAGGGTTCTTCCCTCCCTGTGAATAAGGCCCGGCCACCCAGGTGGTAGATTCGATTCCACGACCATGCGAAGCCACTCTCACACATTGGTTTGACTACTCTGAGGTGTGAATCAGTAGTGCTCGAACACAATTTCAGGATCAGCGTGAGTTACGCGGTGACCATCATCGGTAACAACTCCAACTATTCTTGAGCCAGATAGCCTCTCAGCAAGCCACTTTTCCACATTTTCAGCAACTCCTTCTGATACAGCGATACACATGCCCATTCCCATATTGAATACTTTATGCATTTCCAAATTTTCAACAGGCCCTGTATCTGCCATCCAATTGAATTCAGGTGGAATCGGCAATGGATTGGAGATATGCCATCCGAGGCTATCGTGTAATCGCAATAGATTCGATAGACCACCGCCTGTTATGTGTGCAATTGCCTTGATGTCTTCAGAAGCACAAGGACCTCCTTCCTGGCGACATGCATCAATCAAATCGATTATTGGGTCAACATAGATTCTGGTGGGGTTCAAAAAAACGTCTCCCAAGGTCGGGCTAGACTCAGTCTCTCCCTCGATTTCTCTGCCGGGGTGGGCTGTGTCGAATGGAGCGTTATCGGTTAATGAGAAGCCGGACTTTTCTACAATTGCTCTGAGCAATGTATAGCCATTTGAATGAACGCCACTGCTCGGCAAACCGATTACAACATCACCAGCCTGAAGGTGTTCGCCAGTAATTGCTTCCCCAGCCGGAAACCATCCTAGCGCAGTACCAGATAAATCCAATTCAGTCACTATCCCCGGAAGTGTTGCCGTCTCACCTCCAGCTAGAGTAATCCGTGCTCGACGGCATGCTTCTGCAAGTGAGCCACCGATTACAGAATGTGTCTCAGGATCGGTTTCGGGCACAGCGATGTAATCTACAAATGCCAATGGTTCTGCTCCAACACACAATAGGTCGTTAACATTCATCGCTACACAATCAATACCTACTCCTTGGTATCTTCCAAGTTGATTCGCTAATTGAAGCTTAGAACCAACTCCATCCGTTGCTAGTGCTAAACACGAATCACCAAACTCGATGATTCCACCAAATCCGCCCGGCAATGGCACAGGTGCGCCCCGTGTTCCCGGCTTTCTGACAGAACTACTCAGGGACTCAATTAGGCTGGCAATTGCAGCGCCTTCAGCATCGATATCGACCCCGCTAGTTGCGTAGTCCATTGGGATGTCTACCACGCCCCAACGAATGGTCAGAAGTAGATGATTAAATCGGTATCAAAATTACCATTTCACAAATATTAGTTTATAATATTGGGTTGTATACATACTACCTATGTGCAAATTTTGTTATTTTTTCTTACATGTGGAAAATTATCGTGCAAAAATTGCGAAAAAGGGTATTAGTGACCCATTTTAGAAAAACTATCGGAAATATAATCCTCCTAATCCAATAAGAGAACTACTATAACGAGTACATTACCACGTAGGAGGGCTAAGGAGCGTAGACTCGCTATGTTAGATAAGAAAATGATTGCAATGCTGATGACACTCAGTATGCTTGCGGCATCACTCGCAGGTTGTCTGGGTGGGGATGATGATGAACCTGTGGATGATTGGGAACTGATGCCGGCCGCCGATGTTATGGCCGACATAGTTACCTCCGCATGGGACCCCATCATACCAAACTTGAACGACGGTGAGATGTGTGATGCCATTATCTCTGCCATGACAAAGACGGATGAGCGCGACCAGGTTGTCGACTTCACTCGTGGCTACTACACAAGCAGCCAGGGTGTTATCGGGGCAGCAGGATCCGCGTCAATCTCGGACGTCTCAGATCTGAATGCTGCCGGTACAACCATCGCAGTACAGTCTGGAACTACATCCGATCTTTATGCTCAGGATAATTTGGCTATGGCTACAATTGTTGCTTACGATGATTTCCCATCTGTAACTGCGGCAGTATCCAACGGCGAAGCAGACTATGCAATGGGAGATTCCCCAGTGCTAGCGCTTTCCGGTGACCTGATGACCACATTCTCTGACGAAACCTTCGGAATCGCAGTACGTGAAGATTCAGGTGAACTACTCGACGCACTAAACGTTGCAATTACTGCAATTGTTGACTCGGGTGAGTACGACGCTATCTTTGGCGCTTGGTTCGAGGGATCAGTTGTCCTAACAGACGACCGTGACGAGAACACAGCAACCGCATATCCAACACCAAGTGAAGGTTCCACCCTTACCTCGGTTCTTGAATCAGGTTCGCTGAAGTTCTGCTCAGACACCGCGTACCCACCATTCGAAAACCTAGATGAAAACGGTAATGCAGTAGGATTCGATGTTGATATCGCAAACGCTCTAGTTGACGAGATCGCAGCACACTACATGGGCAACGACAACCCAATGTTCGTTGCACCTGAAACTGCAACAACAATCAAGATAGGATTCCTAAATGATGCGTCTGGTCCAATTTCTCAGTTCGCAGCTCCGTTCACCTTCGCGTGGGGAGCTGCAATGGCTGACCTCAACGCAATGGGAGACGATTATGTCTTCGAGGTTATTGAGGCAGATTCCGGATGTGACGGTACAATGGCTGGTACAGCAGCTCAGTCCCTTGTGGACGCTGGAGTTGTTGCAGTAGCTGGTGCGGCTTGCTCTGGAGCATCAATGGGTGCAAACGCAGTCCTGTCGGCTGCAGGAATCCCAATGATATCCTACGCTAGTACATCACCAGCACTGAGCGATGCTACCGCATACCCACACTTCTACAGAAATGTACCAAGTGACGCCCTACAGGGTCAGGCCGCTGCTGACATGATTGCAGCAAGCGGAGTATCCAACACCGCTGTTGTTCACATGACCAACAGCTACGGTGCAGGTCTAGCAGACGCAGTTGCGGCTAACCTAGGTGCCGACAACGTCTGTCTACAGTCTGGATACGAAGAGACAACAACCGATTTCCAAGCTGCAGTTCAAGCAGTTGTAGATGCTGGATGTGACTCAGTATTCCTAGGATCATACTCCTCTGATGGTGCAATGATCGTTGAGACAATGGCTGTAATGGGAGCAACAATCCCAATCTTCAGCGCAGATGGTATGGCAGGAGAAGCAGCACTGAACGACTACACAGAGCCTGCAGCAGCAAACGGCATTCAGGTCACACGACCTCGAGCAGCCGCAGCTGGCGGTTCAACCGCTTTCACTGACGCTTGTGCAGCAGACTCAGTCTGTTCAACTGGTATCTTCACCGCAGAAGCATATGACGCAGTCATGATGATTGGTCACGCTGCAATGCACGAAGATGGCGCTAACATGGCTGACCACATCGAAATGGTCGGTGACGGTTACGCAGGAGAGAGTGGAACACACACTTTCCTTGACAACGGTGATGTTGGCGGCTCAGGTTACGATGTCTGCACCTTCCACCACGTACCAACATACGGCCAGTACTTCAACTGCGACCGAATGTGGGAAGCAGGTAGTGGCGCAGGAGTAACTGACGCACCATGGGGCGGTATGACAGTCAAGATTGGATTCTTGAACGATGCAACCGGTCCTATCGCAGTATACGGACCTGGATTCGTTGCAGCATCTCAGATTGCTATTGGCCTAGCCAACACAATCGGATACAGCAGTGGAGTTCAGTTCGAACTTGTATACGCTGACTCCGGCTGTGACGGTGACATGGGTGGAGACGCAGGTCAAGCCCTAGTTGACGCAGGTGTATGGGGTGCAGTAGGAGCAGCTTGTTCCGGTGCATCCATGGGTGCAAACGCAATCTTGTCCGCTGCTGGAATCCCTCAGATTTCGTATGCGAGCACAAGCCCTGCTCTATCCGATGCAAACGCTTACCCTGGATTCTTCCGTGTCGTACCAAGCGATGCGTTCCAGGGCTCAGTAGTTGCTGACGTAATGACCGCAGATGGTATGGACAACGTTGCAGTAGTTCACATGACTAACGCATACGGATCAGGTCTTGCTGACGCATTCGTTGCCAACATGGACCCAGCATCTATCTGTACACAGATTGGTTACGAGGAGACAACAACTGACTTCTCGGCTGCAGTTGCTTCAGTCATGAACGACGGATGTACATCAGTTATGATGGTCTCCTACGCTACTGACGGAGCAGCTCTAATCGAAGAGATGGCAACTCAGGGATACACTGGTGCTATCTACGGTGCTGATGGAATTGCAGAGGAAGGACTTGCAGCAGACATGTCTGACAAGTCCCTTGTCGACGGAGTAATCGCTACCAAGCCTGCCGCGGCTGGAGCAATGTCAGAAGTCGGACAGACCTTTGCATACCTATGTGCAATGAACGCAGACTGTGCTGGCGGTATCTACACCGCTGAGGCATTCGACGCAGTGACCATCATGGCATTCGCTGCTTTCACAGCTCTGACCACACCTGGTCTAGACGCTGGAATGGCAGTAATGGCAGTAGGTCAAGGCTGGGATGGCGCTAGCGGAATGCTCAGCTTCCAGGCGAACGGAGACGTTCCTGCAGCTGGCTTCTGTGTCGGAGAGTTCTCTCACGACGCAAGCGACGACTCAGTCTCGTACGATTGTACAAGAAACTGGGACCCAGTCAACGGTATCACTACCGCTTGATTAGGGACGTAAAGCAGTGCGGCGGGATTCTCCCGCCGCACTGCCCCAACTTTTTATTCCTGTAAACTTAGGGTACGTGTAGTAGTATGCTGCACGATGCTCGAGACAAATTTTCGGAACTCCCTAGAGGAGTTAGAAGAATCATATTCGCAGTCTTACTTTTTGTTGATGCGAATTTTCTTGGTACTCTGAATGGCTACGGATCTTTGAATATCCTAGACATGCTGTTGGGGGACGCACTGCCAAATGATATGGTATGGTTGATTCAGTTAATTGAATCAATTACAGCAGGTTTTGTTGTAATTAAGGTGCTTTTTGACGATGTTCCAAGTAGCCCCCTCCGGACACTTTCTCTGCTTTTATCACCATTTTTCATGGTAGCAGTAACCTTCTATTCTCTTGATTTACTACTCCAAGGACTTGGTGCAAGCGCCGGATTCACACTCGATTTAGTATCGATCACTACGGGCACGCTCACTTGGTCCTCTACTTACTTGGCAATTGCCATTGGTTTGACTTTGACCTACAAAGTTCAGAGATACGGTAATTTCGCTCAATCTGAATTATTCATGATTGGAATGTATCTCTCTATGATTATGATTTGGAGCGACTATTTCTTCCCTATGACTAGTCTTTCCACAACCAAAGATGGCGTACTAACCTGGTCTGTATTGATATTCACTTTGATAGCAGCCTTCATCCTTACCGGTTTTGCTGGAATCATCATTGATCGTCTGGTCTACAAAGGGTTCCGGAAAACCCAAGCAAGCCCACAAGTAATGATGATTGCATCTCTTGGAGTAGCACTAATTCTCCGCGCCTTGACTTACATGAGATTCGGCGCGGGAAGAAACATGTTTGAGCCGGAAGGAGATTGGCGTATGCCAAATCTTCGCTGGGAACTCCCAACAACAAAGATGCGCTTCAACCTAGGAGAAAGAAATCTCGAAGAGGGTAGAACCTACACACAATGGACCTGTGAAGAAACCATTGACGAAACTACCGGCGAATCAGTACTAACTAGAATAGTCAGTGACACCTCAAAACCCGCTATAGAACTCTATGACACTACTGCTGATTGTGTAACCCAAGCTACAACCAATTATGCCTACTACAAAGGCGCCGTACCGGTGGTAATGTTCTCAGCAGTATTGTTGTTGATGCTACTACTGAACAAAACACGTCTTGGCAGGAGAATGAGAGCGGTTGCAGATAACCCAGAATTGGCTGCAAGCAGTGGAATCAATGTTGAGAGAGTGCACATGACGAGTGCTTTCCTCTCAGCAGGAATCTCCGGAATGGGCGGCGCAATCTTTGCTTTGACTCTAAGATTCAATCCAGAAACTGCATTCACTCTTCTTCTACCATCCTTTGCGATAATAGTTCTTGGAACGATTGGCTCAATCCCAGGGGCGATTGTAGGATCTTTGGTTGTTGGATTCGTTCGTGCATTATCTTCTCCAGTATTGATTGGAATCGGCTTGCCACTTGGTCGTTCAAATTATTCTGCACTGGATGGTGTAATGCCGTACATCTTCTTAGTTGCGATTTTGATGATTATGCCGGAAGGTATTGGCGATGCATATGAGAAATGGAAAATTGATAGTCTGAGAAAACGAAAAGAATACGACCCCGATAAATCGGACAAAATCACAGCCTCTCTAGCCATTTTACCTACTGGGATATTTGGCCTTCATCACTGGTGGCGAAATAGAACTGACAAGATGCAAAACTTCTCTGCCTTCGTGATAGCAGCATATGCCTTCCATCGGTTCAGTGATTTCGTCGGAAGAAACTCGTTCGCAAATGGTTGCGGGGATGTTTGCCAAAATGACGAATTTGTAGATTCTAATCTAGCAGTTTTGACCGGCAGAAGCGATGGAACATTGCTTTTGGAAGACTCTCCTTTGGATGATTCAGATTTGTTGAGTCAAAAGTCCCCTCCAGATGGTTTGACTCCTGCTGAAACCGATGAGTGGACAGCAAACGCTCTCTCAGAAATGAAAGAATCTTGGCTAAGCCAAATGAACTTTGAAATCGACTTGGTCAATTTTATTGTTGACCTTGGTGACATCCTTTGGCCATGGGCATTCATATTACTTTGGATTTATTCAATTTACGAAGGGATTTCCATATTACAAGGAAAATACGAAACTCAGGGCTCACAGAATGTTACTGTAAAAATAAATGAAGTAATTTCTTCGATTTCAATGCGAATTAGGAAATTACAGAACCAAATACTACTTCGCTGGTCAGATTTTGATAGGAAACATGACCAATTTGTCAAGCATATTCGAGGAAGAATCTCTCAATCATCTAGTGGTATTACCGCAAAGGTAGGCACAAAAGCTGGAAACTTTTACTCCAACGTTCTCGACAAACTACCTTTGGGTTCAGATAAGGATAAACAGAATCTACGAAATTACGGTAGAGAGAGTCCAATCGGATCTTGGCTTCTATTCGGTTTGTTGATGTTCATTCTCATATTGTTCCTTGCTTGGTTACCAATCGCTGAATCTGATGATTTCCGATTTAAGAAGGTGCTACAGGTATCCAACGTTCTACTAACGCTCTCAATTTTCATTCTGATGTCTTTCTCTCTCAATCTACACACCGGATATACAGGAATGGTCAACTTCGGTGTTATCTTCTTCGTTGCTATTGGAACAATAACTGTTGGAATTCTTACCGCCCCAGAGAACCTTCATGGGTATGATTGGGCGATTTTACCGGCAGTATTGATTGCCCTCCTTCTCGCTGCAGCCTTTGGTTGGGCGTTAGCGTATCCAACCGCTCGCCTAAGAACCGATTATTTCGCGATTGTAACAATCTCTCTCGGCGAGATTGTCAGGGTTCTACTGGCCGGCGAACCTTTGCTAAGGGTAGGTGCGGTCGGCAATGCAATTGGAATCTCATCCTACCCATTGCCATTCGAAGACAGGTGGTTCTGCGGTTCAGAAACCTCTGGACCCGACACAAATTGGGTCAGTCCAGATGCCTGCCGAGATGATCCAAATCTAACCGACACTCCAGCATATCTGATTGGTGAATGGTTGAATCTAGGCGAGCCAGCGCCATACATGTTCCTGTTGATGATAATGTCCGTTGTCGCAGTAATCCTTGTTTGGATTCTATTGAACAGAATCCTCTCCTCACCATGGGGTAGAATCTTGAAGGCAATCCGCGAGGATGAAGAGGTTGCACAACACCACGGTCACGATGTTCTAACTCACAAGGCAGCGAGCCTCGCATTGGGTGCATCAATCGCTGCACTTGCTGGGGCATTCTGGGCTTGGAAACTAACCGGATTTGAACCGAGCTTCATGTCCCCGGCTCGCTCCACCTTCCTAGTATGGGCCGCTTTCATCATCGGAGGTACATCGAATAACCGAGGAATGGTAGTTGGAGCATTCATCATTGTTCTAATGGAATTCGTATTCAACGTACTAGTCGCAGGACAGGGTTCTGCAGACCTTCCACTACACACCACAGCCGCTCGGATTGATTCGTTCTTTGAGTGGTTAATCCTAAGTCCGTGGGAAGTAGCAAGCATCTTCTTGATTGCAGCATTTGTTGGATTTGCGATACGCTCGGAAAGGATTCTAGAATCCGGCTTAGCCGGTGTCGCAATCTTTTCATTTACAGCCGTCGCTCTTGGTCAGCGTTCAATCGATGAGTCATTCTTTGGCGGTGTGGTATCGGCTGACATGCTTTACTTCAAACTCTTCTTGATTGGCTGTTTGATGCTATTCTCATTGAAGTTCAACACTAAGGGTCTACTTCCAGAGGTGCCGGTTAGACCTGAGCGCCCCAAAGGAGGTGAGGCCGTTGAGTGAACCGGTACTGAGGGTCGAAAATCTCCGAAAAGAGTTCGGCGGACTAGTCGCTGTAAAGGACGTATCTTTCGAAGTGGGTCCTGGAGAATTTATCGGATTAATTGGCCCTAACGGTTGTGGCAAATCTACCACATTCAATTGCATTAGTGGATTATTAGATCAGACCGCAGGAAGTATCGAGATTTTCGGTAAGGATGCTTCGAATATGCGGCCGGACGAAATCCAAAAGCTTGGATTTACCCGAACCTTCCAGCATACTCGTTTATGGAGACAAATGACTGTAATAGAGAATCTACTGGTGCCTCCAAGAGACCAATTCAAGCCTAATCCATTTGCGTCCATTTTGCAATTATCGTCGTCTGCTGAGGAAGAACGTCTTGTTCGCGCGTATGATGTCTTAGAGCAATTAGAAGTTCCACATATGGCTCATAACTTGGCGAGCGAGCTTTCAGGAGGCCAATCAAAACTAGTAGATATCGGGCGCTCGATGATGGGCGACCCTAAGTTGCTACTACTCGATGAACCAGTGGCCGGTGTAGCGGGACCACTGGCGATGAAGATATTCAATAATCTACGACAAATCGTAGATGAAACTGGAATCTCAGTTCTAATCATTGAACACAATATGGATTTCATCCTCCGGCAAGGAGTTGACAGAATCGTTGTCATGAATGAGGGAGAGGTTCTGATGGTCGGGACTCCTGACGAAGTTCGTAGCAACCGTGAGGTTATCGAAGCATACCTAGGTGCAGCAGGTGATGAGTCAGGAGGTGAGGAAGAATGAGCGAAAAGGTTCTAGAAATCAATGGACTAAACTGTGGTTACGGCTCAGTTCAGATTCTATACGATATTGATTTGTACGTGGATAAAGGCGAATTCGTAACTATCATCGGTCCGAATGGTTGTGGTAAATCGACTCTCATCAAGACAATTTTTGGAATCGCCACTCATTATTCTGGAACAGTTCAACATGAGGGCGAAGAAGTATCAGGATGGAGAACAGACCAGTTAGTCAACCGAGGTATTGCTTACGTCCCTCAGGTGAACAATGTATTCCCATCTTTGACTGTTCATGAGAATCTACAGATGGGCGGGAACAAATTGCCTTCCGCCATTCTCGCCGAGCGAATAGAGCGTGCACTCAACATGTTCCCTGACCTGCAACAACGTACCCACGACTTGGCGGCATCACTTTCTGGTGGTGAGCGACAAATGCTGGCAATTTCACGTGCATTAATTTCCGATCCAACTTTCCTCCTACTCGATGAGCCTACAGCGGCACTTTCACCTCTTTACCAACAACAAATCATCGAGAGAATCGATGCCTTAAGAGAAGAGGGAATCACTGTACTAATCGTAGAGCAGAATGCTAGATTGAGCCTTGCTCGTTCTGACCGAGGTTACATTTTCGCCAGTGGTAAGGTAGTCCATACCGGAGATGCACAGCACATTCTCACTGATCCAGAAATCGGCGAGTACTTCCTCGGTTCTCACTAATCTGTTAGTGAGAAAGAACTCTCTGAACCGCTAGAGGAATAAAATACAGAGAATCTGTTAATCGATGTCCATCTTCGACTTCTATGATTTCTACTAGTTCATTGGAATCTGAAACCTTTCGTGATGAGTCTATTGGGACGATATCGTCTTGGTTTCCATGAAGGATTATTGTGCGATGGTGTAGATTTGGCCACGACATCTCATCAGCTGATGTAATGAAATCCCAACCGAATTCAACCTCGTGTCCGAATCCATGATGGAAATATTGGCGAGAACCGGTATTTTCCCATTCATTCAAACCCTGTTCCCCAGCGATCGAACGAAAATTTTCAGCAAGCCCAAATGCAGGTGCGAGCAAAACCAATCTCAGATTACGCTCAGCAAATCTTTCCGAAGCATTGGCAATAGCCAGCCCCCCGTAGGATGAGCCCATTATGACGTCAATATCTTGATTCTTTGCGATAGCCTCAGCAATGACATCTGTTTGGTCTGAGATAGTCCAACCATTATTACTCATCTCCGGGCATATTACTTCCCAACCAAGACTCTCCTTCATCCATGTCGGCTTAGATCCATTTGGACTACCTTCTAAACCATGAGCAAAGAGAATTTTCATGCCGACCATCACTTGAGAAATTTCAGTCAAATTCTAGACCCAGTAATTCTGCATTAGCAAGAGGGCAACGAGTCATCACTGCGTGTTCCATCACTCTGACATGTACTTCAGCAACAACATGAACTATCGACTCAAACATGTGCCCTGCATGTACATTATTTTCATCATCTGACCAACAACAGTGGATATGGGTGAAAGCATCTCCATTCTCTGTTCGTGCAATATTGCCGGATAAACTGACCAGTTCTGATGGAGAATCCAATAATCTTCTCTTGTAAATTCCTTCTTCATTCATGTAACCATATTGATTCTCACGCGTCCGGCCAATTCCGCTAGTAATAGCCGCCGCATCAAATCCAAGGTCATCAGCCAATTTCTTCAAAGAGGAGTGGATTTCTTCACCAGGGTCAATACGAACTAAGATATCACTTCCAGAGCGCGTATGTTCCATGAAGGGGGGATCATGCAATGGTGCTTGAACAAATCCCAAGGATGGTTTCCTTTGGGCTTTGGCAAACTGAAGAAATTCTTGCAGTGGAAGCGCTCAAGCCTTTATTTTGACGACGTGTTGCGGTCAAAACTTCCAGTGGAAGCAGGGGGGTCCAGAAAACCATCCGCTTTGTTCATAGACTACGGATTTTCACTTCTGTTGCCCGGCGGTGAAAACAATGACGATGGCAGCTCATGACTCTTCGGCAAGATGGAGAACATTCTTCACCGAGGCCAAAGAACAAGAGATTGTATTGCTGTTATCAAAGCAGTCTGAAAACGCTGTGCTTGATATCACATTCCACGAACTTCAGGCCTTCGACCCCGAGTTCGCAGAAGACGTTCTCAAAGATCCTAAGAGAATTATCACCAGTGGTCGAACAACCCTTACTGAAATCTGCCGCGAACGTGGTGAAGATATCGATTGCCTCATTCGTGTTGGAGAACTGCCTAAGGATAGCCGACGAGATCTCAGAGATATGGGAAGCCGTGACATAGAGATGTTACGAAGCGCCGAAGTCATTTGTACGAAAATTAGTGAAATTAAGCCTAGAATTCATCGAGCTGTCTTCCAATGTGAGAATTGTGGGCACACAATAGAGATGATTCAAGAAAATGAAAGGGAATTGAAAGAACCTCTGAAGTGTCCCGATGAAACAGGATGTGGCGAATCAGCAGGCCGCGCTGGTGGGACTCGATTCAACCTCGTCATGAATGTCTCTCGAATGGTGAATAACCAATGGATTGAGGTCCAAGAAGTTCCTGAAAACGTGCCTAGCGGTGCTCAACCATCTCGAGGACAGGTACTGGTTGAGGGCGACTTGGTAAACAAACATCTTCCTGGTCAAAGAGTTGTAATCAACGTCATACCCGTTGTCCATTCGGAGGTAAAGAGAAACAAAAAAACCCCTATGTTCGATATTATCTATCATCTAGTTAGCTCAGAACATGAGAGTACACCATTTACTGAAATCAAGATTTCCGATGAAGATCGACAGGCCATTATTGACATCGGATCTAGGCCTGATTTACTACAATTGATGCAACGCTCTATCGCTCCTTCAGTTTATGCAACCGGAGTTGTACATTTCGTCAAGAGAAGTCTTGCTCTGCAACTATTTGGGGGAGTTTCGAGAGTGAATAAAGACGCCACCCGCTCTCGTGGTGATATCCATATTCTACTGATGGGAGACCCAGGTGTTGCGAAATCACAACTACTGAATTACATGTCCAAACTCTCACCTCGAGGTATGTTTGCTACCGGTGGTGGTGTGTCCGGCGCTGGTCTTACTGCCGCCGCGGTAAGAGACGAATTCGGCGGCGGTGGAAGGTTCGCATTGGAAGCGGGTATTCTCCCACTCTCAGATAGAGGGATGGCTGCAATTGACGAATTCGACAAAATCAGCGAAGAAGATAGGAGAACCATGCATCCAGCGATGGAGCAACAGCGGTTGGATGTCTCAAAGGGAGGCGTCAAAGCAACCCTAAACACTCGTTGTGCAGTACTTGCGGCAGCGAATCCAAAAGATGGTAGATTCACAAAGCGAGGAGCAAATGAAAGCGTCATGCATTCCTTCAATGAAACTGGTTTGCCCCCCCCTCTCGCATCAAGATTTGACATAATTTGGATGTTGCGAGACGAAGTAAGAGTGGATGACGACGAGAGAATCGCTAGACATATTCTGGAAGTAAGAACTCAGGGAATTAGTGAGACTAAGTTGGATGAAGCAATGGAGTTTGACCTTAGAGAAACAGAGGAGGGTGAAATCTTTGGAACTGGAGTTGATGGTTCAGAACACCTTACCATTGAGTTCCTGAGAAAGTATATCGCATACGCAAAGAGAAACATCAATCCAGACCTAAGCAACGATGCAAAGGCATTGATTCTGGAGTATTATACAAATGAGAGACAATCTTTCGGGCGAGATCAACAACAATACGCAGAGACAGAAGTAATTCCGATTACTCCTCGTGCCTTGGAGGCTCTAATTCGCTTAACAGAGGCTCATGCGAGAATGCATCTTCGCGAAGTTGCCAGCGCCGATGATGCAAAGATGGCGCTAGCAATTTTCAGACACTGGAGAGAAGAAGCCGGAATTGAAGACGAGTCAGAATTAGCTTCCGGTGTATCAGTTAGCCAAAGAAATGCAGGCAATACTGTTAGGTCCATAATCCGAGATTTGTGCAGCGATAAGGGCGTTGCAGAATTAACTGATATTCTCAATCGTAGTGAAACCCGTGGTGTAAACGAATACCAAGTTGAAGAGGTACTTTCGAGAATGTTGCAAGGCGGAGAATTATTCGAGATATCACATGAGCGCTATTCCTTCGCCCGTTGAGCCTATGAGCGATGACTATCCGCTGGAGATTGTGAGCACAAGCGAGCCGCACGGAGAGGTTGCCAAAGCCTCTGAGTTAGACCCCTCAGGTCTTGGCTTCATGTGTGGTTTAGAAATTCATCAGCAATTGAACACCGGTAAGTTACATTCACGGATGCCAAGTACTCTTTATGAAATGGGAATTGAAGAGATTCCCAGCGCATGGAAGCGCGAGGGAAGGAGGCTTAGAGCGGCTGAGGGAGAAGGCGGAAAAGTCGATGTCGCCGCTCGCTTCGAAGCACGTAGAAATCGTTCATTCGTATACGTTCAGTCTCCAAATTCCGGCTTAATCGAGTTGGATGAAGCGCCTCCATTATCTCATGATGATTCAGCGGTCAAAGCGGCCTTAACAATCAGCGCGATGATGAATGCAAAACCTGTACCATTTCTTCAAGCGATGCGAAAAACAGTGGTCGATGGCTCGAATACAAGCGGTTTTCAGCGTACCACCTTAATCGCTACAGATGGAAAGATAGCAACTCCCTCTGGAGAAGTGGGCGTCGATGTTATTTGCCTAGAGGAAGACTCTGCTAGAAAACTCGACACACAATCTATCGATTCTGGCGAGATTGTGATTTACACACTGGACAGGCTTGGAGTTCCGTTAGTTGAGATTGCAACTGCTCCTGAAGTTCAAACACCTGAACATGCAAAGGAAACAGCCCTTGCTCTCGGCACCTTGCTAAGGGATACACGAATGGTTCGTCGTGGACTTGGTTCAATCCGGCAAGACCTGAATGTCAGTATTGCCTGTGGCGATCGAGTCGAAATCAAAGGTTGTCAGGATTTGGATTGGATACCACGAATCATCCGACTAGAAATGGCGCGCCAGTTGCATATGTATCGGCTCGCAAATCAATTGAGAGACGAGGCCGGTCTTCCACCACTTCCCTCCGACCGTAGAGACGATCAAATTCCGATTGAGAATCGAGTCGCAAAGGCTGTAGAGAATAGAATTCCAATGAGAATTCATGATGTCACTTCAATTTTCGATGATTGCACTTCAACAATGGTGGAGCGCGCCCTTACCAAGGGCTCGCTAGTAAAGGCAACAATTCTACCCGGATTTGCGGGAAAGATAGGCACGAAAGAGATGGATGAGGAAGGTTCTCAGTTACCAAGACTTGGAAGAGAATTAGCAAGTGCGGCAAAATTAGCAGGTGTCGCCGGTATCTTCCACTCGGACGAACTACCTGCCTATGGCATAGAACAGAATCTAGTAGATTTAGTCAAGTCAAATCTAGAGCTTAATGAAAACGATGCTTTCGTAATATGTGTTGCACCAGAATGGCAAGCGGACTTAGCAATCGAATCAGTAATCAAAAGAGCCCGACAGTCGTATCATCGAATTCCTCAGGAAGTTCGAAATGTCGTAATACGTAAGGGGGCGCCAGAGGATGGAACAACAACTGCAATGAGGCCGCTTCCTGGTGGCGCTCGAATGTATCCAGAAACCGATATCCCAGTAGTCAATCTCGATGAGGCACGATGGTCTTCGATAAAGGCCGACCTTCCACTTAATCGAGTCCAAAGAATAGAGCGCCTTAGCTCATACAATATTTCAGATAATCAAGTAGAGGCATTGATTGGTGCCGAATTAGATGATATCTTGGTAATCTCCGTCGAAGGAGATCCTAGTGGAACTCCAGGAATCCCCGCTAAAGCGATGGCATCAGCCCTTCTAGACAACACCCGTCAAGATATTACAGAGGGAACAAAATACACAGCAGATACTCTCCCAATGCCAATCCTCACACTCGCAATTCACGCCTGTGAGGAAGGTATCATCACACGTGAGGGTCTGGTGCCAATGGCGCGCAGTCTACTGAAAGAAGGGCCTAAACCTACAGAAGAAGAATTTCCTAATCGCCTCAAATGGTTCAGTGAAAAAGCAGAGTCAGATGGCTATACGCCCGCGGATTCATCTGTGGTGGAAGACGCCGTCGAGCTAATTTTAGCAGACCGTGCTGACTTCGTAGCCGAAAGGGGACTGGGCGCAATTGGGCCACTAATGGGGATGGTTATGGGTAAGCTAGGTGGGGCGGCTGATGGCAAAGTTGTTAGTGAAATTTTGAAACAAAAAATCAGCGAAATTATCGACAACTAATATTTTATTTGTAACAGATTATCAACTAACTTCATACACTGAATTTTTTTCGCGAGAATTCCATGTCAGATAGCCTCAAGCCCCTATCAGTTCTAGCGGTTATTGTATTGATTCTTCTTGCTCCAACAATTAGAGATGCGTTGAGAGAAGAGGCAGCGACTTATGTCAACGATAGCGAGTCCTCTCATGACGGTCTTCCTGAATCTTGGAATAACGCCCAAGTTCTGTGTGTTCTATACCCTGCAGATAGCCCTCATTCAAAGTTCAATAATGGGGTAACTATGGTTGAGACAGATGGAACAACTTTAGGAGTTAATGTAGATTTTAACGGAACAGGTGCTTGTGTCGGTGGTTTCGAAGGATATACGGAAGGGATGCCATTCTTTCTCAATTCAACCAATGTAACCGGCGGCGATCTTGAGGTTGCATACGACGTTAGTGAATGGGGCTCTTACGTCCACACTATAGGTGGTCTGAACGCAAATGAGTTGACCGGAAACTTCAGTGGAGCATATTGGGAACTGCTTCACAATGGAGAAATTTCCATGGTTGGTATTGATGATTTAATCATGTCAGAGGGGGATGTAATTCTTTGGCAAATCGCAACTTGGTGAGATAGTATACTCAGCAACCATCAAATGCGGCTTAACGTCCACAAGAACGGGGTTCAGCCATGTACGACTTCCACAACGTCGCTTTAACTCCTAATCAGAGTCTATTGCTGAACATAACTATCCTTTCTGTTATTGTATTCGCTGTGATCCGTAGCGAGAGAAGAATGGATGATTCAAACCCATTGGCAATGATTGCCATTTTGGCTATTTTTGGTATTGCTGGTCGCATTCTACTAGACCCAATGCCAAATTTTCAACCGGTCACAGTCATTGTATTATTGGCAGGGATTTACTATGGTGCTCCTAGGGCAGTTGCTCTTGCTGGAATAATTGCCCTAACTACTAACTTCGTCGTACTTGGGCACGGCCCGTGGACTTTGTTCCAGGTAGCCGGTTGGGGATTTGTTGGTACACTAGGTGCCATTTTTGCCGAACACCTTCTCAAAGAAGGCGAACTCCAATTGAACAAATTAGCAGGTTTGGCAGTGATATCCGCATTCGCATTTGATTGGATAGTATCAGTGAGTATCCTCATCAATACAGATGTCTCAATGCTAGCACCATATCTTATCAACGGCTTACTATTCGATCTATATCACGCCGTTGGCAACCTAGTTTTCGTCGCTTGGCTCGCCAACCCCTTGGGTGAGATTATGCTCCGTCACAGGGTAGAACCTAGTAGCCAAGCGGTGAGTAAAGTTGCCACCAACTGATGAAATCACAATGGTCATAGTGACCCGAGCAGACCTCAAGCTATCCAAGGGAAAGTTGGCAGCGCAATGTGGTCACGCCGTGATGGAGTGTGCCCTCCGAGCGAAGAAAGAATCACCACGGTCACTTGATCGATACCGAAGAGAGGGAGCAAGAAAGATAGTCTGCAAAGTTCCCGATGAGGAATCACTACGAAAGATACTGGGCCACGCAAAGAAAGCAGGGTTAGTCTGCTATCTAGTCAAAGATGCAGGACATACTGAGATACCTCCAGGCACCGTTACTGTAGTTGGCATAGGACCAGGGCCTAGGTCTGAGATAGACAAGATAACTGGAGACCTACAATTGGTCGGTTGAATATCCGAAACGAAAAGAAGCCCCACAGAGCGAGTGCCCTTTGGGGAGGGGGTTTGAGAATAATCGGCGAGGCTGGGAGACCGAAGTCCCCCGGCCCGCCTTACGTAATTCGGAATACTAGATTATTTTACTAACCTAGTTTACCATTTCGTCGACCTTTACGCCGACCAATGCGCCGATACCTACGAGTAGGCCATCAACGATCCATGCAGGGGCAACATCTGCCATCCCTTCTCCACTACTTACGAGTGAAGCTGCCATTTCATGGCCTCCGGTTAGCATCATTGCTCCTCCGAGTACCATTAGACCGAAGGCTGACATCCAAACAGAGTCCCCGCGGGTGTGCATTTGCCACCATACTGCGCCTGCAGCAATTGTGGTCAGAGCGCCCCACATTTCTGGTGTCTCAAACGCAGCTGCGGCCCAGCCGGTTTCGATAGCACCAGCTTCTGTTAGAAGCAGTATTGCAAGAGTTGCTCCAACTATTTGTGCAATCAATCGCATACCATTTGCCATCCAATTTCCTTCTGTGTCACTCATGTCACCAGTCATCATATGGGACCAAGTAACTACCGGTAGTACGTGAGCTCCTGCAAAGGTCGTCCAGACCACTGCAAGTGCCACAGCACCCTCTATCGTGCCAATGCCCATTCCGAAGACGAGCCATGACATTACGAAGGCTCCACCAGCCTCAGCTTTCATTGCGTTCATATCTATGTCCATTTTTTTTCATTCCTGCCCCTAGGGGCGATATCGCGGTATTCGGCGACTATATAATACGAACCGATATAAACCGGAAAAAATATTTGGTTTTACTACATTTTTCCGAATGCCGGTGTGGCTGAATACACCTGATAACACATATGATATCGAGTGTGCCTGAAAACCAGTCGGTGCTACGCACCGATTCGGCAATCGTCAATAATCCGAACCATCCCTCACCACCTATGGTGGTGCAGGTGGACCTCGACAATGAGGTACGAGATAACCTGCTTTCCGAATGTTCAGGCCTTTCAGGCTTGGTCGATTGGTTGGATACTATAGATCGCCGTCCTGGACTATCAGAACTTGACGTTCAGCTCAAGAATATGGAAGTCAACCTCGATGCACTTCGAGAATGCATTGGTTATACTGACAACGGGTATCAGCGAAATGTAATCAAGAGAACTGAGTTCTATGAACTCGTCGCTATATGCTGGACTCCCGGTCAAGATACTCCAATCCACGACCACATAGGCTCGGATTGTGCATTCCTAATCGCCGACGGCGTCTCTACGGAGACGATTTACCAATTGAATGACGAAGGTCTTGCGTACCCTGTCGAAGTCCGTACCTACCAACCAGGAGAGGTTTGCGCAGCTGAAGAACCTGATATTCACCGTGTTTCTAATGACTCGGATTCAGAACTCATAAATGTCCACGTCTACACTCCCCCCTTGCACGCTTACAGCCTATACGAACCAGCTCCCGAACCGACCGCGTAGCGGTCGAATTAGGTCAGAGAGATTCTACTCGACTCCAGCGTCTCGCTTGTATTCTTCATACACTTGTCGGAACAGTTTGATATCTGATTCGAAGGTCTCTGGCAACAGGGGACCGAATGAGAATCTGAAGAATCTAGTATACGGCGTTTGGTAACTCGGGTCTTTTGAATGAGGTCTTGCCATATCGCAATCCTTAGCACAGAGAATTGCTGCTCCGTGTTTGAATAAGCGTTTGTTCAATTCCTCACTGTTCATTCCTTCAGGCAACTCAAGCCAATGGTAGAATCCTCCATTACCGGTGTAAACACCAAGGCCCATTTCTTCGAATGCCTTGCCGTACCTTTCGCGTTGCCAATTGTAATGTCGCTCAACCGCGGCTCTTGCTTTCTTTACTCGGCTTGGTTCTAGTAACTTCACCGCATAGTGTTGTGAAGGATGGCTTACGCCACCCATTCCAAAACTCGAGTAATTTGCCATA
The DNA here is from genome assembly GCA_023268715.1 of Candidatus Thalassarchaeaceae archaeon. Taxonomy (GTDB): domain Archaea; phylum Thermoplasmatota; class Poseidoniia; order Poseidoniales; family Thalassarchaeaceae; genus MGIIb-O1. Next base: position 119,225 of record JALRLV010000004.1, read on the forward strand.
GTCTCAATATTTGTCTTGCTGGCGATAATCCAACCGATTCTGATTCCTGGTGATTGCAATCCTTTGGTGCAGGCGCCAGCAAGGAAGACGTTGCTATTATCGAGATCTTGTACAAACTCAATTCCACTAACAGATGGTGTGTGGAACATTTCGTAGGCTTCATCGAGAAGAATTCCGTTGCCAGGTTTTTCTGCCATTTCGATGAGTTCTCGCAACTCTTCTCCAGAACGAGTTTGTCCTGATGGATTCTGAGGATTGGAAATTACTGGTAATAATCCCGTTCCCTCACTAACTCCTTCTCGATCAAAATATTCTGAATTACTCGGATGGAAATTATTCTCTTTGGTGAAAGGAACAATATCGTATTCAGTATTTGTTTGTGTTAGAATGTCAAGATATGCTGGCCATTCTATGTTACCAATTCTAACCTTGATGTGTTCTTTTAGGAAGGCCATCACCGTGTAGATTCCGGGCCTTCCTCCGGCGAAGACCATGACGTTCTCAGGAGTAATAGATGAACCATATCGTGAGTTGTAATAATCAACTATTGCTTTTCGCAATTCTGGATGTCCCCAAGCTTTGGGATAGAATCGATCTTCCCATGTCACTTCTACACTGTCAGGAAGTGCGGGCCCACCGAATTTTTCCAACGCCGTAGTAAGCGGAAAACCTTGCGACCAAGGATGAGTTCCTTCCGTGCCCATGAAACTACCAAAGGTGTCTCTGAAGGCATAGAGGGTTTCGTAAATTCCCATTGGTGGACAGTTGTCTGAAAGGAAAGATTCAACCTGGAAATCATTAGTATGTTCTGAACTCTTCACTATGTCGGTTACCCCCGCAACGGACCTCCGTGAGGCTATGCACAAATGAGTTTGACCATTCTAATTTCTAATCTCCTGTGTGTGCTTGAATAAGCGTTAAGGTATCCTAGGGCTGTGGGATTATCATGAAGAGGTCATTTAATCGTCAAATCAGTCTATGTATAGTGCTCACAGCATTACTTCTTGGGCTGTCTGCATCCTTTGCTATAGTCGCCGCCCCGGAAGAGAAACTTGCAGATGAGAAAGTCGTAGAAAACACACATTCCGCAAATCAAAGTTTGACAGGATTCCAAGCCGGCTCTGTATATACCGAAACAGTATTGGCATCCTCTTTCGAATATACTTGCGTGAATATGAAAATACCTTCGTGGGTAAATCCCAGAACAAAATGTTGGGGCTCAAATGATCGTGGCTATTTGGGAACAGGTAACGGTAGTGACCTGAGTGAACCATACTATGTTACATATGATTCCGGCAGTGGTCTTACAAAATCGATAAGTTCCTTTGGATTTCATTCATTAGCGGTACAGGCCAATGGCGAAGTAGTCTCATGGGGGGATAATTTGTATGGACAACTGGGATATGGATATGTCTTACCTTGGGGGGTAAATCAAGGTGGGCTCGCCTATTTGCCAGCTAATAAGACGGCCCTGCATGCAGAAGCAGCAGGATCCAACAGTTGCATTATTGCTAACGACTACACGGTCTGGTGTTGGGGGAGAAATACTCCTTATGGACAAACAGGAACTAATGATACCCAACACTCAACTCGAAACCATTTGGAGTCGGTACTCAACCCCACTCAGGTAATGATTCCTAACAATGAAAGCGTAATTGCTCTTTCAATGGGTAATGACTTTTCATGCGTGATAGTGGAAAATGGAACTGGAATGTGCTGGGGGGATAATTCCTATGGGCAACTGGGGACAGGAGGGTACAATACGTCTGAATATTCACAAGTAAATCCCGAACCAATAACAATTATTCCAGATAATCGGAGTCTATCTGCTATTTCTTTGGGAGGAGGGCATGTTTGTGCTATCCTTGACAATGGCAGTGTATACTGTTGGGGAGGTGGCAGAAATGGTCAGTTAGGAGATGGAACCCATTCTATAATGTCTGTAAATGGTGATTATGTCGATCTGCCTTATGGGAGAACTGCCCTATCAATATCCTCCGGAGTAAGACACTCCTGTACAATTTTGGATGATCATAGCACTTGGTGTTGGGGAAATAATTCTGCAGGCCAAATAGGAGATGGGACATTTGTAGATTTCTCAGTTTCTGGAACCAACAACTCGTCTAATCCTAGTAGTCCAGTTGCAGTAAGTGTTCCTACTGGTGTAGAGTTCGGGGCAATATCTGCTGGCTTAGATCATACTTGCGCAGTCGCGACAAATGGCTCGGTATGGTGTTGGGGAGGTCACGAAAGAGGCCAGTTAGGATTAGGGGATGCATCCCCCGGTTTCCCAATCGATAGTGATGTGCCAGCTTGGGTGGATCTATCAGGTCAAAATTCAGGCTCAGCGGCATATGTCCCATTGAGTGATAGAGACCCTGATAATGATGGAAATCTATCCATTTTCGATCGCACCCCTTATGGTAGTCCAATTTGCTCACCAGGGCAATATTTGATAGTCGCAGATGAGGTTTGTAACGACACCTCTCCGGGCCATTATACCCCCAATTCCAATATGACATACGAAATTCCTTGCAACCCGGGAACTTTCCAACCTTATGCTGCTCAATCATTCTGCTACGATGCATTCCCTGGATACTATGTTTCAGGAATCTCTTCAACGAATCAGGCGCTTTGTGATTTTGGAGAGTATCAAAATGCATCAGGCCAATCATACTGCCACACTACTCCGATCGGACATTACAATGATGTAAGAGGCTCAACATCGCCAATCCCTTGTGGTCCAGGATATTTCCAATCTTTTGAGGGTCAGGCGAGTTGCTCTGCTAGTCAAGCAGGTTATTATGTATCAAGCGAAGGACAGTCCGCTCAGACTATTTGTGAGGCCGGCACTTTCCAACCGGCTACAGGAATGACTCTTTGTTGGAGAGCTAATTTAGGATATTATGTCGCTCAGGAAGGTGCCACTGAACAGTCAGAGTGTCAACCAGGTACCTATGCTGATGTACGAGGTTTGGTTGAGTGTAAGCAAGCAGACCCGGGGTATTTCGTAGCCACCAATCTTTCCGCAACCCAATCAGCGTGTCTTCCAGGTGAATATCAACCACTCTCAGGACAAGATAGTTGTTTGATGACCGACATTGGTCACTACAATCCAGATTCTGGTTCTCCTGATATGATTCCTTGTGAGCATGGATTTTTCCAAAATCAAATGGGAAGCACATCTTGTATTCCATCGGAACCAGGCTATCATGTTCCCAACACCGGTTCATCCAATCAAATCGAGTGTCCAGCGGGCACCTACTCTACTGAAACCGCTACGGTTACTTGCACCGATGCATCACCGGGATACTATGTTCAAGATGTAGGGTCAACAATGCAAGTCGAATGTATCGCAGGAACCTACACTGCGGAAGCGGGGGCCTCATCTTGCACAGATGCCAACCCTGGGTATATCGTCAGATTTGATGGCTCCTCCCAACAGGAGGAATGTCTGGCTGGTAGTTATCAACCAGCCTCTGGAAGTACAGATTGTATCGCAGCCTCACCTGGTAATTTTGTATCCGAGAATGCCGCAATAGGACAAACAGAATGCCCACCTGGTACATACCAATGGGATACAGGCCAAACGGATTGTTTGGATTCACCAGCTGGAAAATATTCTGCAGAGTCCGGCTCCTCGGCCGTCGAGAATTGTAACTCAGGTACATACCAGCCAGACACCGGACAATCTGCGTGTCTAGAAGCCGAGGTGGGACATTTCGTTGAAGGATTTGGGGCCACTGAACAAGTACCATGTGAGGTTGGAACTTTCCAAAGACTCACAGGCCAATCAAATTGTCAGCAATCCGAACCAGGACACGTAGTATCCTTAGTTGGTTCAAGTGACCAAACTCCATGTTCACCTGGAACTTATCAACCACTTTTTGGAAAGGAAAATTGTAACCTTGCAAGTGCTGACCATTTCGTTGAATCTGCTGGTTCCTCCCAACAAACGCGTTGCCCTTCAGGAGAATCTCAACCGGAACAAGGACAAACTTCCTGTATTAGCGATGATGGTGGACTACCAATAATCCCAATTGCCGGAGCTGCTATAGTAATCCTTGCAATAGGTGGGTTCTTGATGACTCAGGGTAAGAGCAAACCCGCTCCTAAAGGCAAGGGAGCAAGAAGGCCACCAGAGGGCGCAAAGAGACGCAAAAAGCGGCCTAAGGAAGCCGCTATGGAGAAGCCAAGGAACGCCGCACCAAAGAATATTGAAGAAGAGTGAATCACGAAATTAGACACTTTAGGTGTTGAACAAGACACTCGGTTTTCTTGAAATGTGACCTCGATTCGCGATAACTATGCGTGAGTATGCGTCTGATAGAGTCGACCTTAGATCCGATACAGTCACCCAGCCTACACAATCCATGCGTGAATTGATGGCTTCAGCGGAAGTTGGAGATGATGTCATGGGCGACGACCCAACCGTGAATGCACTTCAGGATAAGGTGGCTAAATTGCTTGGTAAGGAAGCAGGCCTCTTTGTTTCATCAGGAACTATGGGTAACGCGGTTGCAATACTTGCTCACACCCGTCCTGGTGATGAGATAGTCGCTTACACAAAATCCCATATTTTCCGTTATGAGGGTGGCGGTTATGCCTCGCTTGCAGGTTGCTCAATGTCACTAGTACCTGCTCCAGATGGAATAATGAAGCCAGAGGATGTTAAGGCAGCGATTCGCAAAGCAGAAGGTAGCGAATCGCATTATCCAGATTGTAGTCTGGTTTGCGTAGAGAATACATCTAACCTAGGTGGAGGTTCAGTTTATCCGCAAGAAATTCTTGATGAGATTTGTAAGATTGCTCACGACAATGGTTGCAAGGCTCACATGGACGGAGCCCGACTATTCAATGCCGTAGCAGTCTCAGGAACAGACCCCGCTAGGATGGTCAGAGATTTCGATACAGTGACAATTTGTCTATCGAAGGGCCTTGGTGCTCCTGTTGGTTCGGTTCTTGTTGGTAGCAAGGAATTCATTGATCGAGCACATAGGTTCCGAAAGATGCTGGGTGGCGGTATGCGACAAGCAGGAATCATCGCCGCAGGCGGATTGTATGCTTTGGAGAATAATATGGGTCGACTTGCTGAAGACCACATTCGAGCAAAGAGGCTAGCAGTGGCAATTAATGAAATGCCAAATTATTCCGTAGAATTAGATGCGGTTCATTCAAACATAGTTCTTATTGCGACACCGGAAGGTACCGCTAAATCAGTTGTGTCATCGCTCTCCGAACAAGGAGTTGACATCATCGATATTCATGATTCACAGGTGAGAGCAGTTACTCATTTACACATCACTGATGAGGACATTGAAAGGACCATTGCTGCCTTTTCTTCGACGCAATAATAGCGAATCATTCTTCACCAGCATTATTTCGCCGATTCTATGAGAAGCGTTCTGGCGGTCTTACTCTCCTGCCTCCTCTTGGCTCCAATGGCCGCATTAGCTCAAAGCGGAACAATCTGGGTTGACGCAAGAGACCAACAGGACGCGGGGACCTTTGGTGGATTGACCCTCCCAATGGGTAACACAAGCACTGATGCAAGCATTACTGCTGAATTCAATGACTTACCAAACATTGTCGAGGTGTACACTGCAACTTGGTGTACGAATTGCGTAACTTCTGAGGAAGCCATGAGCCAGGCAGTGGAAGAAGTCAATGCAGTATTGATTCACTATCACCGAGTATGGTTCGAAATCGAAGATCCATTCGGCTCAAACAGCACGGAAGAACGGTGGGTAGACACTTACGGCACAGCCTCAACGAAGGCTGTTGGCATCGAGAGAGCCGCTCCAACCTCTGTAATAGACGGACAGCGTATGCATACAGGTTCAAAAGCAAAAGGAGTATCACTTTCAGATGACTACTCTCAGTCATTGAAAGTAGGAAATCGGGCATGGTTCATGGGCGGGAATATCGATTTTTCAGTCAATTTTTCAGAATCTGAGGCGATATTTAGCTGGAATTACGACGACCTAATTTCTTCTTGTGCAGATGAGTGTCCGACTCAGTTCACAACCCCTTGGATTATGTTCGTCGAGGATTCAGCAAGATTTGAAGAAGGTTCTAACAATCTGGAAGATTATCAACACGTTAATCACGCTGCACACAAACTATCTGGAACCAACGGATCGATCAGCCTCGATATTCCTTCAACATGGGATGGAGAGGATATGAAAGCCGTATTACTAATCGATTGGGAAATCCAAAAAGAAGGCAACAATAGTGTCCACGATAGTCTACCAGGGGTGGGCATGGCCACCCTATTGTCGCTACTCGCTGCCGTTCCCCTAGTAAGAAGTCGACACCAATGAGGGCAATTCTGAGCCAAACCCATCGGCGGGTTCAAGAACCCCCTCAAACCATCGCAGATGCTCGGTGGTGTGGTGGTTCAGGAACTTGTACACTCTATTACCAACGAAGAGGTACAGCCAGGGCCTATTCCAGATTGGTTATTGAATCATATCAGACGGCAGAGTACAGACCCATTACCTCCCTCCGAAGGAGGTCCATCTCGTATTCTCATTCTCTATCCTGGAGAGCAGGCTAGGCGAGAGAACCTTGCACGTTTAGCAGATGAGGGATTGGTAATAGATAGAACACTTCACCATACTATTGATTCTCTTGAAAAATCTCTTCTTGCGGATTTACGAATGCCAAGAATTCTATCGATGTCAGGCGGCTGGAATTTGATATTGAATTCCGCCTGTGCCCAGGCTGCTGCTAATTTTCAATTCCCAATTATTCATCCAATACCTGAACTACAATGGAAACGGAACAAGACTCGTTCTCTAGCCGCTTTACATTCGGTTTTAGCACGCGAAGGAAGGTTAGAAGATTGGGAGGGACCAGGCATTGCTGGCTTTTCCCGTGTCCTGCAAGAATTAGAAGAGCAATTGGGAGGCACCCATCCCGACTTTGTTACAGATCGAGTAATCGAAGGACTCGATAGGACAATTGATTCCGAAAACCCACCATTCAGCCTCTCAGAGATAGATGGAATTGTAATGCTCGATCACTCTCCTGTTTTGCCATCAAGGAAAATAGACTTACTAAGGGCAATTTCGCAACATCGTTCAATTCATCAATTAGTCTATCCTGGAAATTTTAGGCAGGGATTACATGGATTCCTCCTAGAAGACCAATACCCAATTAGCGAATCAGAATATTTACCTGATTGGTTACCTAAGCATAATCTTGCGGACCTTTCAGAAGGGTTAGAAAACTCTGCTCATCGCAGATTTACAATTCAGAGAGAGGCCCATTCGATTCCACAAGCTACTAGATTAATTGCAGAGCAACTGAGGACTAATCCGGATGCCAGCATATTGCTTATCGACCCAACATCGAATGAAGAAAACCACCAATGGATTAGGGCCTTAAACGATCTAGGAATTTCCCTACCAAGTTCACAATCGATGGCCTCTAGCAAACCCCTGGGGCACTGGCTCGCTAGCCTCGCTGGTATTTGTCACGGACCTAATGCATGGTCTCTAGATTCATTGCGTTCCCTTGCCTTACAGGAATCCTTGAGAATTTTTCCAGAGGTAAATACTCACCCATCGAATAATGAAATCCTTCCAATTGCTAACGCTGATTTACTGTCGGAATTGGCTAGAAGCGATCACATACTTGGTGGAGCAGGAACTCTAGAGAGATGGCTAATCACTCTCGCAAGAGAAGATTCAGACGTAAACAAGGGTCCGATTAAGGAAGCAACGCAGTGGTGGCTACTTTCACTAGCCCAAAGTAATAGACCACTTTTAGCAGATTATGATCAGATCGCGCTCTCGAACCCTGAGTTGTGGCGCGGTTGTCATAGCGGCCAAAACTTGCCGCAAGTAGAACCAACTAACAGCGGTGATGAATGGCTTATTGAGGCATTATCTAGAGTCGATTTAGCATCAGGACTGGACTTAGCAGATGGCTCTAATTCGCTTCCAGCAGCAGTAGTCCAAAGTGTAGTTGATGCACATTCTAGACTTCGCCGAATGCAACGAACAACAGGTCAATCAGTTCCGCAATATGGCTCTGATTGGGTTCTTGAATTGGAAACAATTCTTTCTTCAACTCCTGTAAGAAGTGGTGGTGGCAATTCATACAGCCGTATCCGTCTATGTACTCCAGAGGATGCTTTGGGTTGTAATGCAGATTTGATAATTCTAGCGAACATATCCAGCTCTTCATGGGATTTACGAGTTCACAAAGTGCCTCTGCTTGGAGAAGAGGAAAGACATAGACTAGGAATTCTTCGACCAGACACTCCAATTCGCCAGGCTCGTCATCATTTCTTTCATTTGCTAAGTGCGGCAAATTCAGAGATTGTAATTTTAGATCCCAGCGAGGATAAATCTACCCCGGTCGCCGCTCCAATTCGTGAATGGATTAGTACTCACAGTCCGGATTCAATTTCCATCAACTTGGAAGAATCTCCGATTAGAGAAAATGACTCGAGTAATCAAAGATGGCAAGATGGTAACTCATTGAGGGATATGCAGCCGCCATCTAGATTACCCCTCAATCCTTCAGCGGTTTCAATACCTCTAGACATAGAAATACAACACGATCGAGAACGACGAATACAAAGGGGCTTAGATGAGCAAGGATACCTACCTGAATCAGCCATCCCCCACCTTTGGGGCATTGAAGATAGACGATTGATAGTCAGCCCACCAAAGAACAAGGTCAGTCCAAGGATGGCCTCTCGGTGGCCAGTAGTCGGAGGCCCAAGGATGGCGTCAATTGACCCGAGACCACTCAGACCGGAAGAAACTGGTTCAATCCCATTCAATTCAAGACATGGACATACCAATGGGGCGGGACAAACAGTTCCGATATGGTCAGCAAGTCGCCTAAAACAGTGGCTATCCTGTCCAAGAAAAGGTTGGCTAACCCGAGGTTTGTATGCTAAAGAAGAGGAGCGTCAAAGGGAAGATCTTGATGCTAGAGTTCAAGGGAATTTGCTCCACAAAGTCCACCATCAATTGATTGAGCGAATTTTAGGAGTCGAGGAGAATAAAGAACGTACAATCGAAGAAATACAAACTAGCAACTTACCATTGAATATTGCAAATGCTAGTCAAAGCGATTCCGAATTACAATCTATCGCCCTAAGTATTCTTGCTGATTTAGCCCCTTGGTTAGAGAGGACCGACGCAGTCTCTAATACTCGCTTGCGTATGCTAACCGGCTTTACGAGAAATGAATGGTTTGATTGGCTTGGCGAAGAAAGCCCAACACCCTTAGCTGGCCGAATCGGTCGAATGATTGCAGAGGAACGAACATTATCTGGAGCAATACCGATAGCAATCGAATGGGAGGCACTTTCTTTCGATGAAGATGGCATAGAAATTTCTCTTCCAGAAGAGATTTCGAGTCATGGTGATGGAGAATTACCCTCCTTGAGATTGAGGGGAGAAATAGACCGAGTGGATTTAGTCCCATTCGATTCTGAGATGACTATTTTTGAGGATGAAAATGGATCCCAAACTGTAGCACCAATTCGACTAGATGGTGAGGATTGGCGACCTCGTAGACAAATTATCATTCGAGATATCAAAACCAGCGAAGGTAAACCAATCAAACGACATCGCTTGGGGTTACTAGAGGAATTACAACTTGCACTATATGCAAGGGCTTGGGAGATAGCACATCCAGGTGACTTGGTAATCGCTGCTGGAATCAGTGTAATTGGCCATAATACAAATCATTTCTTGGAAGTTTCAGGCTATATTAACGAGGAATCCTATTCGCTTGATTTAGGAGATAGGAGTCACCCTCAAACATCTCGGATGCATCGGTTCCCCGATGAAGAACCAGAACAAGCTAGTGATTCATTCAGGGCTTGGTTAGCTCAGCGTCTTACTACTGCCCTTGCTACAGCAGCAGGTGCAGCCAATGGACGGGTTCACCCAACTCCGAGCGAGGACGCCTGCAAATTCTGTCCGGTAACTTCGGTATGTGATGTTAGAGTCAGAGGTGATAATCTATGACGATGAGTAATGTTGAGGATAATTCGGATCCCATTACTCTGAATACTGGCCAGCGTCTAGCGCTAAATCTAGATTCACATATTGTCATAGACGCTGGTGCTGGAACTGGCAAAACTATGACTATTGTAGAAAGAGTAGTTCAACATTATCTTGAGAAGGATCAACGCGCAACACGCCTCCTTCCAAGACCAGAACGACCTAGAGAATTAGAGGGCGGCACTCTAATTTCACCTTCTTCCCAAAGGATGAATTTGCAAGATTGGGAGGGTTTGCTCCCAGCGGAAGTAGTACTTCTGACATTTACAGTAGCCGCTGCGGACCAGATGAGAGATAAACTAAGGAAAAAAATCGCACGATTACAATCCGGTTCATTCTCTACATCTGGCGAATTTGACGCAGACCCAAGAATCACTCACGAAGGATTCCCCGAACAATTGTTGATGTTGTTAGAAGATGCTCCAATCGGCACTATTGACTCGTTCTTCAATCAATTAGTGTCTCCATATCGTAGCTATCTCGGGGACGAATTCGGAGAAGACGTTGTCACCGAGTCAGAGATTTTACGAATTACCGAACAAAGTATCAACACACTTTGGAGATTACCTAATTCCCCCAATTTGTACGGTGATGCGGTAGATGCCGGAATACCAGCTAATGATGTTGAAGCGGTTTTAGCAGCCCGGGACAGAATAACTCAACACTATGCTGGACGTAACCGTGCGACCAGCATACTCAACCCTATAATTTCTAAATCGATTTTTATTTCAGAAGGAGAAAGAGGTCTTCTGGGCCTTGATGGTAGTGTAGATCCGGAGCGTTTGCAACAACGTCTGATGACATCCATTAGGGCCCAAGACATTGAGGAAGTGACAAATACGATTCAATCGATTATCGAGGATTACGTAGATTGTGTTCGTAGCTATCCTAGGTTATCGCCCAATGGTTGGGAAGCGGGAACCAGAATCCATGTATTGTCATTACTCTCCGATGAAGGCCCTCCCACAGAAGATTGGGAGCGTTTGATATGGCTTAGCAGGGTATTCATGTGTATCGTCGGAGGAAGTCTACTCAAGGTAGATGAGTGGAATCCTTTCCCTAGTGGTAAATTACCAAATCACTCTAGTTATCCATGGAGACCTGGAATAGAATCCTACACAGTCCTAAACGAGATAGACAAATCTAACGTTAGAGAAATATGGAACAATTGCCATACACGAGCAAAAAATATCCTCGGTTCAGATGTCGGACAAAGAGTGAAACATCACTCCTTACTCGCCTTAATTCTAGATTCTAGACAGGACTCAATTATCCCAGCAAATGCTCGATTTAATCTGAGACATCTTCCGGATGAATTGCCTGAACGACTTCCAAGTGGAATGAGTCCTAGGGGGTATTCATTCAATATTGAAGCAGAAGCGAGAAACCTCGATGATATCAGAACCATTCTTCGAGGTTTGGCTGGCATCGTCGATGCTCTAAAAGAGAGGGAAGAGGTTCATGAGCATAGGGATATAGCCTTGCTAGCGGGTGATTTATTGTTGGATTCTTGTCCAAGAGTCTGCAGAACATTTTACCCAGAGCCATTAATTTCAGCCCTAGATTCCATTGGAGAGAATACTTGGCGTGATGATCACATTCATCGTGCATTTGTTATCTTGGATGAGATGGAAGCCAATCCAGAATTGGCAGGAGACTCTGCTTCAAATCTAGCAGAAATCCGTCGCGATCTCGAACACCGCTACCAAAGGTTACGACAGATTAGGCGAAGGTATCGAGCATTCATTATCGATGAGGCTCAAGACAACTCACCTCTTCAGTGGCGTATACTGTCACGACTTTGGGGGCCACGTGAGTATCTTGCAACCGACGAACTCACCGAACCAGATACAGACTGGCAGCCAACAGTCTGCTATGTCGGGGACATGAAACAGTCAATCTATGCATTCAGGCAAGCTGAAGTGGCTGGGTTCAGACAATTTGCTCACCGACTTCGTTCTATAAATCGACATGAGTATGAGAACATATCTGAGTTAACTCGAGAACCGGTTCTCAGGAGTGACGTAGCAAGCCGCGACCCAAGATTTTCTCACGGACGACAAATTGTACGCGCCTCTCAATTGTCAGAAGAAAATGCGCGAAATATAACAGAATGGATTCATTTTGAAACCACCGAAGGTATTAGTTCACTCAGTCCAGAAGAGGTCACTGCTCGTTCCGAAGGTGAGATTTCTCTGACTACGAACTATCGAACAGAGGGAGAGCTTCTACAGGTTATGAACGAATGGTGGGAGGATATATTCTCTGACAGACATCGCTTCTTCCCGGACGCAGATTACTACGCCTCAGCTCAGCGATTGTTACCATCACCTGCGAAAGAAAATAATCGCGGAACCTTGGAATGGATATGTCCAGTGATGAATGATGGGGAAGAAAACCCTCCAACCGAATTGACAACCTACATCGATCCATTCGAGTTTGGTAAAGCGGATTCTAATGAACGTCAAGCGATGATGATTGCAAAGCGGATACAGGCTATGACTCAATGTCGAGAAACTAGAGTTATGGCACCCGATGGGAATTGGGTAACGATACCAGCATCTGAAGAGCCCATTCGCTATAGTGATATCATGGTACTAATGGCTAGCCGCTCAAAAATCCGAGATGCGCTTATTAGACATTTACGGGATCACAACATTCCAGTCCAAGCCGACCGAGAAGGCGGCTTGATGGAACGACCAGTTGTCGCAGACCTTGATGGTTTAATCCAATTCATTGCTCGTCCGAATAGCAAGTTCGCTGCTGCTTGGGTGGCACGCTCTTCCTTGATTGGAAAGAGTGACGCCGAATTACAATCATTCCTTGACACAAGGCAAGATGATAATCTACTATATCGTCTAATCGAATATAGTTCAAACCCCCGACAAAGAGCATTAGTTCAGAGATGGATTGACCTCTCCTCATCTGGAAGAATAATTGACTTACTGCTCGAAACAATCGATCAATCTGATTTATTGACAGCTCACTGTGATGAAGGCTCGATTCAGGATGTCGAGCGATTCATAGACGAAGTTCGCTCGATTTCTGATTCGGTCGGCGGCGATGCGATTGTAATTGCAGATCGTTTGAGGGATTTGAGAGAACAAGCAGGACGTGCTCTTGAGGCAAAAAATATCCCGGAGAGGGACGCTGTTCAATTGATGACTATTCACAACTCAAAGGGCCTAGAATCGAAAGTAGTATTCGTTACTGACCTGTTTAGCGCGAAAGGAATCATTACATTGACCAATGAAAGTCAATCGAGATTAATCGTCAGCCCCGAATTCTTCGCTGGACATCCTGCTCCATGGCCGGGTGATGAATATCCAATTTCGGCTATGTGGGAACACGCAAAAAAAATCGCCCAAAAAAGGAAGAATGCAGAGGCTAGACGCTTGCTTTACGTCGCCGCAACTAGGGCCGAGGAGCATTTAGTAATCGTAGGATCTCCAGACGACACTAGTTGGCAAGAGGATTCTGGTTTACATTTGCCTTGGAGATATTCTGCAACTCAAACCACTCTTGGACAAATGTGGGTTGAATCACTTAGGCAAGCCTCACATAGAAGAGGTGAAACTTCTGATGATTCGCCTTGGATGTCTTTGGAAGATGATAACCAACCACACCCTCTCAATTCAGAGGAAGGCCTCGATAGAATACTCAACCCCGGTTCACTTCGTTTTGATGGATGGCTAAGAGCCGAACAAGAGGGCCGGGAGAAAATGGGCATCAATATTTACCACAATCCTCACTGTCTAATCAGCGAAAATGCGGATGAGAATATACTGCACTCTCCACTTGTTAGGCAAACCATGTTACATGAAGCTGCAACCGATGATAGGGTGTCTGATGTCGAATTTTCCTCGAGATTGGAAACAGGAGAAAGAATACGATTAGCCCCTCACAGATTATCAAAAATTGATTTATGCCCACGCCGGAATTGGCTTGAGACAAGAGGTGGATTGAAACCAGATTCCATATACTCCTCAAACCAATTACCCGATGATGATGCTGATTCGCGCTCAATTCGCCAAATGGATGAACCGAACATAGAATATGAGGACTCGAATCTCCCAAGTCCAACAGAATTGGGATTGATTGTACACAGGATGTTTGAGGTTGGAATTGGTAACCCCGGACCCTCGGGAAATAAACCCTCAATGCCGCTTCCTACAACTTGGGCGAATAAGGTAGATAGTCGCCTATTGGATAGTGGATTGATGGCAGAAGTATTCGACGAATTACTACCGAGGGGTGTAGATCGAGAGAAAACCTCTGAGATTGTTGCGGTGATGTTACAAAGAATCGAAGAAGGCCATATTGGAAGGTTATCAAATGCAGAAATCATCGATGGCGAAAGAGTCGAGGGATTACGTACTGAATACCCATTTACTATCTCAAATGAAATTTCGTTTGAGTCCGTACCAAGGACCAGATGGACTCCAGATGGAGAGCAAACACTTGCGAATATTGCAAACGCTTTTGTCGATATGGATGGTTCAATCGACCTTGTATTATGCTCAACTCATATGGATGGTTCCTCTTCGATTCGTCCTATCGACCTAAAGACGGAGCAGGCAGAGTCTGTTTTGACAGGCTCAGGAAAATTACTCGATGCCTACGGAAACACCTCTACATCGCCCGCGAATGATGCTGAATTGGATATGTTGGAGCATCATCGGTTACAATTGGCACTCTATCACCGTGCTTTGGAGAAGATGGAGGCATCAAGGCCAGAAGGGCAACGCCGTCGAGTAGAGAGGCCAGCCATACTTGTTGGTGTTTCAGGCCGCTTAGTGATTTATCCAGAAGAGATGTTTGCCGCAGCACAAGCCGACTTGGATGAAATTCTTGCAACAGCTGCTCGTATGGAACTCGTCACAGAGTTACCATTAGCAGATTTCCAAAGAAGGCCTGCATCAGAGGCCCATATATGCAAAATATGTCCATTCAGTCGAGGAGATTTGCCAATCTGTGGACCTCTTCCAGAACTCATCAAATAATCCCAATTTGGAATTTAATTTTGAGCCACCTATGGGGAATAATCCATTTGCCTAAGGGATAACCCGGGTCCATGGCCGTAGACCTAGATAGTATGGCAGAGAATGCCGAGAGGATTTGGGAAGAGTCAATTCTTCCTAGCCTAGGAGAATTTATCGAGATTCATGCCTTATCGCCAATGTTTGAGCCAAATTGGGATGAATTAGGAGAATTGCAAGCTACAATCGATTTATTCTGTTCATGGTTAGATAATCAGGGAATTCAGGGTATGAATTACAAGGTTCATCGAATCGAGAATCGCACTCCTGTGCTTTTGGTGACTGTAGAAGGCACTGGAAGTGGCGAGGTATTATTCTATTCTCACTTAGATAAGCAACCCAGCCGACCCCACCTTTGGTCTGAAGGTCTACATCCACTCAAAGCCGTTAGACGAGACCCTTTCCTGTTTGGTCGAGGGTCAGTTGACGATGGTTACGGCGGTTATCTATGTGTAACAGCAATTCGGCTATTGCAAGAGGCTGGAATCCCCCACCCAAAGGCCACCTTTCTAATTGAGACCTGTGAGGAATCCGGCTCATTTGACCTACCTCCTTACCTAGACGCGTTAACCGAGGACTTGGGTAATCCTGACCTAATCGTGGTTCTCGACAGCGGAGGGCCAAGTTATGAACACATTTGGGTAACCGAGGCACTCCGAGGCCTTGTTGCTGGAAATCTAAGTGTTAGAGTCTCTCATGAAGGAGTACATTCTGGAATGTCAGGAGGAGCAATTCCGTCTTCGTTTAGGATACAGCGAATGCTTCTCGACAGAGTTGAAAACTCAAAGACAGGCGAGGTCCTAATTCCAGAAATGCATGTTGAAATTTCTGAAAAAATAAAAAGAGAAGCAGTAGCTTTAGGAGAAATACTTGGTGATGAATTATGGACATCTTTGCCAATTGTAGAGACTCTAGAGGCCCAGTCAAAAGAATCTAGTGAGATGCTATTGGATATCAATTGGAGACCAGCTCTTTCGATTATTGGAGCAGATGGTATACCTCCCGTACAGACCGCGGGAAATGTTCTGCGTACAAATACGGACTTGAAACTCAGCTTCCGAATTCCACCAGGGGTGAAAGCGGATGAGGTTCAAGAGGTTCTGAAGCAGGTTCTGGAGGAAAATCCTCCTTACGGGGCAGAGGTGACTTACAAGCCAACCGAACCTGCCGATGGCTTCCATGCGCCTCCCTTGGACGAAGGGGTTGCTTCGGCTCTTGAATCCGCCAGTATTCACCTAACAGGACACCAGCCGATGGCCACCTGGATCGGTGGAACAATTCCGTTCATGGCAATGATTCAGGGTAAATTTCCAGAGGCCTGTTTCCTTTGCACCGGTTCATCAGGTCCAGGAAATAATGCCCATGGACCAGACGAGAAGTTGCACATACCTCATTCTAAGCGACTAAACGTTGCACTCGCAGCCGCTATTGCTGCGATTTGTAAGTAATTTTCGAGGGTTTTCAAACCCAAAATTCGTTATTTTAAGTGCGGTCTAAGATGACATTCATTCCGCCGATGTTAAAGCAGGGCGGAGTTTCGAGGTAGATGAGGTGTGCTGATGAGCGATGAAGACATCAATGACTCTCCCGATCTTCGAATCCGCCAATTGGAGGAAGATTTGACCAAGGAGAAAGACCGACTTGAGAAGCTATACGCAGGATACACAGCCCTCAAAGATGCCTCCGATGAAAAGGATGCAACCATCGATGTTCTAGAGCGTCAGATGATCGATAAAGAGATTGAGATGGAGGGACTTCAGGAACTTCTCTCAGACAAGGATAATCGCATCAGAGACCTCGAATTAGATGGCGCAAAGAATTCACAAAGAGTAAAGCATCTTGAGCCAGAATTACAGAAAATGGAAGAGATGTACAGTCGCGAATCGGCTCGTCTAGGTAGAGTATTCGAAGTCGCTGAAGACCTAGACGAAGCTTTGCGTGTTGCTAAGGGACAATTGACCGCTAGGGATGATTGGTACGCTCAGCACATGAGACTCTTCGAAGATCTAAGTCAAGCGATTCAAACTCGTTACGATATGATTGATGCCGCGATTGAAGCGATTCGCGAACAGGAACTCAAACAGGCAACATTCCGCGAGCGAATGGACGAGGTTCTGGATGCTGCGGCAAATGCTTCTGAAGAAATGGCCGAAGAAGCTGCGGAAGAGACCGAAGAAGAAGTCGATGACGAATGATATTTCTCATTCGGGCTTAGTTCCATCAGCGAGGCGTATGCATTTCGCTGGGACTCCTCCCCATACTTCACCAGCAGGGATATCAGTCCATTTTGGCAACACTGCACGATTGGCTATGACTGCTCCTTCACCAATTGTACAACCCGGCTGAACCGTCGAATTTCCTCCAATTAGGGCGCCATTTCCTATTTTCACCGGAGCCATAACTAACTCACCTTTTTCAACCAAATGGGCGTTGATGATTGCATTACCTCCGACTACTACACCATCTCCTAGGACAACTGATCCTGCATCATTCAGGTGTGGGGAATTAATCTGACAACCTGACCCAATCTTTGCTCCTGCCAAGCGATAGTAAATTGTCCCTACAAAAGAAGGAACTAGCATGGGCAAGAATAGTATTGCTACCCTGTGGAAAACCATCGACCAAGCCCATTGAATTGTCACAAATGATCGAAGAGGGTATCTTCCAGGTTCTAGCCTTGGTCGGAATAATCCACCCAGCAGACCTGACATCAATACTAGGGTGAGCCCCCAAACAATACAAGCTAGTCCTAGAGAAATACCAGTTCCAACTAGTTCCATCCAATATTCTTGCTCAACTAGGTAAGTCCTAGCCTCGAGGAAGATCCAAACACCCGGAATCGCGGCAATTCCAACGATAATTCCTAGGAATGGAATGATAAGAGAAGTCAACACATTCTGAACTACTTCAAACGACTTCAAGTGTACACCCCGCCTTTGCTTAAGGTGCTTCAGTCATCAATTTTGGCCTGTCGGCAGAATCAAGACGGTTCGGACTTCCCCCGCAACATGGCTCAGGCTTGTGGCATGCTAGGTGACGGTTCACCTTCAGTGAAAATCCACCATCTAGTCAAAGCACCGGAAAACACAGCCGAGTCAATTGCACGGCGTGAATCTTGGGACGCAAAGAAGCCCGCGACGGTTTATGTAACACCTGAGCGAATGCCAGACGGAACAACTTGTCAAGCAGCGACGGTAATCTTGCGTACTCGTGGCTGTGCTTGGTGGTGGAAATCGGGTTGTACCTTCTGTGGCTACTTCAACGATGTTCGTGATGATGTAACTGCAGATGACCTATTTGCTCAGTGGGACGATGCAAAAAATCAGACCAATGATTTCGAAGGATGCTCCATGGTCAAGGTGTACACATCGGGTACATTTTTTGAGGATCAAGAGAACCCAGCAGAATGGCAAGAGCACGTTCTGAAAGAGACTCATGAAATGGGATTGCATCTTGTTGTCGAAGCCCAAGCCCACATGTGCAAGCCAGAGAAACTAGAGTTCCTTGCCAAGCATCATCCAGGATGCACAGTGGCCATTGGTCTAGAAGCCTACGATGACGCAGTGCTTCGTTTTCATGTCAACAAAGGCTTCTCAACAAAGACATGGAGGAAGGCTGTAGAAGATCTTCAAAGCAATGGTCTTCGAGTCAAAACCTACCTAATTTTCAAGCCTCCATTCATGAGTGAAGGGGACGCATTGAATCACACATCGAAGTGGCTTGTCGACGTTGCACCACTTTCAGATGAAGTATCAATAAATCCGATGAACATACAGAATCGAACAATCGTTGATCGCTTGTTCAGAAATCGAGAATACCGCCCTCCGTGGTTGTGGTCCTTAGTAGAAATGATTCAACGTACTCACGAAAATACAGCAGAACACGACTCTCGAATCATAGTTCATCCAACCGCTGGAGGAAAGATCAGAGGTGCCCACAACTGCGGTTCTTGTGACAAGCATGTGGTCGCAGCTATAGAGCGATACTCAGTATCTCGGAACCTTGCAGAGTTCAAAGGATTAGACTGCGAATGTAAAGCGATTTGGAGTGCAGAAATCACCTCTGATTTGAATCTTCCAACTCCCTTAGGAAGTGGTCGAGATAGGCGTGGAAACCGCGTCGACTTAATGCGGGCTCCTTGAAGTGAGGGACTACGTCCCTCGCCCAATGCTTAAGGGCGAATCTTCAGTGGTTCACCTGCCCACGAAGTGTTGTGGGCTAGTGGTGTCTCAATGACTAAAGATGACGGATTCCTACAAGGCGATAACGAACCTGCAGCTTCGAAAGTAGTAATTGTTGGAGCGTTGGTCTCCTCTCTGATCTTCATGGTGATATACAGTATCCTGTATCCCGGACAAGATTATCCAGTTCTATCCGATTTCGAGACCTTCGGCTCATTAACCGGAGGAATCTGGTTCTTCATCCTCGGAGCAGTTTTCGGATTTTTCTCGATTATTGCGACGATGATTACGGAGGTCACTCGCGAGTGAGGTGATTATCATGTCTGATATTCTTACTACCCTAACCGTCTTTTGGCTATCTGCATTAATTTTCTACATTCTAGTCCACAGAGGATTGTGGATATTCTCCGACGTAGCACGAACTATGGGGATGTTCATGCTCGAGAAAGCACTAGGCCCAGGAATCGAATTGGTCGAGGGTCGTTCAAGTTCAGCAGCAAGAGCATGGATTCTGCAATCGGTTCTCTGGATGATGATTGGTGCCTTGTTCACTTTCGAGGGTATGTGGCTCGCACACGATCCAACCGCACTCCATTCACTAAGTGCATGGGGATACGACCCGACTGCTGAGACTCTAGCAGCCACAGGTAAGGCAGTTACCGCATTTGGCGGAATAAGCATGGCACTGATCGGCTGTGGCCTATACATTCTTCCCAAATTATTGGGCACAGGACTTGCAAGTGAAAGGAATGGAACTTTGGTCTCCTTCCTTTACTCGGCAGGAGTATTTGTCACATTGATTGGCTCTCACGATCCAGTAATTCTTGGACAACAAGTTCTGGTAATTGGAACAGCAATACATGTTTTGGCAATTACAGCCATCGTCCTCAACCAATTACTCACAGTAGCAAACCGCGCCGGCTCGATTCCTATGCCTGCATGGTTGATTTTACTAGGATTAATGGCCGAATCATTCAATCTAATCGCGGTTATGTCAACAGGTATGATCGAAGATGGAAATGGCCAGTGGTTGATGTACAGGCTACAGGGAAGCGGCTTCTTCTTCCTCTCATTATCTGGGATTGTATTGTACGCATCTAGTGTTGGTTCTGGAAATGCGCTATGGTCCAGAACTCTCGTTGGTGCAACGCTTCTAGGCGGCTTATTCACACTGAACCCGTTTGGGGCAAACCATGGAACTCTGGTCGCTGATTTATTCGGCCTAGATGCCGGAGAGTTAGCAATGTCTACCAATGACACAGTTATCGTCACCTTCCTCATGGCACTGGCATCAGTTCCAGTAATAGCATTGGTTGCAAATGCTATGCTAACCCTTCGCGATAGTTCCTCTCCAGGAACTGCTGGTTTAGCCGAGATTAATCTTGGATTGCTAGCCATGATTCCGGTATTCGTAGGTTCACTTTTCGTTCAAACCGATGCAGTATCGGGAACTAATGCAATCTCAGGACTATCCTGGACAATTGAAGAGATGAGTCGATGGGCAGTAATGGTCCCACTATCACTTGGTTCAGTACTTGTTCTCTATCCTTCCATTACCGGACGGCAATTGGCATCGGCAGATCGTGCAAGAGCTGCATTTTGGCTAATGGGTGCCGCAGTATTGCTTGGATTAATGCTCAGTTTAACTTCCAGCGCTATTGACATGGCTCTGCTGGATGCTGGCGTTGAAGATCCGTCTAGCCTCTCTCACGAACTTTCAGTAGCAGCTTCTGTAATCTTCTACTTCGCAGTAGTTGCAATGATCCTACACAGTCTAAACATGGTTAGTGGTCTATTCCGAGGCGGAATTGTTGGTGAAGAGAATGAGGTGTCTTCTTCTATTGAAGTAGATACATACAACCTCGCGTCTGCTACAAGCGTCTCTCGAATTCTTGCATCCGGTGCAGGAATGGAAACAATGGTAGTGCCTGTAGGCGAATCAGACGAGAAGGGCTCAGCAACTGATTTGTAAGAAAATCAGAATAAGCCACCACCGTCAAGTTGAGGGCTAAACACCCCTGTTGAGTGGAAGGGTAAGACATGAGGATAGGTCTAGTTGGTAAGCCGAACGTTGGGAAATCAACGACATTTTCCGCTCTAACTCAAACTCCAGTTGATATTGCAAATTATCCATTTACGACAATTGATCCAAATGTAGGGGTGGCATGGATTCCACTACGAGAACCGTGTGCTTGCTCGGCACTTAGAGGGAAACGTGAGGCTGATGGAAGACTTGAATCAATATCAGCAGATGACCCACGAAAAGGTAGCATCTGTTCTCCAAATACCGGTTCTTGTGTTGGACATAATCGACTAGTTCCAGTCACATTAGTCGATGTAGCAGGATTGGTACCGGGTGCTCATGAAGGACGAGGCAGAGGTAACCAATTCTTGTCTGATTTAGCCCGTTGTGACGCGTTAATCCAAGTTGTTGACGTATCAGGTTCAACGGATTTGGAGGGCAATCCTGTAGGAGAAGGCGGTTCCAGCCCTGTAGAAGAGCATGAGTTCCTTCTAGGAGAGTTAGATGCTTGGATTCGGGGCATAATCGAATCGAGTTGGCAAAGAGGTGCACGCCGGGTACAATCAGAGGGCGACAAGGCCCTGGTAACATACCTATTAGATCAGTTAAGCGGAATTGGAGCCAATGAATCCCATGTCTCTGCCGGCATTATTGAGGTATCATCTCAGCACCCTGATGCCGGTGTGCCGTGGTCTTGGGGTGACGAACCGTTGACAACACTGGCGAAAACAATCAGAACAGGATTATTCCCAATTTGTATTGCAGCAAATAAAGCCGATAGAGCAGAAGAAGGTTCGTGGAATCAACTTGAGGAAATGGTTACCGCATCTGGAGGAATACTGATTCCCACAAGTGCGGAAGCAGAACTCGCACTAAGCAGGGCGAGTGCTGCAGGATTAATTCAACACAGGCCAGGAGGAGAAGGGTTCACCATCACCGAAGAAGGTGAATCTAATTTATCTGAAGCGCAAAGAAATGCCCTTTCCTCAATTGGTGAGTCGCTTGCAAAATGGTCAGGAGGAGGATTGGTAGGACTTGTTGGAGATATTGTATTCGACAGACTCGACAGAAGGGTAGCCTATCCCGTGCAAGATGAAACTCATTGGGTAGATGGCGATGATAATGTTCTCCCAGATGCAATTCTAATCCCTGAGGGAACAACAGCGAAAGGATTAGCCTACGCAGTTCACAGCGACCTTGGAGATGGTTTTATTCGAGCTACAGACGCTCGCAGTGGACGTGTAATCGGTGCAGATCATGAGGTCCAAAACGGCGATGTGATACGAATTCACGCCAAGTCCTGATGTTATCGCGCAGTCTGGACGAGAGAAGGGTGAGCTGTCTCTCGGCGTCCGCCCCTAGAAGCGGCCAGCGTCCGCACGACCTGATAGCCACCGCTAAGCGGTGTTCGCAGGGTGTGTGTTAACTTGCTATTCGCTTCAACCGAAGAGGGATCCGAGGCCTTCGAAGCCACCGGCTTCTTCCTCTTCTTCTTCCTCAGCTGGTGCTTCCTCAGCAGCAGGAGCAGCGTCTCCACCACCGCCACCAGCAGCAGCTGGAGCAGCAGCAACAGGCGCAGCAACGGCAGTAGCCATCGCTTCCCCGATGTCAACATCGCCGAGGGATGTGACAAGTGCCTTTACTCGGGCACCGTCGACCTCAACACCAGCGGCGCTCAAAACTGAGCTAACGCCGTCTTCATCGATATTCTTCTCTGCGGAGTGCAGTAGCATTGCAGCATATACGTATTCCATTTTTTTCTCACCTATTTTTTTTCAGCCGAAGAGGTCGCCAAGTCCACCGAACCCAGCGTCTTCTTCTTCCTCCTCTTCCTCTTCAGCCGAAGCTTCTTCGGCAGATTCTCCCGCATCGGAGGTTGCGGCAGGAGCGCTCTCAGCGACGCTAGCGGCAGCACCTAGTGCCGCTGTCAACTCGTCATCAAGCGCAGAGGAATCTAGCTGACCTGCTAGGGCCAGCGCACGTGCGTTCGCACGTGAAATGAATAGTGGAATTGTGGCATCGTTGGCGATACCCGCTTCCACAGCGACAGATGTTGCCTCACCACTCGCCTTCGCGAGCAAGGTTGGCATTGTCTGTGAAGAGAACCAGCGAATGTTGCAAGCTAGGTTGAACGCGCCTGAGGTCGCTGTGATGATGTCGGTTCGGAATCCATCTGTGTCTAGGTCTAGTGAATCGGCTTCGAACAGGAATCCGTCCTCAATAGCTCCTGTTAGAATAATTCCAATCTCAATTGGGTTGATGTCCAGTTTGGAAAGCATGATTCCGAGATCTGCGGAAATCGGGTCACCTTTGTTGACAACAGTGGTAGTCTTCTGAATCGCGACCTTACCCTTATCGATTTTTGCTGGAATACCAACAGCGTTGAATTCACCAACGATTGGACCAGGGCCGAATTCGGTCGGTCCTTTTTCAACAACAATATCCATTGGAGCGACTTCGCCTTCTTTGGCCGCACGGCCTTGTTTGGTCTTCTCCAATTCGGAGTATAGTTGGAAAGCATTCATCGAAGTAGTGTGAACGATAGCAGGCTGTACTGCTCCTTCAAGCAATAATTCTAGATCTTCCATCGGTCGTCCGGTTTGTTCCCAAGCCAGGCGCATCAAGGTCTTCTTTGCCATTGTAATCGATAGACCGCTTCGCAAATCATCGCGCATGCTCAGCATATTTTTGGCAGGCACACCACCAATGTCGACAATCCCAAGAACCCCATCGGAAGTTAGGATTGCAGCGAGTTCACCGACACGGTCTCGCT
This sequence comes from Candidatus Thalassarchaeaceae archaeon, assembly GCA_023268715.1. Lineage (GTDB taxonomy): Archaea > Thermoplasmatota > Poseidoniia > Poseidoniales > Thalassarchaeaceae > MGIIb-O1. The sequence goes on from JALRLV010000004.1 coordinate 143,278, forward strand.
TCCAAGAAGCAACCTTTGGCTGAATCATTCAATCACCTCGACCTTAATCGAAGGACCCATTGAGGTCTTGATGTAGCAAGAGCGAATATTTCCAACACCACGTTCTAACTTTCCAGTTACTCGAGTCCAGATTGCCATAGCATTGTTAGTCAAATCATCGAGACTTTGCTCTCGAGAACCCATTGGGCTATGGAAGGTCAGATTGTCTCTTGAACGAACGATTGCAGTATCTTTCAGACCAGCTGCAACCATTGCGGGGTCCAGTGTAGGTGGAACAGGTCGTGGCATCTTACCACGAGGACCGAGAACTACACCGAGGAATCGACCAACGGTTCCCATGTGTGGAATCTCTGCTAGGAAGAAATCGACACTGTTCGCTAACTTACGAGCCTGCTGACGGTTACCGCCAAGATCCTCGATTGTTGCAGGATCGATGATATCGATTCCAGCAGCTCTGGCCTTAGTTGCCATTTCGCCACCTGCGAACATGGCTATCTTGACCGGCTTTCCGCGGCCAGCTGGAAGTCTAATTTCCTCTTGGATACGGTTTGCTGGATTCTTCAAATCGATGTCCTTCAAGTTAAATGAAAACTCGATGGTCTCGATGAACTTGCGCTCTGGAGCGCTGTTCAATGCTTCTTCAATTGCTGTTTGGATATTTTCTCTCATATTCCTCACCCCTGCGGTCAGCGAGGTTTCCCTCTCCCGCAATTCGTGATTATTCACTCAAAATGCTCGTCGAATCTCCCTTCTTTCATTGCTATTAATGCGGCCTTTGGCTCCATGCCTTCGACCTTAACACGCATTGCCACGCAGGTTCCCATAACCTCACGCGAGCGCGCGTATAGTGTTGCACCGGTTAAGCGGTCTTTCTGCTTCTCAGCAACCTGCTTGACTTGGTCCATTGATAGGTTCTCAGTAGACTCATCCCAGCTTCCGTTACACGTCTTCTGGCCAAGGGTCTGTAGAATTATGTGAGGTGTCTCATTACGTGCTGACATGCTCTCTACCCCCTTCTGAAGTGCCCCGCCGACCTGCTCTCCCTATTTGAGCGTGATGACGAACCTCCAATTTCTCCTAATTAATCTCATTCGACGCGCTGAGTTACTCGAACTTGATCAGCGCGAACGGTCAAAGCGACTGGTACAGCTGCTTCGAACAACTCCACAGTAACCTCTTCCTTTGATTCAGTGACCCGAATAACTCGGGCTGCTTGTCCCTTGAAGGCGCCACCACTAATTTCGATGATACATCCTTCCTCAATACCTGCGGTTGCCGCCTTCGGCTCAAGATATGATAGTGTATTTTCTAGAGGCGATACACCAGGTAGAACCTTTCTACAGTTCTTCAATCGTGTTGTAGTCATTCCAGAGATTCCAATTAGCTTCTCCACGTGGTGAAGCGCAGACGCCTCTAGGAAAATATAACCGCGTACGTGACCTGGTACTAACACTCCAAAGATTTCTTCTTGAATGTCTTTCAAAGAACCTGTTCCGGAGAGTCTGGCGCGAATTTCCTTGGCGACATTCTCTTCTTGTCCAATACTGGTCTTTAGTATGTATAGGAAAGAGGCGACGTCACCATACATGGCGTCGATTTGTGGAGTGGAGTATCTTTCGGAGCCTGTTCCTTCGCTTGATTCTGATTCATAATGTCCGATGTAGGCTGGGTCGACCCAGCTGTGATTCTTGTAGATGGTTCGTGGAGTAACATCGTCAGATTCAGCTATGAAGAGCAAAGGAGTAACATCGTTCAGACGGTTTCCAAATGCAAGACCTCTTGCTGGTCCTGAACGAACATGTTGTAATGCGTCTGAGGGAATACCTGTGCACTCGGTAACTCTGGTCGTGACTGCGTCGATATCTTCAGGATCTCCAACACCATACACACCATCCCAAGCACCTGGGAAATCAGCGACCTCATCGGAACGCTGCAAAATCAGAACTTTCTCACCATGGCGAACGTAGACTACGAATGCATCAGACATATATCTCACCTCAAGAGCTAGTTAGCCAATCGAAGAATACCGGTAGGGCATTATCCATTAGCCAGAGCATGAAGAAGCCAATTGCACCTAGAACAAACATTCCAATTCCACAGACGATAACGGTCTGTCGAAATTCTTGCTTGGAGGGTTTTCTAGCCATCTTTAGGATACGAGCCATTGAGCCGGTTTGCACTCGGCGGACTCTCTCTTCTATGTCATCCTGCAACCTCTGTGCAGTTTGCTCGATAGCACCAACATCTGAGTTCTCGATAGCCATGACTCTTCCTCAATTGCGACTCGGCGACCAACCATCCCTCTTTAAGCACGACGGGCGAACCCCAAAGGGTTCGGTTTGAGATTACAATTGCAATCGACTAGAATCAGTTGACAAATTCAACAGTTCTAGTTCGTAAGTTTCTCATCTGAGTATGCAGTGCTGCTCCATGTATTTGGTCGGATTTTACCCCTGTCAATACCAGCAGCACACGAATTTCATCTCCCATGGATTCATCAGTTGTAGCGCCCCAAATGATTCGAGCGTACGGATTGATTCTATCTCGAATCAATTTAGCACATTTCTCTGCATCTCCCAAGGACAAAGTTGGGCCTCCAACCACGTTGACAAGAGCACCTCTAGCATCTGAAATGTCGATGTCCAATAATGGTGATTCTAATGCCTCGTCGGTAGCCTTCTCGGCTGAATCTTCACCTCTTGCTTCTCCAAGACCAATCATCGCAACTCCACCACCATTTTCCATAACAGAACGAAGGTCTTGGAAGTCCAGATTGACAACTCCTTCCTTTGAGATCATCTCGGATACTCCGGCAATCGACCTCATTAGTAATTCATCAGCGACTCTGAAAGCTGCGTCCAAGGGTAAATCTCGTACACCTTCGACTTCCAACAAGCGCTCGTTTGGAAGCACCACTACTGTGTCACAAACTTCGCGTAGTCTTTCCAACCCCCACTCGGCATTTTGTCTGCGAAGGGCTCCCTCTGAGAGGAATGGATAGGTGACTACTGCAATTGTTAGGGCGCCTTCTGCTCGGGCTAAGCGAGCAATAACATGAGCAGAACCGGTTCCAGTTCCACCACCCAGTCCTGCAGTGATGAAGGCAAGGTCGCAATTCTCAACCTCCTTCTTGAGTGCCTTCTCGGATTCGAACGCCGCCTGTTCCCCCTTTTCTGGGTCTCCACCTGCACCCCTGCCTCTAGCGCTTCGACCGATGAGTACCTTGTTGTCGACACCGACTCTAAGCAAGTGTTGAGCATCGGTATTGATTGCCATTCCACGAACATATTCTCCATCAAACAGGCCTTCCGTTTCCAGTCTGGCTACGGTGTTTGATCCACAGCCACCACAACCGAATACACGAATTCGTGGTTGTAGGGATTTTAGCAGTGTTTTGAGTTCAGGATCAGTCTCGGTCATAACCGGCGCAGCCGGTGTTTCTTCCCCATCCTGAAGCTCCAATACTCGGTCGATAAGGTGCTTCATACAGAACGCTGGCCATCCAAGCAAGGATAATGCTTGCCGTAGCGATTGAGCCCTATGGGCTCATTCTGCAACCCCTAATCAGTTTCCCAAAAGTTGCTTTCGAGTTTCCATGAATCGAACTAGGAAAGTGTATACTCCGCCCCAAAATGATATCGCAAGAGCTAGAGTCATTCCATTCAATTCAGCATTTCCTAACAACGCCCAGTGCGCATATTCGTGGATTGATGAAATCTCGAATCCAGTTCCGCCTGAGCCGGCCTGCCAAGCGGCCCACAGAAGGCCGGCAAGTGTGACTACCAAACGGTCCGCTCGGCTGAACCCTCCGTATAGTCTGCCGAGCCCGACAGACTGTGCTTGAGTTCCCATGTATGAACCGAGCAATGTGAGCAGAGCAGCAGCCCAGCCAGCCAGCGGGTCTACTATGAATGCGGAGTTGTAACCGATGGCAACTACCAAACCAACATCGACTACCCGATCGATTGTGTGGTCGAGGAAGTCCCCGTATGGGCCCGCTGTGCCTTGATGTCGGGCTAATGCACCATCGAGTGCATCGAAAACACCAGCGATTAGAACCAAAATTACTGCACCAACAATCATCATCGCGCCTTCATTATCGAGTTCAGCGACTGCAATTAGGTAGAATGAGACGATTGAGATTGCCAAAGATGTCCAAGTCAAAACACTAGGATCTAGGTCACCCATTCTAACGACTAATGGTTGAACCATTTTGGTCCAAGTATCACGCATTTTCTCGAACATTAGCCCACCCAGTCGATTACATCCTCAGGGCTAGTCGGTTTGAAGCCATCTGAAATCCAAGAGAGAATATTTGCAACAATGACTTCTGCCCCAACTTTCGAAGTATCGAACTCAACCCAAGGAATATCATTCTCCTTCTCATTCCAAGCCCCACCGAGTAATTCCCACTCGACATTTGCCTCTACCTTAGGCTGAGGATAACCTCGTTCGTTTAGCCGCTGCCGAATAATTTCTGGCTCGCATCGCAAAATCACCACTGCGTTAACAGGAAGATTGTGAGATAGATGCCCGTCGATTATTTCCGTTTCCGAAGGTTTCTTTTGCCAATTTTCATCAATGAATTTTAACAGAATGTCCATGTCAACAGGATGTGCTCCATCTGTCGCATCAACCTCCTCAAGAGCACCTGCTTGCTGAGCCAATTCTTCGATTTTTGAGATGCTCATACCATGTGAAGAAAGGAGGCTTGCGATGGTTGATTTTCCCGTCCCAGGTGTTCCGGACAGAGCCAGCCTGAAGGTGTCTTCCACGTATTCACGGGTGGGTGATTGACCCATGAAAGCACCGATTCAGTCTCTTTTGAGATTGAGAAGTTCAGGTCTGCTGTAATGGCCGCTATAATCGAAGTTCTGACGCTCTTCGACTACCGTTCTCTTATCGACATCGGCATACAGAATCCCTTCCTCGAAATCGGGCAAAGGACCAGCGATGATATTCCCGGTCGGATCCGCGATTAGTGAACCTCCAGAATGGAAGCCACCAGCCTCCATCATGTAATCGCGCATCGGAAAATCCTCAACCGAAAGGTGTCCGAAATCCTCACCCTTGTACACCCCACAAGCAGAGAGGACCCACGAACGGCCCTCTTTCGCTATGAAGCGAGTGATGTCTTCGGTCAGCGAGAGAGAACCCGGCCAAACTGCGAGGTGAATCATCTCCCCTTCTTGATGCAAG
>JALRLV010000050.1 GCA_023268715.1 Candidatus Thalassarchaeaceae archaeon
TAGAACCACAAATGCAGCACGTACTTCATTGCCTAAGGCGCTTGAGGTAGCCTTCGCGGGAGGATCTGTTATGGGTCTCGGTGTGGTAGGATTAGGGGTGTTAGGTCTTGGCCTTTTATTTGCCCTTTACAGCGCTCAAGGATGGGGAATTGACGAGGTGCTTAATGTGCTTTCGGGATTTTCTTTAGGAGCTTCTTCAATTGCGCTCTTCGCGCGTGTGGGTGGAGGTATTTATACCAAAGCTGCCGATGTAGGAGCTGACCTTGTTGGTAAAGTTGAAGCGGGTATTCCTGAGGATCACCCGTTAAACCCAGCCACTATTGCTGACAACGTTGGGGATAACGTAGGAGATGTAGCTGGAATGGGTGCTGACTTATTTGAGTCTTACGTAGGGTCAATCATCGGAACCATGGTTCTTGGTGCTGCCTTCACAGGACTTCCTGAGTTTGCCAATGCCTTTAACGGTCTGGGAGCGGTTTACCTTCCGATGGCGCTTGCTGCCGCCGGAATTGTAATGTCGATCATCGGGACGTTCTTTGTTCGCGTGAAAGAAGGTGGAAATCCTCAGACGGCACTTAACGTTGGAGAATTCGGTTCTGCTGGACTTATGCTTGTAGCTTCTTTCTTCCTAATTCAAGGCATGTTGCCTGAGTCATGGGTAGAAGAGGGAGTAACCTTTACTTCATTAGGTGTTTTTTACGCGACTATCGCAGGACTTGTTGCTGGACTTCTGGTGGGTAAAGTGACTGAATATTATACGGGTACAGGGACAAAACCTGTAAATAACATTGTGAGACAATCTGAAACCGGATCGGCTACGAACATCATTGCCGGTTTAGGAGTAGGAATGATGTCTACCGCTATTCCGATTATTCTTATCGCAGCTGCGATTTTAGTGTCTTACCACTTCGCTGGATTATACGGTATCGCAATT
>JALRLV010000051.1 GCA_023268715.1 Candidatus Thalassarchaeaceae archaeon
ATGCTGAGCCGCGTGGCGAAGCCGCCGGTTATAACTGGCCGCAATACTCAGTTCATCGTGGTCAGTTGCAGATGCTGCTTCACGATGCCTTTGTCAGTCGCGGTGGAGCAGATGCTCTTAAATTGGGCTTTAAAGTAGTGAGCTACACCAATCATGAAGAGGGTGTAACTGTTATCGCAGAATCGAAAAGTGGTGAGCGTTTAGAGATAGAAGCCTCGCTTCTTGTTGGTGCAGATGGTTTGCACTCAAATGTGCGTGCTCAGATGTACCCTAATCAACCAGAGCCTCACTGGAGTGGTGCGATTATGTGGCGTGGCGTCACTATGGGTAAAACACTCCGTACAGATGCTTCATTTATTGGTCTTGGTCATCACGACCACCGCTTGGTTGTCTACCCAATTTCACAACCAGATGAGAATGGTCTCTCTGTCATGAACTGGATCGCAGAGATTACAGTCGATACAAAACAGGGATTACCGAGCGGCGACTGGAACCGTAAGGTCGAGCTTGAGGATTTCCTGGAGCACTTTGCTGATTGGGATTTTGATTGGCTTGATGTGCCTGCAATGCTTAAAGGTGCAGGGGATATCTACGAATACCCAATGATTGACCGTGATCCAGTACCTAGTTGGGTTGAGGGTCGTGTCGTATTAATGGGCGATGCAGCACACGTTATGTACCCAGTGGGTTCAAACGGTGCGAGCCAGGCGATTGTTGATGCGCGTGAATTAGGTGCTGCGTTTATTGCACAGGGTGTCGGTGTTGAGGCGATTAACGCTTACGATCAGAAGATGTGTGGTCCTATTTCAGCTCTAGTGCTGCGCAATCGTGGGTCAGGTCCATTTGGTCTGCTGCGTGAAGTAGATGAGCGCTGTGGCGGTGATTTTGAAGAGATCAGCGATGTAATTAGTCAGCAGGAGATGGA
>JALRLV010000052.1 GCA_023268715.1 Candidatus Thalassarchaeaceae archaeon
CCCTCAACTTTTGCGTCATATCATCAGACATGCTGTTCGCTCCAAAGTGCGCGTGCTCTAAGGATTTCTCCCTAGGGCTTTGTTGTGTTATTCAACTCAGTTTAGGTTGTTGAGGATCCACTCTATAGTGGTCTCTTCTCCTGGGCCCAGGTAGAACATTGACATTAATGCGAAGATTATCCACATTACCATGTTCACTTCTTGTGCCTTTCCTGCCATGATCTGAATAGCTACGTATGCTATTACACCCCAAGCAATTCCTGCTGCGATTGAGAATGTGAATGGCATTAGGACCATTGTTAGGAATGCTGGTATTGCCATTTCCAAATTATCCCACTCGATGTCCGCTACTTGCTTCATCATAAGAGAGCCTACAACGATTAGTGCTGTAGCCATTGCGAATTGTGGAATAGCCTGGAATAGTCCGGATAGGAATAATCCAGATAGCATTAGAACACCTACGGTGACTGCTACTAATCCTGTCTTTCCGCCTTCTTCAACACCTGCTGCAGACTCAATGTAAGTTGTAGTAGTGCTTGTTCCGGTTAATGCACCAACGATTGTTGCTGCTGCGTCTGACATGAATGCTTCATTCGAATTCATTAGTTCGTCGTTTTCATCCACATATCCTGCGGCTCTTCCTACGGAGTAGAGTGTTCCTGCTGTGTCAAAGATATCAACGAAGAGGAATGTAATCATAACCAGTAGGAAATCACCCCACATAGTTCCCGTTTCTACACCATCTACTATGTTGGATTCTCCAATATTGCCCAGTGCTTCGATTGCAGCTCCTACAGCACCTGTTGCCGTAAGTGCGTCTGTGGTAATTATATCACCCATAGCGGGGGCTGCTGCTGTTCCTGAGCCCCAACCCGCTGGTACGTTAAC
>JALRLV010000053.1 GCA_023268715.1 Candidatus Thalassarchaeaceae archaeon
GTTTTTAGTTATAATTTTGTTATATATTTTTTTGATATTTTCATTTAATAGAATTTCCTAATGAGTAATTTAAAAAATTATCTTTTTACAAGTGAATCAGTTTCTGAAGGTCATCCAGACAAAGTTTCAGATAGAATTTCAGATATGGTAGTAGATAGTTATTTATCAAACGATCCATTTTCAAGAGTAGCATGCGAAACCCTAACGACAACTAATAAAGTTGTTTTAGCAGGTGAAGTAAGAGGACCTGAAATTAAAAAAGATGAATTAATACAAAAAGTTAGAGATTGCATCAAAGATATTGGTTATGACCAGGATGGTTTTACGTGGAGAGAGGCTACAAAAATAGAAAGTCACTTACATTCACAGTCTGCTGATATTGCAATGGGTGTAGATTCATCAGGCAATAAAGATGAGGGTGCAGGTGATCAAGGAATTATGTTTGGATATGCCTGTAATGAGACTGATGAATTAATGCCAGCTCCGATTTATTATTCACATAAAATTTTAAGGTTAATGGCAGCTGATAGAAAATCTGGGAAATTAAAAAATATTGAACCAGACTCTAAAAGCCAGGTAACATTTGAGTATGAAAATGGAAAACCTAAAAAAGTAAAATCAGTTGTTATATCTTCACAACATTCTGCTGAAGTTGATCAAGCAAAAGTAAGAGAATTATTAAGACCGTATTTATTAAACTCAATACCTAAAAAATTTTTAGAAGAATTTAACGAAGATGAGTTTTATGTAAACCCAACTGGTAACTTTGTCATTGGTGGTCCAGATGGAGATTGTGGTTTAACTGGAAGAAAAATCATTGTTGATACCTATGGTGGTGCAGCTCCACACGGTGGAGGAGCATTTTCTGGAAAAGACCCAACTAAAGTT
>JALRLV010000054.1 GCA_023268715.1 Candidatus Thalassarchaeaceae archaeon
AGCAAGAGTTTCTTGTGAGATTGTATATTCACTTTCACTGACTCTTGCGAGACTATCATCATGAATACAAATCAATCGTTTGTCTTTTGTTTCTCTGACATCAAGCTCGACAGCATCAACTCCTTGTTCCCAAGCTTTGATATATGCTGGAAGTGTATTTTCGGGAGCTTCCATCGAAGCTCCACGATGCGCAACTATTAAAGGATAGTTCTTTTTTTTTAGTCCCAACTCAAAGCGCCACCAGTCTGTTACTCAATGACGCGAGTTTCAAAGAAATTCTTTACGCAAGTCCATGATCTCAGACATCCAAGGAAAAGGATTAGTTGCATTAGGAAATTCTTCTTCAAGTCCAATTTGGGTAAGTCTTCGGTTTGCAATGAATTTTAAATAATCAGACATACTCTCTGCATTCATCCCTAAAATACCACCGGGCATGGTGTCATGAGCGTACTCAATTTCTAATTGCGTTCCTTGCAGAATCATATTCCTTGCTTCGGTTTGCATAGCTTGATCCCAGAGCTGAGGATTTTCAAGTTTAATCTGGTTGATCATATCTATTCCAAAATTAACATGCATAGATTCATCTCTTAGTATGTATTGGAATTGTTCCGCCGTTCCTGTCATTTTATTTCTGTTACCCATGGATAATATTTGGGTAAAACCACAGTAAAAGAAAATTCCTTCCAATACACAGTAAAAGGCAATTAGATTTCTCAATAAAGTTTTATCATCCTCTAAAGACCCAGTTTTAAAATTTTGGTCAGCGAGAGATTCTGTAAAAGGGAGAGCCCAAGCAGCTTTTCTGGCTACCGAAGGGATTTCTTTATACATATTAAAGATTTCTCCTTCATCCATACC
>JALRLV010000055.1 GCA_023268715.1 Candidatus Thalassarchaeaceae archaeon
ACTGGGTATCCGTATTGGATGTTTCAAGCATTAGCGATCCAAAATGGAAAAGAGGTTATGTCAAACGATGGCCTAACCACCTATTTCGACGATCCGACAGTTGTCGAAACATTAGAATTCTGGAAATCACTGTCGTCAGAACACGGAGTTATGCCAGAAGGTACTGTGGAGTGGGGCACATTGCGTCAAGCTTTCCTTGAGGGCCAAACTGCAATGATGTGGCATTCAACGGGTAACCTTACTGCTGTCAAGAAAAATGCAAGTTTCGATTTTGGCGTGGCTGAACTTCCTGCAAATGTCAGAAAAGGTTCACCGACAGGTGGAGGAAACTTTTACATTTTTAAAGATACAAGTGCAGAGGAACAGGCTGCTGCTTTAAAATTGATACAGTTTATGACTTCAGCTGAGCAAGCTGCAGCTTGGTCTATCGCAACTGGGTATATGGGTGTTTCACCTGCAGCTTATGAAACTGATGCTCTGAAATCCTACACGAGTTCTTTCCCACCAGCGCTGGTTGCACGAAATCAATTGGAACATGCAGTGGCTGAGTTCTCAACATTTGAAACTGCTCGAGTGAGAGAAGGTTTAAATAATGCGATCCACTCTGCATTAACAGGATCGAAAAGTGCCGCAGATGCTTTGGGTGAAGCTCAAGCAGCTGCTGAACGTTTATTAAAAGACTACCGCTAAAACTATAATTCAGGGGACCGGTTTTACATGATCGGTCCCTTTAAAAATCGGTAAACCGCAGATGCAAAGTTATGTAAATCTTCATAAGCGTAGGCAAATTATTTATGGATGGCTTTTGCTATCACCTGCGGCATTACTTTTAACTACGTTTGCATTTTAT
>JALRLV010000056.1 GCA_023268715.1 Candidatus Thalassarchaeaceae archaeon
CTAAGAAATTTAATGAAACCGTAGCGGTTAATAATGTCAGCTGTACATTTGAGCCAGGAACTCTAACTACTTTGTTAGGCCCTTCAGGATGCGGGAAGACGACTTCTTTAAGAATTGTTGCAGGGCTTGAGAGAGCTACAAGCGGTCAGATTTTAATTGATGATGAAGATGTAACTATTTTACCAGCAACAGAAAGAGACGTATCCATGGTATTTCAATCTTACGCTTTGTTTCCTCACATGTCAGTTATGGAAAATGTTTCTTATGGATTGCGAATGATTAATAAATCAAAAGAGGAATATACTGAAAAAGCATTAAACACCTTGGAATTAGTAGGTTTAAAAGGTTACCAAGATAGAATGCCATCAGAGTTATCAGGTGGCCAACAACAAAGGGTAGCCGTTGCTAGAGCAATCGTATTGGAACCTAAGGTGTTATTATTTGATGAGCCTTTATCAAACTTAGATGCAAAACTTAGAAGACAAGTTCGTGAAGATATTAGGTCTTTGCAACAATCACTAGGTGTTACAACTATTTACGTAACACACGATCAAGAAGAGGCTCTAGCTATTTCAGATAATATCATTGTTATGAAAGATGCGGTTATCTCTCAACAAGGAAGCCCTAGAGAACTTTATAATTTTCCAAGCAATAAATTCGTAGCTAACTTTATTGGAGATTCTAATATTGTTGATGCAACAATTATTTCAAATCAGCAAAATAATTATGAAATTAAAATAGGCAATAAAACTTTTAAAATTCAATCTAAGTTAAAAGCACAAAGCAGTCCTCATGTTTCTATCAGACCTGACAGAATAACAATTTTAAAATCTTCAAAAGATAATGATTT
>JALRLV010000057.1 GCA_023268715.1 Candidatus Thalassarchaeaceae archaeon
AGATAAATGGCTTAATCTCTTGTTATTTTTAATACTTTCTAATGATACTGGCTTATCTAATTTTTTTTTAAATTTTACTGTAACCGCTACAAATTTACCTGCTTTGTCCGTTTTGTCCAAATAAGCTTCTTTGATTACCTCAACAATTCCTACAATTTCTTTTCCAATATTTGAATGATAAAAAAAACAATGATCACCATTTTTCATGGATTTCAAATTTTTGGCTGCTTGATAATTTCTAACTCCATCCCAAGGAGCTCCTTTGTCACCAGCTTTTTGTTGCTGATCAATTGACCAAACATCTGGCTCTGATTTCATTAACCAATACTGCATTATAATTCAACTCCAGCACCTTTTAAAAACAATGCCTTCTCATCAAGTGGCCATCTAGGTTTTGCGGGATGGTCTAAATTATCAAATTGTTTTAATTTAAATTTTTCAAGTCCAACCATAGCTATCATGGCAGCATTATCACCACATAATTCCAATGGCGGAAAAATATATTCATAAGATTGTTCTTCACAAAGTTTAATCAACATATTTCTAATATTTTTGTTAGCTGCCACACCTCCAGCTACTACAAATTTTTTATGATTAAAACCATTTATTTTTTCAAATTCTTTAAAAGCTATTTTTGTTTTTTTATATAAAATTTCTTCAATTGTATTTTGAAATGACGCAGCAAGATCAAATTTATCTTGATCAGTTTTAATAGTTTTAGAAATTTTTAATACTGCAGTTTTAAGTCCTGCAAAAGATAAATTACATCCACCTTTATTAAAAATTGGTTTAGGTAAATCAAATTTTTTAGGATTTCCTTTTTTGGCTAAAATTTCAATTTGTGGACCTC
>JALRLV010000058.1 GCA_023268715.1 Candidatus Thalassarchaeaceae archaeon
GTTATTAGAACTAAAATTGTTAGTTAATCCTGTTATGTTGAGTGCCTCTATTAGAGTGGAAAAATCATCAAAACTTTCCAAATTTTCTAATACAGTCAAATCTTCATTGAACTGATAAAGACTGTCATCGATAATTTCCTCTACCTCAGATTCATTATCGTTTTCATCATTGCCGTCTTCATCAAGCTCATACCATACATCATATGGCCATTCTCTTTCATACATAGTATAACTCAGACAATCATTGGGATCAAAGTCTGCTTGTCGAGTTTCGAACTCCCCATCAGGTAACATGACTACATATGTCGCATTCCCGATGCATATCTCTGGGGTGTTTGATTGGTAGAAAATTGATGTAAGAGTATCATTACTGCCTGAGGGGATCCAGTAATTACCCTGAGCGCCGTAATAGTATCCTGTTGTCCAACACCCAGCATAAAGAACGCTAACAAACAAGTTATGTTCTTCAGCGAGTCCACCAGATCCTGAGATGCCACAGTAAGCAGCACCAGTCTCCCAAGCCAAGACTACACTGAAGATGTACACATCTACGGAGGTATCCATGGTAAATTCCATTGTGTCATTGGTAACATTGCCAAACCCAATAGTTACCTCTGGACTTGAATTCGTTTCATCAACATCAGCAGATACCTGGGATGCAGGAATGGTCATCATCATTAAGCAGATTAATAGTACTCTCAACCGAGACATATACTAATTGCATCTACTTACAACATATAAAGACCCGTTTTGATAGTAACAGACTCGTTACTGTCTTAGTAACATGCCCGTAACCATCAAAATTTTATCATAAAGACACATTCTAGAAAAATATTACAATTTCATG
>JALRLV010000059.1 GCA_023268715.1 Candidatus Thalassarchaeaceae archaeon
ATCGCCCAGCAAAAGGGTTGCGTGGCTGTTGGTCCCTGCTTTTAAACCTGACGGCCATTCTTCTGCAGGCTCCAGTACAATAGGGAAGGTCGTTTGATCCGGTCCCACGGCGGTGCTCACAAAGCGCACACGGGACTCAAACATGCCGACGCTGTGTTCAGGCCATCCGGGGATGGGCAGCATGGGATAGCCGTCAAAAGCCAGCATGGCGCCTTGCTGCGCAGACAAGAGGGGGATGTCATTGGGGTCGCATTGCGCTACGACAATCAGGGTCTCATAGGCGGGAACCAGCGTAAGCAACTTCTCCTCTTTCTTCATGAGCGAACCGGGGGCTTTCTTGCTCAATTCCATGACAACCCCGTCTCGTGGAGCAATGACATAGCGGTTGGAAATACGTCGCGCCACTTGATTGGTCTTGGACAGTGCTTGCGTCGCAGACTCCAAGGAAGACGCTTCATCGGCGCGTGCTTCGGCCACAGAAGATTCAAGCTTGGCTATTTTCTCCGCGAGCTCCAAACGCTTTGCCGTGTATTCGGACTGTGCTGCCTGATACTTTTGCCATTGCCCTTGAGACTGGGCACGCGCCTTTTGCCAATTCATCGCTTGGCCTTCCCAAGCTTGGCGGGAAATAATGCCTACGCGCAACAGAGAATCCGCGCGGTGTTTTTGATCGAGGGCTACCTCTTCTGCGGCACGGTAGGCCACCCAGTCTGTGCTGTCCACGCGTACTTTCTGTCGGGCAACTTGAAGCTGTGGGCGTAGTCCGCGTCGCGCCTGCTCCAGCTGTGCAACCATTGCAGCTGTCTTACCCTGGTAGGCGAAATTCGCATCTT
>JALRLV010000005.1 GCA_023268715.1 Candidatus Thalassarchaeaceae archaeon
GTGTGAAGATTTAGTGTTGACTTGCCTTATCCAATGGCTGTGCTGGTGGTGCTAGGAAAACCAAGGCCACTCCCGAACCAACAATCAGTATTCCACCAGCCCAATCAGCAATGCTGAGCGCCTCTTCGAAAAGCACGAATCCATAGAATGTCGCTACGATTACGGTCAGATAAGAGAATGCACTTACCCAGGCAGCGTTGGCTCTGTGGTAAGCCATAGTTATGCCAACCTGACCTCCACCTGCTCCTATTCCTACTCCAATCAATGCTGCCAGCGTGTGGGTGTCGAGACTGGATACATGCGGTACAGCTTGAACGAGTGAACCCGCCACTGAAAATGCTGCGAACCAGAAAACCACAGAAGTCGCCGAATCTGTTTTTCTTAGTTCTCGCACATAGATGTAAGCCAAGGCGGCGAATAATCCCGAACCGAGTGCGAGTAGAGCATTGGGTTCGACTGACCCTAAACTTGGAGAGACGATTAGAACAATACCGGCAAAGGCGGTAACTACCAAGGCAATTACTGATGGTTGAACCTTCTCGGCGATAATACGACCTGATAGTAGTGCTACGAAAATAGGCGCAGTGTACTGTAGTGTTACAGCCTGACCGATCGGAATCCTAGCAAGTGCTGAGAAATATAGAATCATTGCAATTAGGCCAACAGTGCAGCGTAGAAACATGGTTTTCGGGTCATTCATCTTGAGAGAGATTCCACGACTTACAGCAAATCCAGCAACTGCGAATGCTATGACCGCTGAACGAATCAAGATAACCATCCAAACATCGACACCATCCAAGTCACTTGTGTACTTGACCAAGGCATTCATAGTACCGAAGCAAAGGCTTCCAAAAATCATCCATAGCACAGCTACATGGGGTGTATCAACTGGGTCGGACAAACTCAGAGCCCCCAACGTGATTCGAGCACACTGGAAACTTTCTGGTAGTCTTGGCCACCATTGCTGTTAGGGTCATGAAGATGGATTGGTATGCCATGGCTAGGTGCTTCTGCCAACTTGATATTTCGTCGGATTGCTGGCTCGATTAGTAATTCTGGAAATGCCTCCTTTACCTCACCTGCAACCTGTTGATTTAGCAAAGTCGGGGCGTGCATGGTAAGCATAACCCCGTCAACACCCAATCTCGGATTTAGAAGTCCTCTCACCTCTCTAATTGTACCCGCTAACATGGCTAGGCCTTCGAGGGCAAAATACTCCGTTTGAACTGGAATAATTATCCCATCACTTGCGACCAGTGCATTGATTGTCACTATTCCCAGTGAAGGGGGAGTGTCAATAATTACAACATCATAATGCGGTAAAAGCGGGGCTAATGCCTCCGACAACCTTCGCTCTCTACCAAGTTGCCGTAGCATCTCCTGTTCTAGGCCGACGAGGGAGCGATCTCCGACGATTATGTGAACCCCATCAACCGCAGTTGCATGGCGACTTTCCACAGCACTTTCTGGATTGAGAATTAAATCTCTAGTGGTGGTTTTGACTCGACTCTTGTTTACACCAAGCCCGGTTGCGCAATTGCCCTGTGAATCTGCGTCAACAACC
Source organism: Candidatus Thalassarchaeaceae archaeon (assembly GCA_023268715.1). Taxonomy (GTDB): domain Archaea; phylum Thermoplasmatota; class Poseidoniia; order Poseidoniales; family Thalassarchaeaceae; genus MGIIb-O1. The sequence goes on from JALRLV010000005.1 coordinate 1,565, forward strand.
AATACCTTGTGACCGCGTAAGGCCAATTGTGCAGCGATGTTGATTACACTCGTCGTCTTTCCAACTCCTCCTTTCTGATTGATGATGGTAACAACCCTAGCCCTACCCTCTGGGGTGGGCCGAGATTTGGGTAACTCAAGAGGAGTTCTTGCCCGTGCTGTACTAATCTCATCAACGGAGTCTAAAGTCGGCAGACCCTTGTCTTCGACCTCAGTGAATTCAGCATCGATAATCAGCGGTGCTGAGCCTGCCTCAGGCAGATCTTCCACCTTTCTACCAGCGGACATACGAGCGCTTCCGGCGCTCGGAAGGCTGTTCAATGTGCCGACAATGACGAACAATCTAGATGCCTTTAGGAGACAGAATTAGAATTGCCGAATCAGTTAGGAGGCGCCCAGAAATGATACCAACCGAGCAGCCTTGCATTCTCAGCATCCATAATACAAACAACATCGTGATTTCTGTTGTTGCCATCCGTCCAAGATTTCTCTACATTGACGGTGACTGCCCCTTCTCCCAAACTAATTGGAATTAGGTCCAAGATTTCGTTATCTTGAGTGACCGATAATCGGTAGCCGTACTCTACGCCTTCTCCCCATCCTCCACTTCCGTCATTGATGTGCAAATTCAACCCTGGATATCTTGAAGATGAGAGCAATCTGGATTCCAATGAATTCATGGTTAATGTCTCAGGTATAGCGTTTCGATTCCATTGAACAGTTCCATCGTCCATATTTTCATCATCAATTAGTGAGCAACCCCCATTGTCTTCCTCAACAACGGTCCAACCAGCGCTCTCATCTTCAGTCACCCATGACATATTCCATTGAATGTTTGAGTTGACAACGATGGTTGATGCCCTCCAAACATATCCGCCTTGTTCTATGGCGGTAGAAACACCGCTTGTGGAATAGTTCGCAAGAGTGCACTCCAAAGCTGCCTCTAGATCCCACGACCTAATCGCGCTCTCATCTGGCATAGCAGCGCCCCAAGACCTCTGAGCACTAGTCCCTGGGCGATCTTCTCCAGGTCCGGGTTTACTGGTGTAATCCACCAACCATTCAATTGCCGTTGAACCGGAGTTGATTCCACTTTTCACAGCTCTCATTGAGAATGAAATTGTAATTCGTCCATCTGGGATTGCGGCGTCGGAAAGCGATGTTTCAATCAAGCCGCAATCACTCGATTTTAGATTTTTATCGATTACGATATTTGCAGTTTGTTCCACCGGCCAGGGGACATTGCTCTTGACCAACATGTTGATTGTAATGTGGCCATTACAAGCATCAAATTCTGGATGAGACATAGAAATTGGATAAACCAAACCATGCTCATTGTCATTGATTTCTTTACCCACTGACCAAGACCATTCTGAGCCTGCTTCAGATGTTGTGCCTGAAGTCAAAGATTCATCGCCGAAAAATTCGTACAAATCTAGGGGTGTAAGTGGTAGGAAGACATAGGACGATACCACACCTAACCCAGAAATTGATTCTAATCCAAAAGTTGTGGCTTCTAGGTTCGTGGCTTGATTTTCTGAATCTAAAATCGTCAAATCTGTACCTGTTCTTATCAATTGTTTATCTCCAATATCAGTCCAAGTTCTGGTTGTCATATCCAAGTTATTGTCATCCAAAAACCAACCTACAGTTCCACATTCCCCTTCATCTCGCCAAGTCTTACCACTCAAGTCTATATTCATCTCATGGTCGATAACTTTCTCAGCGGTCAAATGTGTTCTTCCAAATGCATCCAAGGCGTTGACTGCGCCGCTATACTGCTTATCTGAAGGATGTATAATATCCGCTGGATCTCCATTTCGAATACTAATGCTTCCAACTCCTGAGGCAATGTTTGCTGAAAGTTCTCCACAGGCGTCATCGAGCGGTCCAGAAGCAGCATCTCTGAATATCGCAACCATGTCGTCACCCTCGACATCTATGCTGGAACTCAAAATGTTGAATTCCATACTATCTCCGTAATGAAGAGTTCTTGCTTGGAATGAAGAATCTTGTTGCATAAAGAAGGTGAATCCTATCGCTCCAAGAATAAGGGCCGATATTGTAATTGCTGCGATAACTTTCGGAGAGAATTGAATTGAAGATAGCCTTGGTATAGTAATCGTAATAGAGGCTTGTTCCACATCAGAATCGATTTCACTAGCAACTAACGCTAGCTCAGTCTCATCGGCTATCACGCCTCCAGCCCAAGCATCTTCTTCCTCTTCATCGAGGATTAACTCTGGTTTTTTCGTTACAGAAGTTATTTCTTCGTCGGCACTTTCTAGGACTAAATCCAGCTCATCCTCAGCCTCCGACTCAATTTCGGCCTGGATTAAATCTGCCTCCATGACTTCTTGTTCGAGAATTTCTACAGTTTCGGGTTCAGTTTCTACAGCTACTTCCTGTGGTCCTCCTTCCCCACCGGACTCAAAACGGGAAAGAAGTCGATCTATCGCATCATCCTTGTCTTGTTCTGAACTAGAAGATATTACTTTGGTTTCAGGCGGGCTTTCGGGCATCTTATCTCCGAGTAAACGAGAGATTAACTCCTCCTTATTTCCGGAGATGAGCACTCCCTTTTCTTTACACAAAGTACGTAGTTCTGATACCTTCATTGATGATAGTGAATCACGGTCCAGACCCATCCCTCCTGTTCGACTTACGCTAGGTAGTCGCACACTGGGGCTTTCAACTCCTTCGGCGTTCCGCTTTGCGGAACGTGGATACGTGCGCATGCGGGACGCCGCCAGAAGGGCTAATTTTCTCAAATTTTAAAGTTAGATTGTGAAATAGAGAATATTCTCATCCCAATCTACATCCGTCAGACTCAAGAAGGATTGGTGTTCGGCGCGGGATATGTACCCACGTCTGGTCATTCTCTCTCGCGGTCCGAGGTTGTACTCAACCCGCCGTCTTGCAGAAGAAGCCCAGAAGGCTGGATGGGCAGTTCGAATCATCGATCCATTAAAGCTCACAGTAGTGGTTGATGAAAAGGGCGGGCGTATATTCCACCGTGGTTGGCCTATCGAATGTGAGGCGGTAATCCCGCGAATCGGATTCTCCATCACTCGAAGAGGTGTGGCGATAGTGCGTCAATTCGAGCAAATGGGAGTAATTGTTCTAAATCCGTCTCTTTCGATTGAACAGAGTCGGGACAAACTCCGAGCTAGTCAATTGATGGCGGATGCAGGAGTTCCTATCCCCGTAACAGCCCACGTTGCTTCTACTTCAGACGTAGACAGTGCATTGGCTAGAGTTGGTGGGGTTCCTTGTGTCGTAAAAACAACAGAGGGAACTCAGGGTTCTGGTGTATTTCTTGCTAGAAACTATCCTCAAGTTAGACAACTCGTAAGCCAAATGCTAGAGAGAGGAATGAAACCATTAGTCCAGAAATATATTGAGGAATCTCATGGTAGAGACATTCGAGTTCTTGTCGTTGGTGGAAAAGTCGCTGCAGCAATGAGACGACGGGCATCTGGAAGTGAATTCAGATCCAACTTCCACCTTGGAGGAAGTGTAGAGAGAGTTCAGTTGAACGAGGAATATGTTTCAGTAGCGCTTTCAGCGGCAAATATCCTCGGCATGGATATTGCAGGTGTCGACCTGTTGGAATCGAGTAGTGGTCCACTTGTTCTGGAAGTCAACTCAAGTCCCGGTCTGGAAGGCATTGAGGGCGCATCTGGAGTAAATGTTGCTGGGGCGGTTGCTGAATATCTGAATAACCGCCTGGAAGCGTTCGAAGGACAACAAAAAGAAGAATCGGAATTGCCAGATTCAGCCTTCGACGAGCCCTCAATGACTACTGATTGAAATCAGTAAACGGCTTTTTTGCTATTACTCAAAAAACCTAGCCGTAAGGCTGCCCACATCAGAAGCATTCAAGTTTGGATAGACACACTTGGGCTCGCCCGTATGGGCAGGGATGCACCCGTCGTTCGCGACGGAAATAGGCGAGGGACCTTGATATGGAAGACGAAGATAGAGGATTTGCTAGCCGAGAGGTTATGCAGGGGCGGTTCGAAACTTCCTCTACTATTAGTCAATCCAGCCCGGTAAACCCTCTTCCTACGAGACTAATGAGATTGGCAGCCCTCCCTTGGTTTGATTGCTGGGCTGGGCAATTACGCACTGAAAAGAAATCAAAGCACACAATTCGCGCATATACAGTAGCGGCGCGAGATTTCTCGACTACTGTTTTACCGGGTGAGGAAGAAGTAACTTGGGAAACCGCTCAGGATATTCCAGTAAGAGTCTATCATGAGCGCGTTAATCCATCTTCGGGGCGTGTAGATGCTTGGCTGAACAGCCTAGGTGAGTTGCGTCCTGCTACAATAAACGCCAGACTAGCGGCGGTATCTCATCTTCTCAAATGGCTAGGATATACTGTTCCTGAATGGGTACAAAGACCGGCGCGCCGACGACCTCTGCCACGACCATTAGGTCGGTCAGAGGTAGTGAAAGTTCGTTCAGCGGCGCTTAGGATGGAAGACCCATTAGCTCATCCAATAGTTACCACAATGTTGGACACCGGATTGCGAATATCTGAATTGTGCAATTTAGATATTGATGATGTTGACCATGAAGACCTATCGGCTCTCGTAATTGGTGGTAAGGGAGAAAAGGACCGAACTGTGTTGTTTACGAAGAAGACCACCGAAGCTATTGAAGCGTGGAATCCTATCAGAACCATGCGCTCAAAGATGTTAGAAAATGAGGACTCGGAAAGAGCCCTATTCCTTTCTAGCAGAGGAAACAGAATCAATCCTAGGTCTATTCAGAAATTAATTGACAGATTGGCAGATGAGGCTGAAATCCCTCGAGCACGATTATCCCCCCACACTTTGCGACACACATTCGCGACAGGTTTGCTTGAGCGTGGTGCAGATTTAGTTACCATTCAGAGATTATTAGGGCATGCAAGTATCGCAACAACCAGAGTATATCTAGAGATAAGTGACCAAACACTCAGAGAGATTTACCACAGAGCTCAGCGGTTACCAGAATTGGAAGAGTTCGAAATTGGCTCAGAAGTTGAAGATGAATTAGAGAGCGAATATCTGATACTTCCAGCGACTGCGATTCAACAAGATTAGTAGACTCATTTTTTTGCTGGATTTTTCTTATTTTGTCGCTTATCAACAACTTCTGGACCCTGCCATTCACGTTCAGCTTGAATATTATTTCCCGAATGACCAGGGAGTGGACAATACTTTCCAGCACGACAGCGTGAGCAGTTATCCTTTGGTGGAATCTCTACGACTTTGGTAAGTCGCCCATACTTGCGTCGTGGCACGTGGTAGTGTTCAAACAGGCGGGACTTGAGCATTCTCGTCTGCACGTAACGTTCAACGCGAAGGCAGTTCAGCCACCATCATGGATGGCGAGGCCGAGTCAGTAGAGGAGGGGACTATCGGCCTCGATCCAAACAAAACCATACTATGGGCTCAGGTAAGAGAAGGACAACCACAGATGTCAATAGACATTGAAGGAAGACTTCGTCCCGCTGGAATCAAGGGCAATTCGACTGTATATCTCGGAGATATTGCCAGGGCTGCTCTACGCTCCCTAGGCCCTGCTGACCCACCATTTTTCGAATCAAAACCTGGTTATGATGAACAGAGGTGGAGACTTTCAACCTCAGCAGGAGATGTTTCTATGGTTGTAAAATCGGATTCATATTGGGGATTCGGATTAGTAGCAAGATGTTTTCTCAACCGGATCGAAATCACTGGTCCATTGGCTCTACGTGCGCGCATTATACACGATATAGCCGCCACCTTAGGTCGAAATCCTTGGGAGCCATCATGGACATCGAGATTTGTCAAAAGGACAGGCGCTACAATCTCCCAACATCGTAGCGCTTGGGAAGGACTCATACATCACGCAAGAGATGAGATGAACGAAGAAATCACCAATCTATCTGAAAAAATATCAACGCTTCGTGGAAGCGAGGATATCGAGCTCATACTAAACCAAGCCGAACAAAATTTGGATGAGGCTCGAGCTGCCCTTTCCGATCAAAATGCTCCAGCCGTGGAAAGGGCTCTAGCTAGGGCAACACAGGCCCTAGTGGAAGCAGACCCTACAACAGAAGTCAGATCATCAGAGGCAGCCGCAATCGATTCGGGAGCTCTCACATGGTGGGACAAGAACCAAGATGAAGATGAGGTGGAGCCCTCGCACCTACTAGATGATGAATTACCAGTTGTCGATTTAACCGGTGAAGAGTGATCAGACAATTCCAGAAAGGACGTCGCCCATCCATGCCCATACTCCATGGTGCTGAAGATAAATTGCTAGAGAGAAGACAACACATGCAGCGTAGACTATTCCTTTACTGATCTGAATGGCATCCTCTGACTCCTCGTCGAAGTAGCGGATTAATCCCGCTGCTTGCTGGATGCCGCTGCCCTTCTTCTCCTTCGCCATTGGGCCGTCGCACCTACCTGCACTATTTCAAGACGGCGAAACAGAATAAATGATTAAATTCACAATAAATTACTCAAAATGATACAACATCAAGGATCTAGTGTCTCAATTAGTACACATCCACCATCGAGTTCGACAATCTTTGAAGCCGCATCCATGGCAGCATCAATGCCGGCGGTCATCAGAATTTCTCGGCGCTTTCCGGCCGATGATTCGAATACTAATCTGTGAGACAATACTTCCAGTACATCTCTGTCTACAACCTGCCAAACCCATGCTTCCTGATCGACTGTGATTAATGCCTCAACAGGCACTAGTGGACCTTGCTCTCTACCATTTGTCCTTGCTCGTTCAACGAGACCAATCAACTTTCGAGTTGCCTCAGTATTTGTCGTTCGATTAGGTTCGGTTGGGCTCCTTGCTATTCTTCTTCTCAGTCCTGTCATGTGCATCCCATACGGCATAGGCCGTGAACCCTGAGCGCATAGTTAGAGGTTTAACCGTTTACGAATTTGTTTGGGAGAAGAATGAGAATTGTTGGGGGTAGTGAGATTGCCAGAGCCAATCGCTTGATGTTGAAGATGATTGACGCAGCCTTGTGCGAGACGAGGTCGATTGGGATAAGGCCGCGCGCGCCAGCCTGTTATTGAAGGCGATAAGTTGCTGGCGGAAAAATTCTGATGCATGGTTCGCACACGCGTATGAAAGACTCCCAGAAACAGTACGAGTGAATCCCTTATCAGGAGACCAAGAATGGCTCGAAGACTGGTTAAAATCGTTAGACTGTGAGCCTATCGAGTGGTTCAATGGAGTCGGTTCCGCTTGGACTATGCCGTTCCCACGCGGTAAGGCTGAGGGGGAAGTAAAATCTGCCCTTGCCGCTTTACATGAAACTGGAAGATTAACTCGGCAAGAGGCTGTGTCGATGTTGCCTGTGCTGGCTCTCGACCCGAAACCTGGCGAATATATTCTCGACCTATGCGCCAGCCCCGGGTCAAAGACTTCACAGATTGCAGAACATCTGAATGATTCTGGCGTCGTTGTCGCGAATGAAATTGTCAGAGGTCGAGTAAATTTACTAGTTTCCAATATCCAGAGACACCGTTCGCGAAGCAATATCATCGTCAACCATGATGCACGTCATTTTCCCAAGGTTCCAGAATTTGGCTATGACCGAATATTAGTCGATGCACCCTGCACTGGCACTGGAACCACACGCAAGAACCCCGATGTATGGTCTCGATGGAAGCCAAGTGGTGGACGCTCGATGCAGAAATTGCAAATCGATATTTTGAGTCGAGCTACAAAACTTGTCAAATCCGGAGGACGAGTTGTCTACTCAACCTGTTCTCTAGATCCAATTGAAAACGAAGCCGTAGTTGCCGAGGTTTTGAGAAACGACTCTTCTTTGAAGCTGATTTCAGCCCATGAATTGATTCCAAAATTGCTCGCATCTGAAGGAATGACCCAATGGCCTTTGCTTTCTGATGAATGTTCAATTGTTCAGAATGGACAAGAAGATGACCGTTTCCTTTCTCCTTCTGAAAAAGAAATCATTGATGCTCTGCCTCTCTGTATGAGGGTATGGAATGATGAGTCAACAGCAGGAGGATTTTTCCTTGCTGTAATAGAGAAAAACTCCTCTACAGAAAAAGAAGCCAATATTCCAGTCAATCGGGAGTTGACGGAAGATGAATCACCCGTAGATAACGAGGATGTTCCCCAACCAATTTCATCCGAAACTAGAACAATCTTGGAAGAGCAATTGGGAGACTTACCAGACGACCTTTGGGTGCGAGGCAAGAAAGTTCTCTTATCGACTGCCCAAGCACACGAAATTTGGTCCTCTGAAAGGAGTCGAAGAGGCGGAAGGACCCGGATTCCGGGTAGGCGTTGGCGTCCTTTGAAAGTGGTTTATCTCGGCCTCGAAGTAATTCATTTACGACGTGGAGAGTTTGAACGAGTTGTTGGTTCTGCGGCAAACAAATTCGCCGATATAATCGATAAAGGACGTACCGAAGTGCCTTCGAAAGTTATTGATTCCTTACTCTCAGGAGATGAGCCAGAACCCACTTCGGTGAGTACAAAACTATCATCTGAGAGAGGCAATTTTCTATTGGTCGATGAATCGGATGGAACCACTATTCCGGTTTGGATCGGCGGTCGAATTAGTCTGATGATGAGAACCGCAGAGGTACATGTTTTACGACTAATAAGAGATATCATAGTCAATCAAGAAGAATGAACATACGTTCAATCTACTAGCGGATTTTGAGGTGAATGTTCAATAGCCTAATGCCTTGAGCACAGTCTCCCGAGGGATATTCATTCTGGACGACACCGACCGTAGAATCATTGAGGTGCTGGAACGCGATGCTAGAACATCGCTTCGCCGCATAGCAGAGGAGGTCGATGTTTCTCTTGGTACAGTTAGTAATCGAGTGAAGAAATTAGAAGACAGTGGGGTCATCAAGGAGTACCGAGTGATTCTCGACTCGGATAAGGTTGGATGGGGGTTAAATGTCGTTATTGGACTAAGAATTCAGAAGGGGCGTCTAATCGAAATTCAAGAGATTATTGCCCGTGATCCAAGAGTCTACGGCGTTTACGATGTTACCGGCGAATTTGATTCGATGATTATCGCCAGAGCCAGCGATAGAAGTGACCTCGACGATTTATCGAAAAATCTGCTCTCAATGGATGGTGTCAAACGTTCGGTTACTCACCTAGTACTCAATACTGTCAAAGAGAGTCCCACATCATTTCCAAAATGAGTTAGATTGCATCCAGTTGTTCTTCGATTAGAGATCTCAGAGTTTTTGCAAATGGTGCTAATGCTTCGACGGTTTTTCCCTCTGGCTTCATGGTTCTTAACAGAACTTTTCTGAGATTTTCATCGATTGGAACGTCTAGTGAATTTAGTCGGTCTCGAAGAGATGTCTGAATTTGACCTCCGGTGCGGTCCCAATCCATTAGCAACATTAGAGGTGGACCGCCGTCTATTGTATTTCGAGTTCCGTATTTCTCGTAGAAATATGCTACAAGTCGAGATCTATCCCAGCCGCGATTGATCAGTTCAATCGGCCCCTTAAATCCTAGAGCTCTCAGAGCAGATTTGTCTCTCTTGCCCTCTACCAAAACTGGACATCCGGCTCCTCCTTCTGATGGCATTCGATTTCGGAGTTGACTTTCTGCGAAGGCACGAGCTGCTGCATTGAAGCGGACTTCACGATCGGGAGGGCCGGAAATTTTACCCTTATCTTGGATCCAATCACTAGCACCCATCTGTATCACCTCTTGAACAAAAATCTCAGTTATTTCGACTAAATCTGACCTTATCCGGATGGGCTCACGTTGGTTGGTTGTTTGAAGTCATTTCCGACTACGTCGGACCTCTCTTCAGGAATGACAAACCTCACACTTATGAGGGACTTTCACTCGCGGTCAGATTGGAGATAACGATGGGTCTCATCACACCTCTATACGATAGCCTCTGGAACGAGTATCTTGCTTGGTCGGCTTTGGTTGCATTGTTCACCTTCGGGTGGCTGTATCACCACTCATTTTTCTATCGCTCTAAAGATGGGGAAAACCCCAATGTAGACAATTTAGAGGTTGGAGTTTTTCCTGCTGAAAATGACGATCTAAAATTGGAATTGGCCTGGACTATTGTACCGTTTATTCTAATCGTCTACCTAACTTACATCTCTTGGGCGCCACTAGACAATATTTGGGCTTCCCCAAACGGTGGACAATTTGGTGATGAATGCGATTACGATTCTCAAGATTACCTAACCTATGGTTCGGACTTATCTTTCGATCCTGAGGCTAAATTGAAGGGGGAGTACACAGCAAATTGCTACCACATTATCGAAATTACCGCTAAACAGTGGGTTTGGAGTTTTGATTGTGGAACACTCGAAGCAGAATTATGCGAGTCTGGATTCACTGAAGCAGACGGAAGAGCCGTGCCTCATCTCTCTTTACAGGCGGGGAATGCATATCTCGCATACATGACTTCTGAAGATGTAACTCATGCACCTTGGTTTGTCTCTTTGGGGGTAAAGGAAGACGTTCTTCCGGGACAGACAACCACTGTTTGGATTCTCGCAGAGGATGTTGAGGACTTCCTTCTGCTATGTACCGAATATTGTGGAGACGACCACGCATACATGATGGCGGGCGTTAGTATCCATGCCTGAGGGGGTTGAAAGATATGAGAAGAAACATTACAATTTCACGAAGTATGGTAGCTTTTCTGTTAATCTCCATAGCGATGGTCGTATCACCGGCAGTAAACTCGCTACCAACCGGAGTAAATTATGATCAGATTAGTGCAGGGGGATGTAACTGTCACGCCGCTGCTCCAAATGCTGCGGTCATGGTGACTTTGGATGGCCTTCCAGAAGAATACAATATGTCTGAAACCTATCAGGTTACAATTTCATTCACTGGTGGCCCATCTACTGAAGGAAATGCGAATCTTGGAGGATTCAACCTTTGGGCATCCGGCGGTGAAATTACTCCTCTAGATGCAACTGTTCAATCCAATGGCCCATCTGAGGTTACTCACACTGAGGCAGGGAACGATTACACATCATGGACAGTCGAGTGGATTGCCCCAAGCCATGGTAGAGATGTTGACTTCGTGGTCCACGTCAACTCTGTTAACGGAGATGGAAATGCTGGCCCGGAAGATCAGTGGAATAAACTGACTCTGAAGGTAGCAGGATCATTGGGTCCAGGATTAGAAGATGCAGATCCATACAAGGTATTGGCCACACTGATCATCATCTCCGGAATACTTCTCACAATCACAGTTCTGTATGGATTCTACAGAACCAATCCTGATGCATTCGATTGGGAGCATCTAGCACCTTGGTTGACCGAGTGGCTAACCAGTACAGACCACAAGAAGATAGGAACTCTATACTTCGTTCAAGGTCTATTCTTCCTCGGAATCGGTGGAATTCTTGCTATGATGATTAGAGTTCAACTGGCAGTCCCAGGTAATGACTTCATTTCTCAAGACCAGTACAACTCATTCTTTACACTGCACGGAACGACTATGATTTTCCTCGCGGCAATGCCTTTGATCAATGGTTTTGCAAATTGGATGGTCCCTCTTCAAATCGGTGCTCCTGACCTTGCTATGCCAAGATTGAATGCGCTATCATTCTGGCTGCAACCGTTCGCTGCATTATTGATTTTCACCGGTGTATTCACTGGAGAAGGAGCAGATACCGGATGGACAGGATATGCTCCCTACATCGTAACAGAAGGCGCACATACTGGTGTGACAATGTGGGTTGCTGGACAGATAATGCTGGTAGCATCATCTACCTTAACCGGAATTAACTTCCTTACCACAATGGCAGTAATGCGTGCGGAAGGAATGGGATGGATGCAGATGCCATTGTTCACATGGAGTATTTTGGTTGCCAACCTAATGCTATTCCTTTCAATTCCAGCATTCGGTGTAGGGCTGATTCAAGTCTACCTTGACAGAACAATCTCCACTGCATTCTATGACATATCTGCTGGAGGTGACCCATTACTCTGGAGTCACTTGTTCTGGTACTTCGGACATCCTGAGGTGTACGTGGTTATTGTGCCTGCATTCGGTGTTATTTCCGAAGTACTTGCCACGTCCGCGAGGCGTTCTATCTTTGGATACCGCTCCATGGTTTACGCAATGGCTGGAATCGGAATCGTGGCTTTCATCGTATACGGACACCACATGTTTACTTCCGGAATGTCACCTTCGCTACGATTCGTAACAATGCTGACAACTATGTTAGTCGCGGTTCCTACTGGTATCAAGATCTTCAATTGGCTGAAAACTATGCACGGAGGTTCGCTTGTCTATCGCACGCACACTTTGTGGGCGCTAGGATTCTTGGTTACCTTCACGCTTGGTGGAATTTCCGGTATGTTCTTCCCATCCATCGCCATGGATACTCACCTCCACGAGACTTACTTCGTTGTAGCTCACTTCCACTATGTTCTGGTAGGAGGTACAGTCTTCGGATTCTTCTCAGCAATATACTACTGGTATCCAAAGATGACCGGACGAATGCTAGACGAGAGATTAGGGACTCTGCACTTCCTAACCGCATTCATCACCTACAACGGAATCTTCTGGCCTATGCACAAGCTAGGTGTTGTTGGAATGGCAAGAAGGCACCACACCTACTTCATCACAACAGACGATTTCACAAATCTACCCGAATGGGCTGCTGAGTGGAATCTATTCATATCGGTCAGTGCATTCCTATTCTTCTTCTCTAACTTCATCATGGTTGCTAACATGTTGATTAGTCTAGTCAGGGGGGAAAAGGCTCCTGCCGACCCATGGGGTGGATGGTCATTCGAGTGGATGACATCATCACCACCACCGACTCCTTCCTTCGATTGGCACAATCCTCCAGTACTCAAGGATGCCAACGAGCACATTGCACATGAGCCAGGAAGGTTAGGGCAGTGGTTCAATCGATTGATGGTCCCCGAAGATCATGAGGAGGTGAGTCATTGAGCGGCGATTACCACGATGACCATCATGCACCTCAACCATGGGGTCCACACGATTGGGGCCACGGTGCTCCACACAATTCATTCTCGCCATTATTCATGAGTATGGGAATTGCAATCTTCCTCTTTGCAATGGCGGAGGCATGGTCCTACGGGACCTATAACCCCGGAAATATCCCGATGATTCTAGTTGGATTAATGGTTGTTGGATTCTCATTGTTCATATGGTGGAGACAAGATCTATCCTTCGACGGGAATTACGAACCTCGAGCAACAGGAACTCCATTCCGTGGTATTCAGATTAGGAAAGTTGGTGTTTGGGTATTCCTAATGTCCGAAATGATGGTCTTCACATCTTTGTTCAGCACCTACATGAGGTACAGACTGGGAATCGAAAACTGTGGTACCGTATTCGAAAGAGGAATGTTCGACCCGGTAACTAACCCAACCGGATGGCAGGAAGGTGTCGTTGTTACATGCTTCGAGCCAGCTAGCCATCTTATCGCATCCAGTTGGTGGCACATCGCACCTGGTGCAATCAACACCTTCGCACTGATTATATCGTCATTCACAATTGTTCAAGCACTTCGTTATGCGAAGATGCCTGACCTAGATGATGAAGCTCGAAGAAAGAAGGTCTACAGATACTTAGGAGCAACATGGTTCCTAGCAGTTCTGTTCCTTACTCTGAAAATGGTTGAATGGTTTATCGGATTCTACGTTCCAGAAATTAGTATAATTGGACTACACGAACATGACATCATCTCCCTAGTAGATGAAGGCTACACAATTAATGCCGACCACTACCAACATCACTCCTACGTTGATGAAGCAACAGGAGCACACATGGTAGCAGACATACAGGTCTCAGCATCTCTATTCTACGTGACTACCGGAACTCACGGTGCTCACGTTGCTGGTGGAATCATTGGCTTGACTTACATGACCTACAAGGCATGGCTTGGCGGTTACACTCCAAAGAATGCGGTATCGATTGAGTACTTCGGTCTTTACTGGCACTTTGTGGATTTGATTTGGGTACTAGTATTCCCATTCTTCTATCTTTATTGAGGTGATTAGATATGGCACATTACAAGATATTTGGACAAGACCCTTACTGGATGAATTTCTACGGATTAATGATTCTAACACTAATCGAAGTGGCTGCTGTTGGATTAGATCTGACTCAATTTGCCGAAGAACGTGGCACCACAGAGAAAGTTGTGACGCTTTGGATTTTGACAATAATTGCAATTCCAAAATTCATCATGATTGCAGCCATTTTCATGCACCTCTACGGTGATGCTGACTCAAAGATACTGACTATGACAGCGTTGTTCCCAGCCTTCTTCATCATTATCATGGTGTTATTCGTAGGACTTACTCACCCTGATGCCGCATCTGGTTTACCAGATTGGTGTAGACCCGGAACTTATGGTCTTTGATTGGTCTTTGGCCACCACATAGATTCATCAAAAGGAGCCGCTACGGGTGGCCACTGCAGACGTCGCATAGCCTGGTATTGCGCCGGATTTGAAATCCGGTGTCCCTTGGACTCGGGAGTTCAAATCTCTCCGTCTGCGCCACAATCATTCATTGGGTATTGTTGATGCTCCACGAACAATTAGTTGATCACTGTGGAACTGAAGACTGCAAGGTGTAGTCAAACAAGCCTCGCCGTCGACATTGATGAATAGAGGAGGGCTGTGAGGCAGGGTATCGCTAGGATTACCATCGGAATCTACTGCACCTATTTCGAAAGATGTGCAATCTTCCATGGTAATCTTCCCCCATTTTCCGACGTGCTTACCCTTTTCAAGGGGGCCCATGACTGCTAACATTTGCAGTTTTGATAATCCTAGGCCAATAATTAATGAAGCGTGATCTCTCTTTGGATGAGCTCCTGGGGTTACTTTGAACCCGCCACCAAAGGTTTCACACTGGCTAAGGACAAACAATCCCTGAAGTGGAACGGTTTGGGTTTCACCGCCATTGACTCGCATCCATGCTGGTTGAGTTTTCCAACCTAGAATCGCACGAATACCTAGTGCGGTATACTTGGCTTGGCCGCGAATCCAACTATACTTGCCTGCAATTTTCATTCGATTGACAGAGCTAGTAACTCCACCATCGACCTCCAAGAATGACCAACGAACTAGATTTCCTTCTCGATTCGCTTCTCCATTACATGGATGAGGTGGTGGCACCTTGTACTGTGGTAGGTCATCTGCTGCTGGGCCCTCGGCCCGAACCGCTCCAACCGAATGATCGGTTCCATTTGCTAGCAAATCTACCGCGCCTTGAACGTCGAAAAGTGGAATTCCTAGGGCGCGGGCGAAATCATTACCGCTTCCAATAGGCAAGATACCCATCGTTTTTTTACTACCTCGTAATCCAGAGGCCACCTCGTGAACAGTACCATCTCCTCCTACTGCGACAATCATATCGTGGTCGTCAGATAGTAGTTCGTAAGCTATCTCCATTGCATGGCCAACCCGCTGTGTTTCGTGAATGTCGATTTCAAAACCTGCAGTGGTTAGTGCAGTTTCAAATTCAGGCCAACTTTTCGATGATATTCCGTCTCTGGCCTTTGGATTGAGGATGCAGGCTATCCTAGGCATAGTTGCCTGAGGGCCAGAACTGAACTTGAATCCTCGCGAATGTAGAAGTCAAGTGTAATGGGTTATTCGGGAGGTCTGAGTTGCATGGACGATGAGGCACAATTCATGCGACGAGCGATTGAAATCGCTGAACGTGGAAGGCATCGCGTAATGCCGAATCCGTTAGTTGGTTGCGTCCTAGTCAAGGATGGAAAAATCATCGCCGAGGGTTGGCATGACCACATAGGCGGCCTACATGCAGAACAGATGGCAATTGCAGATGCGGAAGCGAAAGGAGTAGCCACTCAAGGCTCTACAGCTTATGTTACATTAGAGCCATGTAATCACTTTGGAAGGACTCCTCCATGTACAGAAGCACTACTTTGGGCGGGAGTAAAGAGGGTTGTAATCGGGGCGGATGATCCGAACCCAACAGTGCGTGGAGATGGTGCTTCAGCACTGGTAAATTCGAATGTAAAGGTAGAATCTGGACTTCTAGCAGAAGAATGCGGTGAACAGATGAGTGAATTCATGCATTGGTGTCAAAATATGCGTCCAGAGGTCTTATTGAAGGCTGCAATCGATGCAAATGGTCGAGTTGATTGCGACCCTAATGAGCCAGCACAGCGATTTTCATCCCCAGAATCATTGGAGATTGTTCATGCACTTCGTGGAGATTCTATGGCGATTCTAGTTGGTGTTGATACCGTTGCCCGCGATGACCCCTCTTTGACAGTGCGGGGACCAGACATAGGTCCACGAAATGCGCCAACACGAGTTGTCATAGACCCAAGTGGTAGAATCCCTACAGACTGTAAATTACTTAATGATGGTAAAGCACCAACCCTGTTAATTCATGCCGAGCCTTTTGAATTACCGAATTCAGATGCAGAACACGTTGAACGTGCGATTCTTTCGGCTAGTGATGGAGAAATTACCATCGCTAGAATTCTAGATTATCTTGGCGATAGAGGAATTCAATCATTGTTGGTAGAAGGGGGACCAAACACTTGGAGTAGATTCCTAGCAGAGGGTCTTGTCGACAAGGCTCACCTTTGCCAATCACCTGTCGAATTAAGTGGTAATGGGACCATATTTTCCGAGAATGATTTGAGATCCGCGGGATTGATGAAAATTAGAGAAATTGACGTGGGTGGAGATAGAATTAGTCATTGGAGGCGAGAGGATTAGCCAATCACCAGAGCAAAATTGGCTGCAACGCTTTCTTGCAAATCCACTGGTCAAGTCATTCATTGCCTACTCGATTTTTAGGGCATTCTACGGAATAGGTATTCTAATTGTGACCTATTTCATCGCTACAAGTGAGAATAATCCTTGGTGGTATTCACTAGTTTTCCTTATCTTCTCGATGATATTCTCAAGGGTTTTATTCCGTTGGATAAAGAATCGACGAGCTACAAAAGAACCGAGTTTTGACTAGTGCAAATCTCATAGTCCGCTTGCATCGGACAGCTTCGTGGACAACGAGGTATTCCTTCTATTGATGTTAGTTGGAGTATTCGCCGGATTTGTAGATAGTGCTGTTGGCGGAGGGGGCTTACTTCGATTACCTGCAGTTTTGTGGGCCGGTCTACCTCCACATGTTGCACTTGGAACAAACAAATTCGCATCAACTGCTGCCGCTGCTGTTGCGAGTGTAAAATATCTAGAAAGCGATATTGTGCCAAGAAAAGCCGCTTTTATTGGATGGGTTGTGATGATTATTTTTTCAATGATTGGAACATACGCTGTATTACTGGTAGAACCAGATGTATTATTGCCGATTGTAATCGTTGTACTGATTGCATTATTCTTCTATGTATTATTCAATCCTAAATTTGGCAAGGAAGAAGATCTCAAGGAAGAAAGAGTGATTCCAGTAACTGTTGGTATGGGAACTGGAATAGGATTCTACGAAGGATTTCTTGGGCCTGGGACTGGAAGTATGCTGATGGCCGGATACATCAAAGGCGCTGGATTTGGCATGGACAGGGCCGCTGCAACAGCCCGAATTCTAAATTTCGGAGGGAATATCGGATCGTATGCAATATTCGCAATAGCGGCATCAGTAAATTACGAAGTTGCTATTCCTTTTGCTTTAGCGAACATGATTGGAGGTTATCTTGCACCTGGTTATGTTCTGAAGTATGGTTACGCATTATTGCGACCAATGTTCCTCGTAGTGGCAGCCATCATGATTACAGTTCAGATTGTCAGTTATCTTGGTTGATTATCAGATAATAGATATGTCCCATTCAACGTTTGGTTTATGCCAGTCCCTCAGTTGATCAGTCTCTAAACGGATTTGGATTCCTTGTCCGGGCTGTATAATTAGTTGGTCTATGTTGAAATCAACTATCTGTTCATTGCTTCTGAAAGTATCGTCAAAAATGATTTCCTCAGATACGACATTTCCTTCCTCAGTCCTCTGGACTATTACTCTTAGATGACATTCTTGGAGTGGATTCCTCAGCGAGCATGATTCGCTGCTCCCATCATGTTCCACCACAAGATATCCTTGAATATTTGAATTCCCACTTGGTGGGATTAGGTCAATGACTGTGTCTTTGGCGGTTGGAGCGCATTCACATTCCATGTTATCAACTTCGGCAACTCCAGTTAAATCGACTGTAATTGTGATAACTTGAGTCTGAATCTTGTCAGACGCAATCGAAGTCGCAGTAACCATGTACACACCGGGGAATTGATATTCATGTGACACAATTTCTCCTAAAGCTAGGTATCCATCTCCGAAATCCCAAGTTACGGATTTGCCATTTAGGCTTGAAAATGTGAAATTATGATTGATGTATGTAATTTGTTTCTCCTCGTTGTTATCACCTTCGTCTACTTCAACTAAGGTATAGTAATTCGTACCTGAAGCAGAATCAACCGATATGGAGAATTTTGTCTCCTCGTTGGATGCAAATGCGACAAATTTTGTCCCTATTGAAGCACTCCCAATCATTGCACCGAACAGGAATACGAATGCAAATGATGCTAGAAGCGTTCTTTTTTCCATATGATTCTGAGTGTGCTTGTAAATATGAATGAGTGTTTGATGGAATAATCCGAATTCCACTCCATCAATGGTATGTTTGTGGTGGGCGATACAGGATTCGAACCCATGTCCTAGCGTCCGAAGCGCCAGATGATATCCAGACTACACCAATCGCCCGTGCTCTGAGGCGAGCGTCAGCCTTTCTTCAATGCGACGGGTGGGCGACGACGAGTAGACGAGCCAATGAGCGGTGAACTTTGACCGGAGCCATCAATACAACTTTCCAGCCACGGTCAAGCATTTCGTCAGCTACCTTTGACCAAGGTTTACCCATCACCAAATAGTCAATGGGTTCATCTGATTTATCTTTCAAAATCGCAGGGTCTGTAGGAAGAAGAGTGCATAGAGTGCCTGAATGGTCAATGGTTCTAGCAGCTGAACAGGCCTTCAGGAATAGTTGGTATCCGTCATCTGATTTCCATGCATTCCGTCCATATGGAGGGTCAAAAGCAAAAATCGCCCCACTAATTTTACCCCATACATCTGGAGTTAAACCTACACCAGATTCTTGCACGTCCCATGTTGCCGAATACCCGCTACAGAGTTCTTCGGACACCCATTGCAAATTCTCTTCTGTGCCTTTCACCATCCTTGGATCGAGGTCGCTTGCAAGTACATTCAGTCCAGCTAACATTGCTTCTATTGCGATTCCACCCGTTCCACAGAATGGATCTATCACAGTTGTCGGCTCTGACTCTGAGCGATGGCCAAGTGATATCATCAGTCTAGCCAATCTAGGTTCTAAGGAGACCGGTTGGAAGAATGGGCGATCGGTAGGCGAACGGCCTCCCCAACCTGACCGCTCCCAATTTTCCTGTTTCAATCCCCAGATAATCATCGGCGGAGAGAGGTATAGTGGGTCGGGATGATTTGGTGGATCCTCTGGGCCCGCTAGGAAAACTACGATTTCATTGTCGGGATTCTCCAAATCTACCGGATGTGATTCTCCAAAGACTCCAGCTCCTACATTCTGTGCAATTTCGGAACGGGAAAAACCTGCCAAGGACGAACCGATTACATTGACTCGGACTGCAAAACTACCTTCTGGAAGATTCTCTTTCGCCCAATCTACTATTTGTCGGATAATATTCTCTGGTTCTACAACTTCACTATACTCAGCATTGCACAGTACTTCGTCGACTAATGCCGACCTACTTAGTCGATTGAGCCCTATCTCATCTGTGGAGGTGGTTACTACGATTCTGGGGTGAACAACACCAACTGGACCTACTAATGCTTCTGCCTCTGAACGGAATAATGCTGGATGCCAGCCACTTCCAATCAGCATAAGCCCACTCAACCTGCTTCCTCCTACCTCCTCGCCCCCGACTTCAACCCTAAATGCCTCGACGGGTAGGATAGGCTAAGCATCGGCAGGGGGGAGTGAATCTGGGCTGTAATTTGAGAGACTTAGCCACCGCACATCCACTCGAACTGAACGAGATGTCAGGTCAACGTATAGCCGTCGATGTCTTCCTTAATGCCTACCAATTCATCACCAGTCTAGTGGGTCAGGATGGAAAGCCACTATCTTTCGATGGAAGGCCTGTTGCTCATTTGATGGGATTTCTTGACCGAGCAACTTGGATGCTTGAGAATGGTATCGAACCTGTGTTCATCTTCGATGGCCGCCCGCATGAACTGAAGATGGAAACCTTAGCTGGAAGAAAGGAGCGCAAGGTTGAGGCAGTAGAGAAGTGGGAAGCAGCAGTTGAGAATGGAGATATGGCTCTTGCAAAGAAACTCGGACCACAAACTGCAGAATACACACGAGACATGGTTGCTGAAACCAAGCGACTATTCGATTGCCTTGGTTTAGTTTGGATAGAAGCACCAATGGAAGCAGAAGGTGCTGGTGCTGTCCGATGCGCGAACGGAGAGGTTGCAGCAGTGGCAAGCCAAGATTGGGACACTCTACTATACGGCTCGCCGGTGATGATTCGAAATCTAACTAGCCATGGACGCAAAAAATTTGGTCGATTGTTGACCGCTGAGAAAGTAGTTTTGCAAGAGTTACTGGACACTCACGAGATTACTAGAGAACAATTGGTGGACCTTGCGATAATGATTGGAACTGATTTCCATCCTGGAATCAAGGGAATCGGCCCAAAAACCGGTTTGAAACTAATCAAGGAGCACGGTACCATGGAAGCAGTTTCTGAAGTAAAGGAATTTGAGATGCCAGAAAATATCGAAACAATACGCGGTTTATTCCTAAAACATCCCGTGCACCCAGATCCAATACCAAAAGCTTCGCGAGCGGTCGAGAAGGATTTACGAGACTTCCTGCAAGGAGAGTGTGGGTTCTCTGATGGAAGGCTACAGAGGGCTTTGGATAGGTTGGCTTCTGCTAATCATCTCAAATCCGATAGTCAGCCGACCCTATTCGACTTCTGAGGTTGGAAAAAGGGGCGGTTCACTCGGGGACTGAAGCGCCCCCGAGGAACCTGTCACCGCGAATCAACGGACCGCGGGCCTGAGCAGTAATCGACCAACGTTACTGTATCACAGTAGGCTGCCGTCGCTTTCATCCTCGTCGAGGATTCCATCGGCGTCATCGTCGTCATCAAGATGGTCTTCAATACCGTCATTGTCGTGGTCGAATTGACCAGTCAATGGGTTGCCATCGTTCTGCTCGAACCAGTCGGAAAGTCCGTCGTTGTCGTCATCTGTATCTACTCTGTCGGTTAGACCATCGTTATCGTGGTCGTATCTCCAGAGACCGATTGCACCGTCGATTTCGTCGACATCAAGGATGTCGTCGTTATCGTCGTCTGGGTCAACTCCGTCATCTAGTCCGTCGTTGTCGTGGTCCCTACGGTAATCTTCTCCGTTTGGTCCAACGTCGTTCCAGTTGTCGATGCCGTCGTTGTCGATGTCGAAATCGATGTTATCGCGTACTCCATCATTGTCGTGATCGTAGATATCCGAGTTAGGGTCTCCGTCATTGACTTCCTCGCGGTCGTCTATTCCGTCGCCGTCGTCGTCATCATCCTCAGCGTCATTGATGCCGTCGTTGTCGTGATCCTCTGGGAATTCATCCACATTATCGGGGATTCCGTCATTGTCGTCATCAAAATCCAAATCGTCTGGAATACCATCGCCATCGTTGTCGTTCTCGCCGTTCTGGTCTTGGTTGTCGAGCTGCTGACTTTGCTGCTGGTCGGACTGCTGGCCCTGTTGACCCTGACTGTTGTCTTGGGTCTGGCCTTGCTGCGCTTGGTTCTGACCATTCTGGTTGTTACCATTCTGGTTCTGGGACTCCTGGTCTCCCTGTTGTCCACTCTGTTCACCACCTTGCTGCTGGCCTTGGCCGTTGTCTTGCTGGTTGGATTGTTCTCCACCTTGCTGACCGCTGCCCTGCTGACCGTCTTGACCGGATTGGGAACCTTGGTTCTGACCTTGGCCCTGTTGGCCACCTTGGCCTTGGCCTTGGCCGCTTTGACCTTGACCTTGGCCGCTTTGACCTTGACCCTGTCCTTGACCTTGGCCCTGACCTTGGCCTTGACCTTGGCCTTGACCTTGGCCCTGACCTTGGCCCTGACCTTGGCCTTGACCTTGGCCTTGACCTTGGCCTTGACCTTGGCCTTGACCTTGGCCTTGACCCTGTCCTTGACCTTGGCCTTGACCTTGGCCTTGACCTTGTCCTTGACCCTGTCCTTGACCTTGTCCTTGACCTTGTCCCTGTCCATCTTGGTCGGAATCTCCACCGCCATCAGTTCCGCCGTCTCCAGTACCCTCTCCGTTGTCACCGTAATCCGGATCGTACGCATCTGGGATACCGTCGCCATCCGAATCCGACATCGACCCGTTGTTAGGGTCGTTCGGGAACGGATCGTTGGCGTCATCTTGCCCATCACCATCGGTGTCTGCCGAGTTGGGGTTGGTACCGGACGCGTACTCCTGAGAGTTCGTCAATCCGTCACCGTCTGGGTCCGCGTTAGCGTCACTAGCCGAGTTCGGATTTAGTCCGTATGCAACCTCCCAACCGTCCGGTAGACCGTCATTATCGGTGTCGGGGTTGGTGGGGTCCGTGCCTTCAGCTGTCTCCTCTGCGTTTGTCAGACCGTCTCCGTCCCAGTCGGCTCCTCCGTCGGAGGGGTCGAGTGGGTCAGAACCATCGGCTGAAACGCCAACGGAACCGGCCATCAAAACAAGGAGCAGCGCAATCATCATGCTCGTATTCTTTGTTTTCTGCATTTTCTTTTCACTTCCAAAAATCAGTTCAGAGAACCCGCCGTTCTCTCTTTCCGTTGAATGCTCGCGCTCGCTTTGGCGCGAAACTAATTCCTCCGGGAGTGACGGATGCTATTTTGGAGCCAACTAGGTATGCCTTCCACAACCGCTCTAAACGTAGCACTGCGCTCCATTTGCGGTTTTTGTGGATTTGCTGTGTAACTTCGTTTGCTCCTCCTCTTTTACGCATCCAATCTCACGGGCTTTCATAGGGAACCCACCGTTCCCTCTAATTCCTCAGCCATTGCGTGGCTATATCAAGGGTTCCCGAGCCTGATTCGGGCTATTTTAGGATAATTTTCCTTCAAGGAGTCAGTGCCGCTAGTTCCGCTCGGAATTTTGTTGAACCCATGAAGTGGAGTAGAGGAGTCGCTAAAGTCCCGATAATTAGAGTGCCTAAAAGTAAATTAGACCACAATTCGATTCCCGTTCCAAATGAGAAGAATAAGAGCCATCCCGCAAGAAGAAAACCCCAGGGCCTGAAACGACGAGCGAAAAGTGCTGTACGCGCTCGAACTAACTCGTCTGAGTATAGGGCTGTTTCTTCGCCCTCAGCCAGCATATCGTTCTCGGTAGCGCAACGAACGCAAACCTGGTAGCGGGGGCCATTACCACTAACGAACTGAGAGTTCGGGTAGTTTTGGGTGCACATGCGACAGACTGGCATAGACGTCAACCTTGCCAGCGAACATCGCTCCTTCAACGCTACGGTCGTCTAACCTGTTTGTTAGGAGCAAACTTGGTAACTTTGTTTGAGAAACTAAGGAATGATCTAAGCAAGGCTAGTCCATCTGGACTGCCGACTGATTCAGGATGGAATTGAACACCCTCTATCGGAAGAGAAGGATGGCTTAACCCCATAATCAAACTTCCAGATTCATCCCATGAGTTTGCAATGATGTCCTCGTTGGTCGCCTTCAGTACCAGGCTATTGTAGCGCATCATCACAACCTCCTCTGAGGCATTTTCGAATAGACCTGAGCCGTCATGAGTGATTCTTGATGGCACCCCGTGAACTGCGCCCAGAGGTGATTCAATTAGATCCCATCCAGCTGCGAGACCAATCGCTTGGTGACCCAAACACCAACCAAGTAATGGAATAGGGGTATCCAATATTTTCAATCTATTTTGCAAGGCTCTGTGGGCTATTTCCATGCTTAGAGGAGAAACTTCTGGGCGAGAAGGACCTGGTCCGAGGATGATATGTGTAGGACGGTGAGTTTCTAGCCAGATTTCGACTTGGGTGCTTGTATCGATTTTTTCAACTGGTCTACCCTCAACAATCGTCACCTTTGCTCCAAGTCGATGTAACGATTCTGCGATATTGTTTGTGAAGGAATCGAGGTTGTCTACTAAGAGAACGTGATAATCGATTTTCGAATTGGATTTCTTTGGACGTCCGGGAGATATTCTACCCAGTGCTCCTTTGACTTTGGGGAGAGGAAGTATGCCAACTTCTCTCTTGGGTAATTCTTCACTACTGAATCCAGTTCGGAATCCCCACGTTGCTTCGGTTACTGCAGCCGCCTTCCATCGTGCTTCAGCGACCTCATCAGCAGGATTAGAATCGATGACAACCCCTCCACCTGCCTGAACCGTAGCATACCATGATTCCGGGCCACTGCGAGCCTCCATAGTTCGAATTAGGATATTCCAATCGGCCTGTCCAGCGCTTTGGTTAAGATGGCCGATTGATCCTGTCCAAGCACTTCTCGGCGAACCCTCTAGTTGGTCGATTGCTGCCATAGTCACAACCTTTGGACAACCGGTGATTGAGCCACCTGGGAATAAGGCCGCTAGAGATTTCCCTGCACTGTTGTTTGGGCATATTTTTCCCTCAACTCCGGAAACCAAATGTTGCACATTTGCCAAAGCTTCAATGCGGCAATCAGACCAATGTACGCTGCCGCTTTGACAAACAGAAGAAAGATCGTGCCGTTCCAAATCTACCAACATCAGGTGCTCGGCCATTTCCTTTTCTGATGATGCTAATTCTGACCTTAGAGCAGAATCTTCCTTCTCATTCTTTCCTCTCGCTCTCGTTCCCTTTATTGGTCTGGTTGAGACAATTCCAGATTCAAGACGCATCAAACGCTCAGGAGATGCTGAGGCGACTGCCCAACCGTGATCGGCTAAGCACAGCCATGAAGAGAAAGGGGCTGGATTAGAATGAGTCATTCGAAGGAATGTATCCCACGGTTGACCTGACATTTCACCTTGCCATCTGCGGCCATAATTCACCTGATAGAGATGGCCACCACGGATGGATTCGCGGATTTTCTCGACCTTTCTCGCATGTTCAGAATCGCTCTCGCTATCGGGCACTATTGATTCTAGTTTCGCAGGCATTTTCAATTCCGAAAGTTTGGGTAATTCTTGCTCTAACCATTGATGCCCCTCAATCGCAAATAACCGCAATTGATTGTTAGCCCGTTCGTGTATCCACCATGCATCACATCTCCACAATACGCCGAGTAGCGTACCCGGTTCTGGTGTATTTGATAAACGAATAGAATTTGCCCAACGACCTAAATCATATCCTAGTAAGCCGGCGAAACCACCTGGAATCACAGGGTGTTTTTCTTGTAATTCAACTTCGATTTCATGCTCAGCAACGATAGATAGGGCTTCCTCTAATGTTGCTGGATTATACTCCTCCTCAGTATGCCATCGCTCTTCTATAAATCGTTGACGAACTAAGTTCAGAGGAGGAGGATTTCCTAGGTGTATTTCGCCACTAAGCGCTGAACCAGCGGGTGCTTCTTCACCATACGGTTCAAAGAAAAGGAAGCGTATGCTATCCAAGGCTGGAAGCATTGACTTTTGTGACAGGTCAGTTACAGGTCCACCTGAATGAAGAAGCAATTCATCCCCTTCACGATTTCTAGCCTGCAACATGGAAATTAGAGGAGATTCATGCGAGTTATCCTCTGCTCGTTCAATTACTCGCATTTCAGCCCTCCAAATCTTCCAGTGTCATCCATGCATTCTCTAACCGAGCCATCCAGGCATTGTATGCCGCTTGATACAATTTACCATTTGGTTGACCGATTTGCCTCCCATCAATTTCACCTAATGCCTGAACTCCCAAGCCACTTCCTAATACTATCATTTCGGAAGCCCTGAGCAACATTTTGAGAGTGAGTCTGGCTTCCCTAACTGGTACTCCAGCACTCTCGATACCTTCTCTGATTTGTTCAAGAGTGACGGAGTCTAGTGCACCTTCCGAGGGCTTTGGATAGTACGCGACACCATCATTATCTAGTAAAATCGGCATACACCTATCTCCATCAACCAAAATATCTCCATCGAATAGAAGAGATACATCCACTCCATGCTCTTCAGCTACCTCTCTAGCATCAAAGTATGGTTGCCAATCGCCGTGTTTGGTACCTCTGACTGAATCGTCCCATCGAGGTGCTTCAAGGCTAATTGCCTTCATTGGATTAGGCCATATTCCATTTACTCTCGGAATCAAGCTAATGTCGCCATTTTGACTAACCCCAAGCCTGATCAAATATGGCGCTTGATTTTTTCCAACGATTGATTCACCAGGAATATTTGCTTTATTTAGCGCTTCAAAGATAAGTTCCGATAAGTTGTTCGGAAGATTGAATCCTAATATCTCAGCATGCCGAAAAAGGCGAGCGATGTGTAAGTCGGCTGCTAATAGCCGATATCCTCCATCCCAAGCGATGGTAGTGAATACCTCCGAGCGTGGGTCACCATCCATAGACTTCGATGGGTGTATAGGGCTTCAATCCAATGCTGATACAATCAGAGCATTTCATCTAGGAAAGATGTGTCAATATCATCGTCTTCTGATTCTTCTTCGTCCAAGTCATCGAAGTTCAGGTCGTCTGCCATGTCATCAAGGTCGCCAAGATCTAAGTCTTCATCCTCATCTCCCAGTAATTCGTCCATAACCCCGCTATCTGCATATGGTGTGGGACCTAGATCATCTTCGAGTTGAACTCCTGCACTAGCCATAGTCTCGGTGTAATCGCTATTGCTTTCAACTGAAGAGTCGCTGTCGTTGCGCCTAGCGTTTGCGACTAGCCCGCCATCAATTTCTAAGTCATCTGTGCCGAAGTCTTCATCTTCGGTAAGGCCAGCTGCCTCGCGCTCGATTTGCTCTTCCAACTCGACTTCTAATGCGCCCATCTCCCAAGGCTCAGGAGCAGAATCTCCTCTTGGCCTTATGAACATCATTGCACCGATTAGGAACATTGCTACGGAGAGTGCAATGATGACCATGTTCATGTCGCCTGCTAGTATTCGATCCACCCAGGACTCACCTGCGGCATCATCGCCTGGTTGGGTAGTACCAAAACTGGATTCTTCCCAAGGTGGAACTTCTACTGGGTCCGCATAGAATGTGTGAACTTCTCCATTATAGGTTACAATCTCAATCCAATATGTCTCTTCGCGGTCAATCATTTCACCATTGAATTCATTGAGAATCAATATCGTATCTCTGATACCAGATTTAACCAAAGAAGCGTTTCTGGTGTCATCAAATGATTCTATGCTGACAAAGGCGTAGTAACTTGCATACAATGAATTCTCGGCATTATCCCAAGTTACCTCTATCAGAGAACCTGCAGCATTCCAACTGGCCCGAATACCACTAACATCTGGACACTCAGGACACGGGTCTGCGGATAGTTCGTCTGCAAGTTCTATCCAATTACTAGCAAGATTGTCCGTCCAAGAATTCCCTGACGAATCAACTGCTACCACTGCAACATAAATTCGTCGGTTTGGTACCAATGGTGTAGCAATGTCATCCCCATAGGCTGAGAACTCGGTTAGTAAAACTGGAAGGTCCTGTTCTCTATCAACGACCATTGCGGGTTGTAGATCATCTATTCTTTGCAAAAGAACTGGAGTATCGATTACCGCATAAATCCGATATTCTGCGATGTCAGAGGCATCACTTGATGGGAATTCTACGAACATCGCATTTCCAGCATCATTTGGTCTGTCTCTGAGTACCGGAGCTTGTAGTCGGTCGGGCGGAGATACATCTCCACGGTTATCCATTGGAGTAATGATGACCATATGTTCCGACAAGCCACTTAGGTGCACATTTCCAGATATATCATGAACAGTTACAGTGACGTAAAGAGGTATCATAGATTGGATTGGGGCTAATTGTAGAGTATCGAAAGAGCTTCCATAGAGCGCACTTTCCGCGGTATATTCTAATTGGAAGTTGACCCCGAACTGGCGCTGGTTAATTACAACTAATCCACATTCAGACGGAGTTTCATTGCAGGATTCCCAAATCTCGGTAACATCGTTCAACGGGAACTCTGAGACCCAAACTGTGTAGAATGAGAAGTCATCGGCTGAAGAACGATTCCAGCGAATATCAATGGCTGAACCATCATCATCTGGATGATCCCACGCAGCGAGTCCTCTGACTCTATCTGGAGGTACTGCTTCGCCGTCGAAATCTGCCTCTGGAGTAGCATCGACGACGAGTACATTGTCGACATCACCATTACCCCAGTCGTCAAAGGCAACGACTCCAATCCAGTAGACGGTTCCATCGATTAGACGACCTGTACCAAGTGAATCAATGATGATTGAAGTTGTTTCACAATTATCGGTATATCCTGCAACTGGCCAACCATCTACTGTTGCAGGTGGTTGCCATCCGGAGGCTGGAAGAGCATAGACCGCGTAATAGGTACAGTCCTCCTCAGTATTTGCATCCCAAGTGACATTGATTCTGCCGCCTTCGTCGTTTGGCACATCGATGGCTGTTGTTCCAGTAATCGGCATCGGTGGAATTCCATCATCTAGGCCACCTGCGGTAACCACTGGACCGATTATTGTGGCATTATTGATTGATGATTGCCCAGCTTCGTCTACACAAACTGCGGCAAACCAATACGGAACTCCACCTTCCAATTGCAGTGCGGTTGTGTTCCCAGTACTCCAATGGAATTCTAATGGGTCTGAAAGTCCGACTACGCTGGTAATCTCCTGTTGCACTGCCCAAATTCTAACTCTATCTGGGTCAAGTTCAGTACAGGCAGCCCATTCTAGGAAAATGGTACCAGCCGCCCCACCCGAAGCTGGATTTGCGGTCATCCAAGCCGGAGCGGCTGGAACCTCATCTGTTGGAGTAATATTTTGTGAATATGTCATTGGAACACCCAATGATCCATCTGCATATTCAATTACAACTGCTGCACGGTATTGGCGATCGTCTCGCAATTCTTCCGTTACACCAGCGTTGTCTGCTCTGGTTATGGTTGCATTTGTGCGAGACCAGAACTCTGACCTAACATAAGTGGAGAATGATCCTAAATCCTCTTCAGTTGGTTCCCACAATGGGTCAGCAGTCGAATCCCAGACATACAATCTGTAGGCGTGCCATGCAGCATCTTCTGCAGGTAACCAAGAGGCCTCGATTACCCCCCCACCATCGTTCGGTCTATCGACTAAATTGGTAATTATTGTTGGAACTTCAATTCGTTCCCAATCGTAGGTAATGCGAACTTGCATTGCTCCATCTTGAGGAGACTGCATTTGAACATGTAAAATCGCAGATGATGTACCAGGACCTACTGCAGATATTGCCGATTGGAAGGCCTGTTGTATTCCTCCGTTGCTGGCTGCTAAATCCCAGCTTCCAGTATAATTTAGTGAAGTCGAGCGAGCCCAAACCCATGCACCTCTTTGGGGTGCCAACATGGTCATAGTTTCGACGTGCATTGGAAGTTTACCTGGTGCTGAAGCGCTGGAGCTTTCAGGAATCTGAATAGGATTTTCAGGGGTAACTAGTACTGTTGCCATTCCTGGGTGAGTTGTATTTGTGATATCCCATGTTCGACCACTGTACAGCAAAGTCAATGGATCTGCACGGCGTTGGTTCTCTCTTGCTGTCTCTTGCAAACTAATAGTTGGCTTGTAGACATGAAGACCATCATTTCCTACAGCATAAAATCCATTGAAATCGATATGACCTCCTTGAAGCCCGGTTATCACTCGGTTGCTAACTACCTCATGTCTTCCGTTTACATCTACAACATCAAGACCTCTTGGACTCATAACTACAAGATATTGGCCATCACTGTGCATTTCGTATGGAGGCCAAGAGAGAAGTGAATTGCTGCTTACTCCTGTCTCCATTTGCATCGTGCTACCATTCCAATGTACCAGAGGAGCAACGTCGGTCGCAACGTGTACTCCCCAATCATCTGCAACAATTGCCCGAACGTCGTTGCTTGGAATCATATCGATATTGTAGGTGCCATTTACCATATCAGTGGCCAAATCCCAAGCTGCTACCCCTGGTCTAGTTGGGCCTTGTCCATTGTGAGAAATGAATATCGCCGCGTCGTGATAAATTGTGGAATTTGTTCCATCAGGATTCTGTATTACACGGGATACAGGTCCTGCTTCGGTAATACCACTAACAGTATTCCCCATTAAGCCATCATTGAATCCGAGTGTATTCAGGACTGATAAATTGGATTCATGTAGGACGGTTATTCCAGCGGCACCACCAGCCAGAACCTTACCTCCACCCTGAATCGTAGTATTGATTGAGTGTAAGTGAGTAATAATTGGAGAGGGCAATCCATCGATAGTGGTAATTGGATTATCCCAATCATCACGGGTGGTATTGTACATTCCAATACCACCATGAGTTGCTATCATGATGTGGTCTCCATAGATCATGAAATCACGCACGAGGTTACTTGGTAGTCCTGCGATTAGACTTCCATAGCCCCATTGCCGGGCTACGGTATCGAAAGTTTGGAATCCCGCCGCTGAGCCTTCATTGCCCATTAGTCCAACATACATTGTGTTGTTCTCAATTATCATCCCGTCCATCTGGGCGTGAAGCGCCGGAGGAGTGGACACTATGCGGCGTTGCTTCAAATCGATTGCCTTGAGGCCGCGGCCAGCCGTGGAAACCCACAGAGTCTCTCCATCCAAGGTCATTTCATTCACTACATCTTGTTGGAAATTGTAACCATACTCCCACCTTACTGAACCATTTGTAAGAAGTTCACCCTGAAGGACAGAAGATCCGTAGAATGAACTGGTATCCAATGCTGAGGTAATCCATACATGGGTATCATTGGAGATTATTTCCATTACGCGGCCACTGGTTAGTCCAGCCAATTCGTCATAGCCGCTTGCAATCAATCCCGAACTATCCAATCTATCGACTCTGTTCAGGCCGGTTGTTTGACCTGACCTTCCAACGGCATAGATTACCTGACCTGTCGATGAAGGTGCCCTATCTATCGAACATCCATCCATTCCCGGATCCAAAACCTGTCCGTTTGCGGTTGCGGTTCCAGAGGTTATCAATCGAGATATTCCACCTTGGTTATCGTACTGATGTGCAGCCAACAGAACGTTGTTGTCATGTAACAATCCACCAGGGAAAATTCTGTCTTCACTAATTCCATCTGCCGAGGTAAGCGTTGAAAGGTATGTGTTGGTGTTGTAGTTGTAGCGATCAATTCCAACTCCTTCTGTGTCGTATGCAATGTAGAGAATGTCATTGGCTTCGTCACAAGTTACTGCTCTTGGATCATTATTTGATAGCCCGGAGTTACCAGATGTCATGGCACTAATCCATTCGTTTGTAATTGAGTCTGAATCGTGGTCTACTAGGTCATATCGGGCTACGCCGCCTTGATTGCCCCACCAGAATCGAGCACCTATAGAGACATGCACTATGTCATCGCAAAAGCCGATATCTGCAGCATACCCATCTGGAATGTCTCCAGTCCCTAAATCCCATGAAGACCAACTACCTGTGGTTCCATCCTTCCTCAAAATCTGAGCATTTGAGTTCCATCCAGAGGATTCCATATTCCCGGCCCACAGGTCGTTACCGATGACTTTCATCGAATAGAATTCCTCTTCCGTATTCGATGGTAAACCATCACCTGGAGTCCATGAATCGAGCCATGTTTCGTTTACTGGGTCCCACCTTAGGATACCATTCATGCTGGCGAAGAGATATTCTCCTTGATATTCTTCCATTCCACGGATAGGACCTTCTATGTCCGTCCATTCGTCTAATAACGTCATTGTGTCTGCATTGAATCTCCTCAGAATGAAGTTACCGTAGGCTACCCATAGTTCGCATGAGCTTGTGTTTAGCGGGAAGCACTCGCCAAGGAACCTCGCGTTCACTCGCAACACATTGCCAATGGTCGACAAATCATCTTCCCATGCCTCAGAGGTCATATTCCATCGAACAATTGTTCCATCACCATCATTCCATGTTTGGGTTGGTCGAATACCAATCCACAATTGATCGTCAACTATTCCAATTCCATTGATCACTCCATTCCAACCGGTGCGGTCGTCTACCTCTATGGTTGTCAGGCTAGTATTAGTAGTCAGGTTGATGCGGAAGATACTGTCGGAACCACCGCCCCACCAACTGGTTGAACGCTGGGTAGAGTAATGCAAAATGTCCCCATAGATCTCTATGTCAGCGGGTATTGAATTGGAAAGAGTAGGGCCGTTTGAATTCGAGCCTCTATCCCATGAGATAAGCACTACATCATTGATGACATCGATTAGTGTAAGCCCAAAGTCACCACCGGCCCAAATGGTACCATAATTCAGACCAGGTACAAGAGCGGTTACATCATCATCATTGATGTATCCTTGATCACCATCCCAAGTCGTTAGCCATTCATTGTTTGTTAAGTCATAACGGGCTATTCCTGTATTTTCGAATCCAAGGTAGAGGATGTCATTCACTTTGACTGTGCGGGCCCGCTGAGTATCATCACCTGCAGTCCAGGTCTCAATTACGCTGAAGTTATCCATGTTTACGATACCAGCGCCTTGATTACCGCCCGTGTATGCTCTGTCAGGCGCTAGCATTTCTATTGTGTAGACGAAGCGACTTTCTAGGCCGTCGCCCGAACTTACACAGTCTTGGAATTGATATTGCCAATTCCATTTACATGCTCCTCTATTCGTTCCCGCATAGAGCCCGTCTCCATCGCTGGTTACGTCATAGAATACATTTGGTCGATTCCACCATGAGCCACTGGTTGTCAATGTAGTCCAGGTACTGCCATCATACCGTGAGAATGAGCCTTCTGAGCCGACCAAAAGGCCTCCGAAATCATCCATCTCTAGAGATAATACATCATCATCTGGCAGCGAGTTTGTATCCTGATTCCAAAGATCGGTTATATCACCGGTTAGTCTGTCCACAACAAGAATTCCAAACTCGTACAATCCTATGTATACCACATCGCCGTCCACTGCTACAGGTGTTGCGTCCAAATCATCAGCCCCGAGTGATTGCCAAGAGCCGATGATGGTGGAAGTTGATAATTCAACTCGCATAACTCCCTTATCAGGAGTGGCTATGTATGCTATTCCAAATCTGGTTGCGACCGTTCTAACAAGGTCGGAATCTAGGCCATCCGAAGTGGTGATAGTATCCACAAGTGTCATCTGATTGGTGTCAATAATTGATATCCCAGATTGGCTATGTCCAACTACTAAGTAACCATTTGTATCGTCAAAAGCCAAGGAACTGACGTCGGTTGAGCTCAATCCAGATACGGTTCCTATGTAGCTTCCGTCGGTATTGTCCAACCTCAAAACTCCAGCGTTACTTGTTCCAATCCAAACGTGGTCGTTATCGTCTTGCTTAATATCAACGATTTGGCCTGGATTGCTTACATAATCGCGGATATCGATTGGAATCTTCCAGGCACGATCGGCTTCATCGTATTGGTCAATTATTCGGCCACTTGCAACCCAAATCTCTCCACTTTCTCCATCATCAATACGAGATACTACATTCATTCCATCGATAGAAGGCCCACTAACTAGAGTCAGTGTGCCAGCGGGATTCTCGGCGATCTGCATTCCAAGAGTTCCTGAATCATCACTAAACAGGGCGGTGGAGGAGATAGGCCCTCTTGATGGATGTGCTGGCCAAGAGATGGCCATTGCGCCATTACCATACAAACCAAGTTGGGACAGTTGATTCTGAGATTGGAAGATTAACGAATTGGTGTCGTAAGCATGAACCGTACTACCTGCGAGAATATGTAGCCAACCTGGTGTCAAGGATAGGCCGTGAATTTGATTTGAAGCTAGCCAGTTATTCGTCGACCAAGTTGCTATCCAAGATTGCGCGGTTAAGTCCCTTCGGTTGATACCTGAATCAGCGGTTGCGATCAGGAGATGGTTGCCGACAACCTCGAGGTCGGAGATTTGGTCTGAGGAGAGGAAATTCTGAGTGCTCCAATCTGTTTGAGAATCAACTGATACAGAAACACTGCCTGAGGAAGAAGAAGTGATGTAATTTAGAATATGAACTCCAGCATTTGTTGTTGCTAAATAAACGCTGTCGCCAATTATCGTCATGTCAGATGGAGTCTCAATGTTAGTGGTCGGACAGTAATCATAATCACTCCAGACTTCTTCTCCAATCGGCTTGAAGTGAATGCTACAATTTCCGGCAGCCCAGACCGTTCCGTAATCATCGACGGATATAGAATAGATTCCTGGGTTTTGCAAGCCGGTTGGTTGCCTTAGATTCGGCATTTCTGAGGAATCGAACAAACTTCGTGAAAGAACAGAACCATCTTCTGTTCCAATAAGTAAAGTTCCAGCATCACTATCTATCGCTAACGATCTTCCCATGATTCCTATTTCAATATCCACGATTGGTTTTTGAGAACGAGCGTCTAGATGCAGAAGGTCGTCGTCTAACAATATGTACAGTCGGCCATCATTCGGATTTACCGCAGAATCATGAATATTTATGTCGACTGCAGAATAGGAAACCATCGGGTCAGCCGGCCTTAATGCCTCGATAACCATATCAGTTAGTGTCACTCCAGCTGGCAATTCCCATGAGGCATCAGAAATTGAGTTGGGCTTCAGATAGGTGCTCAGAGTACCGTTTAGAACACTCGGTGGATTGTCCTGCATCTCATTCTGCTGACCGAGGTCTCCGTAACCTCTCCAATCGAGGATTGGAGTTTGAGTGTCCATCAGTGTTATCTGAGGCTCATTTGCCCAGTATCCTGCAGAGCCATTTACTGCTATCTCGAAGCTTAGATTCGAAATTTGTGCCCCTGGAGCAAATGGCAGAAATAAGTCGCTGTATGCATAGCTGCCATTATCCGGATCGGCTCCGGTAGCGACCAAATCAATCCATCCGGTGTCATTACTTCCTGAGGCCCCCCATGAAGCCGGTGATAACTCACGAATTTCTTGCTCTGGTTCTAACTGATTTACATCAGAATATGCAGACCAAGGCAACAAAATCATCAATGTTGCAAGGAGCAAGGCGGACCGGCGCTTACTCAGCAGTTGACGAGGATTAGACATGGCTACGAGTAATCGGCCTACTTCTACCCATTAAGAAAGGGTGGGTTTGTTGATTTACACATGATTCTCCCTCTAATGAGGGAGTAGAGATTGTGGAAAGCACATTTCCAAGGGCCGATAAACCACTCGAATTCTGTAGGATAGCATCAAAGAGGGAGGCATTGCCCGAAGGTTCTCGAGGAGTTGGCATGGTCGAGGACAGACTGCGGGAAGAAGCGTTGGAATACCACGCTGCTGAACCAGCCGGAAAAATCCGTGTCGAGCCCACGAAACCACACGGAACAGCTCGTGAGCTTTCGCTGGCATATTCTCCGGGTGTTGCATATCCCTGCGAAGAGATTGCTGAGAACCCAGATGATGCCTACAAGTACACATCCAAAGGAAATTTAGTTGCAGTTGTCAGTAATGGTACTGCAGTTCTTGGTTTGGGAGATATTGGTGCACTTGCCGGAAAGCCGGTTATGGAAGGAAAGGGCCTCTTGTTCAAGGCATTCGCCGACATTGATGTTTTCGACATCGAAGTTGACAGGACTGATGTTGACGAATTTGTCGAAGCGGTAAAGGCGATTGCCCCTACTTTCGGAGGAATCAACCTTGAGGATATCAAGGCACCAGAATGCTTCGAAATCGAACGACGGCTAGTCGCAGAATTAGATATTCCAGTAATGCATGACGATCAGCATGGCACCGCAATTATTTCTGGTGCTGCCCTAATCAATGGATTGGAAGTCGTTGAGAAAGATGTTTCAGACGTTAAAGTAGTGATTTCTGGCGCTGGTGCTAGTGCAATTTCTTGCGCTCAGCACTACCTTCGTCTAGGGGTAAGTACGGATAATTTGCTAATGTGCGATAGCAAGGGGATTCTCACCAAATCACGTGGTGATAATGGTGAGTTAAACGAATACAAACTCGCCTTTGCAAGAGATGTTGAAGACGGCGGATTAGCCGAGGCAATGGTCGATGCAGATGTATTCCTTGGCCTATCCAAGGGAGGACTCGTCTCGGGAGAGATGGTCAAATCTATGTCTGAACGACCATTGATTTTCGCTCTCGCAAACCCTGACCCTGAGATTCTACCAACCGATGTGCAATCAGTCCGTGATGATGCAATCATAGCAACCGGCCGCTCAGACTTCCCAAACCAGATTAACAACGTGCTCGGATTCCCTTACATCTTCCGTGGCGCATTGGACGTGCGTGCTACAGAAATCACAGAAGGAATGAAAATGGCCGCGACCAAGGCTCTGGCGGCTTTGGCCAAGGAGCCAGTACCTGACGAAGTAGCCGCAGCATATGCGGGAGAACAAATGCAATTTGGACCCGAATACCTGATTCCAAAACCGTTCGATGCACGTGTCTTAATTTGGGAAGCCAGCGCAGTGGCGCAAGCAGCTGTAGATGAGGGAATGGCGCGAATTAGTGCTGAGGAATTCGACGTTCAGAAGTACAGAGAGGATCTTGAGGCGAGGTTAGGATTAACTCGTTCAATTATGCGGCACGTAATCAATCAAGCAAGGAAAGACAGGAAGAAAGTTGTCTTCTCAGAAGGTGAAGAACCGACCATCATCAAGGCTGCTGCTCAATGTATGGTCGAGGGAATATGCGACCCCATACTTCTGGGCCATCCTGAGCGTATTGAGGCTGTAAAGGAAGAGCTTGGGCTCACTTTTGATTGTGAAATTATCGACGTTAGATACGACCCTCGCAGGCGTGGAGATTATGCAGATGAATTACACAAACTTCGTGGACGTAAAGGACTAACACGAAGGGACGCTATTAACCAACTGAAGTCACCGAATTACTTTGGTCCAATGATGGTACACTGTGGAGACGCTGATGGATATCTTGGAGGAATCGCACATAACTATCCAGATATCGTAAAACCATGCCTACAAACAATTGGCCCTGACCCTTCTTCGCATCGAATTGTCGGGCTATACATGATGACTGTGAATGGTCAGTTGATGTTCATTGCAGATGCAACTATCAACATTTATCCAGATGCGAGAACGCTGGCAGAAATTGCTATTCAAACCGCCAAGGTTGCTCGAAGATTTGGAGTTAGTCCAAAGGTTGCTATGCTTTCATTCTCGAATTTTGGTACCTCAAACGAATTGCGTACTGACCGAATTGAGGAAGCCATCGCAATGGCTCGTGAATTAGATCGCGGTCTAGTTATTGATGGCCCAATGCAGGCAGATACTGCTCTTGTTCCTGACCGTCAGAATGAGTTCCCATTCATGGAATTTGATGGACCAGCGAATGTTTTGGTGTGCCCTAACCTTGCGTCGGCAAATATTGCCTACAAATTGCTTCAGAGAATTGCGGGGGCAGAAATGACTGGTCCAATTCTAGAAGGTCTAGCCAAGCCTGCTCACGTACTCCAGCGGGGAGACTCAGTTAGGCAGGTCGTCCACATGGCCGCAATAACTGCCGTAGATGCACAAAGGCACGCAAGACAGCGACTGTGAATAAAATAGCAGCAATCACTGCAATCTCTTCCAGCATTGAATTCCCTCTGCAATTTTATTCACCTCTCAAAGATTTGGTGGAGATTCTACTTCCTCATAGAGAATTGTGATCGATTGATCGATGTCTATGAAATCTTGCCCACTATCATAACTAATTCTAAGGTCGTGAATTTCATTTGTTATTCTGTGATGAACCTTCCAATTTGCGATTTCACCTTCGTCAACAGTTGTTGGACGAACCAAGCAGGCGTACTCCGCTTCATCGAAAAGACGCCAAGTGATTTCCACTTCTCTACCGCCTCCAACATTCTCGATTAAGTGTGGATTTTCCACATTTGAGTCAATAATTATCATCAAAGGATACGGCCCCCCATTATTCGGTATTGAGTCAATTTCAAATGAAATAGGCTCATTCGTATTATCTTCATTCCATACGATATTAAGTTCGATTCTAACAGTAATCGTCAGATTCTCTTTTGACCCTGACTGGTCGATAGCAAATGCATCTAATTGGTATATTCCGTGCTCGGAGAATTCGACCGAGACCGTTTGTGATGATTCTGCTTCTGCTAAAATCGGACTCCGGCCATCATTCGGATCAATTCCAAAACGAACTAACTTATGCTCTGAGCGTGTTATTGAAAAATCGAAATCAAGGATGACATTTGATTTAGATTGTAAATCTCCATCAACGTATGTTTCAACTATCGTACCATTTGTATATTCATAATTTACCATTAATTCAATACCACTATTTTCCTGTGAATTGGAGATGCATCCAACAGTTGTAGAGGACAGTAAGAATACTGCCAATATAGCAACTGGGTTGATGGGCACAATTGATTCGAATCATTTTCAGATATAACCAAACTGGTTTGCCGTTCTAACACAGATTTCAAATTAGAACCTTGGGGGACGAAGCTAAAACTTCCTCGCTACATCCTTCTTCGTACTGTTGGAAATTTTCCCTAAACATCTGGGCGAGAAGATTCGCTACATTGTCATATCTTTGCTTGTCAGACCATGTCTCCCTCGGTTGGAGTATTTCACTCGGTACACCTTGACATTCTAGCGGTACAGAGAAGCCAAATCGTTCGTCCTTGACAAATACTACGTCTTCTAAGTCACCACGTAATGCTGCATTCAACAGAGCTCGAGTCCAGCGAATTTTAATTCGATTAGATTCGCCGTATCCGCCTGCTACCCAACCAGTGTTAATCAACCAGCAGTTGGCATTTTGTTCGCTGATTTTCTTCGAAAGCAAATCTGCGTAAATACTTGGATGGCGGGGCATAAACGGCGCACCAAAACAGGTTGAGAATGTTGCTTGAGGTTCGGTTACCCCTATTTCTGTTCCAGCAACCTTTGCGGTATAACCTGACATAAAGTGGTAAGCGGCTTGATCTGGAGTTAATCGTGATAAGGGAGGCAAAACTCCGAAGGCGTCACAGGTCAAGAAAACTACATTCTTTGGATGACCTGCAGTGGAATCTGCAGTTCTATTTTCTATGGCTTCTATAGGATAAGACGCTCGAGTATTCTGAGTAAGAGTTCCATCCTCAAAATCTGGAATTCCATTGGAATCAAGGATTACATTCTCCAAAATGGTCCCCGGCATTCTGGTTGTTGCGTGGATTTCTGGTTCATCTTCCTCAGACAAACCGATTAATTTGGCATAGCACCCTCCTTCAAAATTGAATACACCGTCATCTGACCAACCATGTTCGTCATCACCAACTAATGCTCTGTGAGGATCTGCGGAAAGAGTCGTCTTTCCTGTCCCGGATAATCCAAAGAATAGGGCAGACTCTTCACCATCTGTGTTTGCGGAGCAATGCATTGGCATTATTCCTCTTTCAGGTAGAATGTGATTCATTATGGTGAAGATTGCTTTCTTGATTTCCCCGGCATAATGTGTTCCACCAATAATTACCAAACCTCTGTCTAAGGCCAATATTACGAAGACCCCGGAATTTACGCCATCATCTTCAGGGTCAGCCATTAAATCAGGAGCGTGCAAAATTGTGTATTCGGGGACGTGGTCATTCAATTCAGAAGGGTCACTGCGAACGAACATGTTGTGGAAGAAGCCGGCGTGCCAAGCCTTCTCGGTAACTAGTCGGACAGGCATTGCATAATCTGCATCTGCGCCGCAATGTGCGTCTTTGACGAATAATTGGTCTGCTGAATTTAGGTGAGATTGCACCTTCTTGAGAAGATTCTCAAAAACCCAGCGACTAGTTGGGCGATTCACCTTACCCCACCAAACATGGTCTGCATATCCTGGTTCATCTACGATGAATCGGTCGTTTGGTGAACGTCCAGTGCGTTCTCCGGTGGTTGCGAGTAAGACACCGTGAGCTGTCATCTCTGCTTCACCTCGCTGTACAGCAGTTTGATGCAATTCATCCGAGGACAGGTTCCAATGTACTGAGCCCCTAGGATTCAACCCGTGCATCGACAAAGGGGTCGCTGAGGCGGCGGTGGTGGACGAGCGCGAGGTGCTCTCCATGCATCGTGCCTCAGATGTTTACCTTTCAACCATTACGGATAACCCGTTGAGATGATTTATGCAATATATCGGAATTCAACTATCTCCAACGGGGATGCGATTATCGTCGAATGCCGTTCCTCGCGAGCGCGTGAGCGATGAGAAGGACGACCGCGTGATTCGCGAACGTCGATTCAAAATCGGAGCAAACCTAGATATCGGAGACCTAGGTATAGTTGAAAAAACTGAGAAAGTTGCGGCCTCAAATCATCTCGAATCCGAAAAAAAAGATATCGAAGAAGTGGATGAGGCTCTAGGCGATATCTTCGACCTCTTCAAAGAAAAATCTGGCGACCAAGCAGGAGCGATAGCTGCTGACGGAACAGTGGCTAGTGCTCCAGAGGATGATATTGTTACCTCGATGGCAAAGGATGGTGAAAGACGGGTAAATTGGTCACTTATGGTGTCTATGATATTCGTCTTTAGTGCTCTAAGCGTGGTTGCGGGAACGGCGTTCCCGCCAATGATTTCATTGGTATTACTGCTAATTCTAGCAGGTGTAGGATTTGCTTTTGGAGAACGATGGGTTCCTGACAAGAATTTGCACTTACTTGGCGTTTCTTGGGTCATAATTTCGATGAAGGTCCTCTACGGCCTTGCAATCGAACTAAATCGGTGGGAATTAGGTGGTTTCCTTCCCATATCTGTAGAGGTTCTAGCGATTCTATTGTTATTGCTCGTTGCCCTAAACGTATTCATTGCTTATCGGCATGATCACGATGCAATCGCAGCACAGGCGACTCTCGTTCTATTGGCTATTGGCTCTACTGCTGGCTCAATTGGAGGAGAAGTTGGAGTCGCGGTGATGATTTTATTGGCTACCTTGTTACTCCATGGTCTAGCGCTTCACAGAGGCTCGGGAAATCTCGCCGCGCTGGGAGTGGCGGCTTCGAATCTGTGGATTGGTATGCATGCAATTACAGGTGGATTTACTGCTGGTTCCTTGGTTATTGAACCTCTTGATACGCCACTAATTCTATTCCTATTATTGATGCTCGTATCCGGAATTAACGCCGCTATGGCAGCGCGTTTTGCCAGAGAAGAAAACTGGTTCTCGGAGGGATTCAAGGCGGCCGGACTTGGTCAACCTGGACTTTGGGGAGTTTCGATTTCCCTCGGAATGATTGGAGCATTAATGGCCGTTGCATCAAGTCGAGAAGATTCCGGATATGCATTAGGAATGGTGACCTTTCTTGCTGGCGCATTTGGAGGTTCATACCTCGTTGTAAGAGGGGTTGAAAGGCTAAGAGTAAGCATACCTCTATTGGTTGGAGCCACGTTATTTTCTATGTTCCTAATCTTTGGAGATTATACAGAAGCAGTATCATTTTTCGACCGTTATGAGACATTCACAATTTTCGCCGCTATTCTGACCGCATTTGTCATTTTACGGGACCAAAATCACGTCACTGATCGTGTGTTATGGGTTGGTTCGGTTGGCATTCTGGTATTGTTGGTTGTACTAATCCCGGCAAAACCCGAAGCAAATGGAGGGGATGGAGGATTGGTTCTCCTGGGGCTTCTAACCACGCTCCACGTAGGTACTGCAATTCTCGCAATAATGCGACAGGCACCTTCTCTAGCTGGCGCTACAGTACTACTCCCATGGTCTTGGGTCTTGTTGCAGGAATTTGTGGTCGAGTCATTCCGAACCGTGATTATAGCAAACGGTTGGACCGATCCTGGAAATCTCATTGACCTAGCCACAACTCCGTTCGCGGCCTATCTCATTATCTCAATAGTTCTGATGCTTATTGTAAATTTACAGTTAGGGGAGACCGGAGTCAATTTGGCAGCAGGATTTCTTGGAATTACAGAAGTATCAGCCTCTATTCGAGATTCGGGAGCATTGCAATTGTGGTCGATTGGATTGTGGTTACCTATGGTCACCATCGTAGTCATGGCTCATGCTGGTGGTTTTACCGCAATTACCCTCTTGGCTGTGGTTTCAGTTGTATCATTATCCCACTTAGGTGCCGAATTTGCTGGGAAAAGACTCGGTGGACCAATTGCACTCTTGGGAATAATTGCGGTCAGTGCGGCTGTACTTGGTTGGAGGCATGGATTAGATGAAATGTGGATTATTCTCATGCTTTTTGCTACTGCCTCAATTCTCTATCGAGGAGACCCTGAGAACGAGCCGGTATTCACCAATGGAATGGCTCTAATGTCCCTTCCACTAATTATTGCAATATCCACCAAAGAACCTAGCCGTATTCTAGAATCTACTGATTCCATACCCAATTTCGACCTGTCATTGACTTCCGTTACTTGCACCGGTTTGGTGATGGCATTCTATCTCCCTCGTGCGGAGAAGATGGAAAAATTGCTCAAACCAGCGGCGGCAGCTCTTTGGTTGCTGGTGATTGCAATCGGACTTTCTTTACAATTGGAAAACGCA
This sequence comes from Candidatus Thalassarchaeaceae archaeon, assembly GCA_023268715.1. GTDB lineage: Archaea > Thermoplasmatota > Poseidoniia > Poseidoniales > Thalassarchaeaceae > MGIIb-O1. The sequence continues at coordinate 44,213 of JALRLV010000005.1, forward strand.
ACCTCGACAATGGCTGGCATCGGTTTGTTTGCATTGAGCGCATTATGGCTTGTTGCTCGAGGAGAAATTAGAGCTGAACTGAAGACTTTATCCCAAAGAGAACAACTTTTGGCAATCGCCGGTCAAGACAACGTCAAAAAATTGAGTCTAGGAACTGGGCAATTAGACACCTATGATCCAAAAAGAGTGGAACTAGAACAAAAGCGCAAGAAGAGGAGAGATCTAACCACAACGGAAGATGATTCCGAATTGTACACTACAGATGTATCTCATAGACCAACAATTGTTCTTTTGGTTTTATTCCTAGTTCTCGGTTCTGTAATCGTATGGGGCCTGTTATTCTCTTCATCTCCTTTCATTCTACTTACCGCCGGAATTTTCGCAACCATTTTGGTTGCAATCGCTAGATTACGAACCAAACAACTCGACCTTGATTTGCCAACAGTAATGGGAATCGAAATGCCGATAGCATACTCAATTATTGGACTAATAGTTGCATTAATCTCAGGTCATTTGGGGCCTGGAGCGAGCAATAAGGAACTACTAGACTTAGCAGTAGTGACAATCCTAATTCTACAATTTGTGATTATTTCTCTGTACCAAAGGGATAACCTACTAGATAGGATACCGATTGCAATTGATTGGTTTGTTTTACCCCTAGTTCTTGGTAGAATTGCAGGAGCGCTTCTTGTTGAGTCTCTACCATTCCCGTTTACCGTCAATCCATTCGATGGAGACCTGATTGGGTGGCAAATTCCTTGGTTGCTACTTGAGGCATTGTTAATCTTCACAATCGCGATAGATGCGATGATAGATTCTCGAAGGTCTAGTGTAGGCCGAGATTCGCATCTTGGAAGTTCAGGAAGAGGTCTTCGAGCCTTGGCATACGTGATGATGTCTTGGGGTCCTGCTGCAATTCTTGCAGTGACTAATGCCATTTATGCTGGACGTAAACACCGACAGGTAGAGGCTGTAGGACTGTCAATAATTTGTCTCCCATTAGCACTATTTTCCATGGGTACATTCATCCCACAAATTATCGAATATCTAGATTGGATTGTTCTTGCTGGCGGATTTATCATGCTTGGATTTGTGGCAGCATCCGTACCAATGAGAAATGGCCATTGGACTATGATGGCAGCCATTGATTGCCACATACTAATGTTTGCTGGACTTGCTATGGTGAATATTTGGATCATCTATCCAATCGCATTATTTGCCATATCAACGACCCTATGGGTTGTTGGAATATTTCATTTGCGCCGAATTTTACGAATCTGGGGATTCGGAGACCTCATACTTGGAGTTGCAGCATCTCTACTAATGCTAGGTGCTGCTTCATCGATTGATGCAATTGGATTATTCCTTCTGTTAACCGTAGTTGGAGCCGAACTGGCTCTAGTGACTTGGTTGGGGCAAAGAAATCAAGAAGCGTTGTTGCAGGATTGAATTCGCTATCGACCTAAGCACTTGGAAATTGGAAAAGTCTGTTGCCAATAACTGACAAGCGGCGTTTAGTATTGGATTTTCGAATCGCCGATTATTTGAGTTGCATAGCACTAAACTTGATGACTGACGGGGTGTGGTCGAATACCGTGTCCCGCAGTTGGATCTCAGACACTCCCGATGAGGTCGAGCACCCTACAGTACCTCTTGGTATCAATGAAATGACGATTCCAAGGGCCGCAATTTTGCTATCATTGGCCACCGCCGCCCTACTAATTGGATCGACTGTGGTTGTTGGTTACAGTGTCTACGTATTCGTCAAAGAGAATGAGGATGCGTTCTCGGTAACGGATCAAGATTTACTCAAGGACGATAACAATCGATGGTACTGGGAAGTTGACTTGTTATTCGACACCTGTGATTCTAGATTAGGTGATTGGGACTGGCCAGATGTTCTATCTGAACAAGACGATGTGTTCCTTTATCCTGGTGAATTACGCTGTGATTGGGGACACCAAGGAGAAGGCGATAGAGCCAGCGTTGCGATATACAATCGAGGTAACCAAACCCTAGATCTTGTTCTCGAAATCACCGGTGGAGATGTGGTCTTTGCCTCGGAAGGTGACACAGTACTTACTGTGAATGAAATAGGAGTAGATGAAACTGCAATAGTCGAAATTCAGTTGAATAGTGCAGTAACAGAGCACGATATACAGATTCAGGTATCACATCTTAATGTTCGAGAAGCGGAGGTACTTCTCGATGTACATATCTTCGAAGGCTCTAATCCTAGAGATTTACATGCTACCGATGGAGATACTTTAGAGGTTCATTACAAGGTTTGGGATGCTGATACAGAACAACTTCTTGACGAAGGGGATTTACTTGTCACAGCTGGCGATGATTCGAACTTCATTCAAGGATTTGGATGGTCTGCAATCGGTCTAGATATCGATGCAGATAGAGGGCTAATACCTGGTATTGATACTGGGACTACACACATTACATTACTACCTCCACCAATTGCTTACGGGAATAGCGATGGTCATGAACTGCAAGAGTCTTGGTTGCGATTTGAGTTGAAGGTGGATAGAGCAACCATTTGAGAACTACTAGACGGGAAAAGGACTTGAGTTCAACAAAGGAGCGGAGTGCATGAACGAGGAGCCAAGCCACTACGCTCTGAAACCCACATCGGACCTGGTAAAGAGGGCTTCAAAGGTTGCCGAGGCTAAATCTGCGCGCAAGGGAGAACCAAAATTCCACCTGACCGAAGATATGCGACGATTGTCCACTCCTTGGTCTATTTCTAAAGTCAGAGCTGAACAAATTCAGGCTGCCGACCTACCTGCTGGAGTGATCCTAGATGCTGCGGCTGGAAGCGGTGTACAACTTATCGCATTGACCACTGGCTTGAAGCGGCCTGGATTGGCTATAGAATTGGACCCGAATATAGGATTACTATGTGCTGCAAACATGCACATTACCGGCGAAGAGTCTGACCTGCAGCGAAGCATGGATCGTGTCTTGGTGGGAGATGGAACAGATGCAGAGAATGCAATCATTGCATACTGGAATAGCCTAAGGGAAGCTGGAACTAGAGCACATCCTCCTATTGGTATGCTACATCTAGATCCTGCTAGACCAAGAGATGCTCAGAGACATGAAATTGATGAGATGCAACCTGCACTCGGACCATTGCTGAAGGCCTGGGCAAGTCATCTTGAAACTGGTCCTCGTGGTCCGGCGATTTTGCTTGATTTATCCCCAAGACTAAACGAAGACCAACGGTCACTTGTTGATGCTACGATAGAGACGACTTTTCCCGGAATCCCAAGAACTTGGGAATACCTCAGTCAAGGTGGAGGTAGAATTGACCGACTATCGGTTTGGATAGGTTCTCTTTCCTCCAAAGAACCCTCTCGATGTATCAGAATGGGCAAGAAGAAAATTATGGCATCGATAGAAGGTAAGGTGGCAGAATCAGAATCGGTTAGCATGAGCTCCCCTCCACCGTATGGTGCATACCTGACAATAGTTGACCCAGCACTTGTTCAATCCGGGCTACATGAGGCTTGGCTAGATAGGGCGATTCCGGAGAATTCAGGGCATTCTTGGCTTCGGTTGGAAGGCAGAAGGCCTCTACTAATTAGCACAGATCCACTGATTGAAGATGATGAAATCGATGCTTTCGTTATTGCAAGCGGAGAAATTGTCCAACACCGACTAACGCCTCCCGAACTTCATACGATCGAACAAACCGCTGCTTCCGCTGCTCGTAATGGTGTTGGGAAGGTTACCCTCAGATGCAGTCTAGATCCAGACGAGCATCCGACCCTACAACGTAGATTACACAAGGCTATGAAGGAATTTGAAGGAGAAAATGGATTCATGGTGGATCTAGATTTGGATAGAGGTAGTGGAAGTCATACCCTATACATCGTTTGTAAGGAGCAGTGAGTCGATTAGCAATTTTATCGCCCCGTAGGGGCGGCCGTCTCCTTCAAATATGGAGGGCAGGTCGGCGGGATGCCCAATGAGGGCCATCGGGCAACCGATGAACACGGGGGAACCGTACTATGGCAAAAGTGAATGAAGCAGAACTAGGAGAGGATTTCTCCTACATCCTGAGGCTTGCAGACTCTGATATCGATGGTCTTCGACCGATTGCACAAGGACTTACTTCGATTAACGGAGTTGGACAGCGATCGGCCGGTCAGATTTGTCGCATGGCAGGAATCGATGGAAGTAAACTCGGAGGTCATCTGACCGAAGAAGAGCAAGACAGGATTCGAACAACAATTGACGAATATGCGTTGAACGTGCCTTGGTGGCTCGTCAACAGACAGCGAGATTTGCAGTCTAACGAAGACGCGCACATCATCGGAACAGAAGTCCGATTGACTCGAGACGATGATGTAGCAAGATTAGCTGCAATCAAGACATACCGCGGAATACGCCACCGCACCGGTCACAAGGTTCGCGGTCAGCGTCTTCGCAGTAATGGTCGCAGTGGTAGCACACTCGGTGTGCAGAGGAAGAAGTGAGGTGTTGAAGTATGGGACATCCTAAGTTTGCACGACCTAAGACACAGACTCCAACCCACCCTTGGAAGGCGGCTAGAATCGAAGAAGAGCACGCCCTCAAGGACCAATTCGGCCTGAAGAAGGTCGGTGGAATGCGCGAGATTTGGCGAGAGAAGTCAGCCCTAAGGCGTCACCGAAACCAAGCAATGAAACTCATTGGTAGAGTTGATTCCTCCGAAGGCCACTATGCCCAAGAGAAAACCGACTTGGTCGATTCTCTTGTTCGCAAGGGACTTCTGGCCGAGGGATCGAGCGTAGACGATGTTCTGCAGATTACCGTAGAGCACATGCTTGCTCGAAGGCTACAATCAGTGGTCTACTACCGTGGTCTTGCACCGTCTATGCGTGCAGCTCGAAATATGATAGTTCACGGACATATCTCAATCGGCGACCAGAAAATGACTGTTCCTGGATACAAGATTCTCCGACAAGAGGAAGATAGTCTGCAATATAGTGCAACATCTCCTTACCTAGATGAGAACCATCCATTCCGTGTTGAGATGGAGCAACTCCGAATGACTCGACAGACTGATGAAGAGGAACTGGAAGAAGTCGGCGGAATTAGAGCAACCACCGATAATGATAATTTTGTTCAACAAATCAAGGCTGAAGCTGAAGAAGCACCTACAGTAGAGGAAACAATCCCTGAAGGAGGCGATGAGTGATGGGTCACAAGGCTGTTTTACACATCTTCAGCACGTACAACAACGTACTAATTACCGCCACCGACCTTACAGGAGCAGAGACTTTGGCAAAGGTATCTGGTGGAATGGTAACCAAGAAGGGCAGTGATGCAGGTGGTCAGTTTGCCGCAACAAGAGCGGCTGAAATGATTGCAGAAATGCTAGCCGAGAAAGAATTCGACCAAGTTATCGTCAAGTATCGAGGAGCAGGTGGAAACCGATCGCACAGTGCACCTGGTGCTACTGCAGCTATCCGTGCATTGACTCGTGCAGGTGTACAAATCACTCGAATCGAAGATGTAACTCCTATCCCAACCAACGGGACGAAGAAAAAGGGCGGCCGAAGAGGCCGTAGGGTCTGAGGTGATTATGATGGTGAAAATAGAAGTTATAGACATGGGAGCAGAGAATGCTAAGCTCTTGATTAAAGATGGCGACCGTGCATTTGCAAACGCCCTTCGCCGAACTATGATGTCAGAAACTCCAAAGATGGCGATTGAAACTGTTCGCTTCCAAATGGGTTCATTTGACCTGTGTCTTTCTTGCGGACATCTCAATCCTGCTGCCGCAGCCCGTGAATCATCTGGAGGTTCGGGTTGCAATCAGTGTGGGAAAAAGTTGGAAAAAGAGGGTGTCGACTACACCGTTTGGGAAACCAACGGTGCAATACCAGATGAGATGGTGGCTCAGCGCCTTGCAATGATTCCAATTCCAACCGATCACAAGATGTTTCATTACGAGGAAACTTGTCCAACTTGCAAGGATTTGGTTCCAGAAGATCGCGGATGCCCTACTTGCAATATGATATACACTTGCAAGGCATTTGGAACCGAAGAGGGAATGACCGTTACCGCAGGTGACATGATTTACTTGGGCGATCAAAGTCTTGAGATCCCAGAGCACTACAGAACTATTCCAATTACTAAGTTGTACAAGGGACAGATGTTGGAATTCTACGCCACCGCAGTAATGGGTCGTGGAAGTCAACATGCAAAGTGGTCACCTGTTTGCGGTGTTACTTTCGTACCAAGGAAAGTTGGAATCTTGAATAACAAGACCAAGGCGAAAATGCTCTGGGATTTGAATCTCACAATCACTGCAAAGGATTTCGATAAAGATGGCCACCTTGATGATATTGAGAAGGTTGAGACTCTCGCAAAGGAACTTCACCATGTTGGTGATGGAACAGAGATACAGACCGAATTCAAGGATGCAATCACAATAGAAGACGTACCTGGAGAGTTCATTTTCAGCTTCGAAACTGATGGTTCAATGAGCCCACAAACTGCACTTGAGATGGCTTCCTCCTCTCTATCAGAGAAATTCAATTCTCTTGGAGAAGACCTGAAAGCTGTTCTCTGATGCCAACGTAGCATTCTTGCAGTGCCTCGGAGATGAAGGCGTATGACCGTGGTCTTGGGTAGAGGCACCTGCGGGGGTCACGTAACACTACTGTTCACAGTCGAAGACATTGACAAGGACCCCATCAAGCAAGGTAGTCTGGGCACTGGGTTGTGCCTGAATGATGGAGCAGAAGCCATTGCTAGAGGGGAATTAGGTGATTATTCTCTTGAAGTAAAACTGCTAGATGGAAATGGCGATTCAAAGATGTTCCAGCAGGTTTTAGACCTCCTTAGTGACGAAATTTCGGCGATTTTAGACTATAGTTGGGAAATCGCGATTAGAAACAAATTACCATCTTCACAAGGATTTGGAATGTCGGCCGCCGGTGCAATTGCCGCCGCCTCTGCATTTCAAAGGGCACTCGGATTACCCCATGAGGAGAGTTGGCGAAGATCACTTGCCATCGCTCATTTGGTTGAAAGGCAGAATTCAACAGGGCTCGGAGATGTTACTGCACTAGCCGCTGGAGGAGTAGAGCGTAGATTGAGTCCAGGCTCTCCCTATTCGGGTCCTGATCTATTGAATGGGCCTGGTCGTTCCGAAGGTTGGACAGAATCGATTCCCGTTGTTTTGGCTTGGCGGGCAAACCCCGGAAGACACACATCGGAATATATTGACAATGATGATTGGAAACAGTCTATTACAGAGGCAGGCAGAAAACAAATCGACCTGCTGTCCGATAAGACCTGGGATAATTCTCGATGGGGCGAACTCCTCAACTCTGCAGAGGCATTTTCAAAACAATCTGGGCTGAGTAATGATGCAGCCCGTTCTGAATTGGTAGATAAAGGAATAAACGCCTCACAAAGAGCCGGTTTAGATTCAGAGACGTCAGTTTTGTTGTGTATGTTAGGAGAGAGCATTGTCATTGTTCCGAGAGATCTTTCAAAGGAAATTTCCCTAGAGAATTTATTGACGGAATTAACCGTAGAAGGGTTGAATGTTACTCTAACTAAGGTCGGGCCACTATCATGAATGTGAACCGCCAGCTCGCTTTTCGTGGAATTCATCAAGAGGAGTCAAATCTAGAGGGCTAGCATCGAGTAAAATTGCACCTCTTTGAACTAAAGAATCAGTAAATCCGTGTCTATAAACGATCGCTCCTTGGCCATACTCCTTGACGTATCGGTCAACCTGTTTCTGAGTCTTCTTTCGAGGGAATCTTAGGTCCGCCCCATAGAAGTGCTTAGCATCAATCCAGGCACAAGGAACTCCATTGATTCTGACATCATCAAGCAACAGAAGGTCAGGGGTAACTACCGCTCGGCCTTCAGATTCTTTCTGCTCACGAAGTAAATCCTCCTGTCTTCGAAAACGAATGTCTAGGGAATCAAAGTGTGCACACAGAATATCTTCGAAAACCTCAGCAGCCGTCTGAGTATCGGACTGATTGACTGAACTGACCTTATCGGCTTCTTCCGCTTTAGCGAACTCCTCTTGGTCACGATCACTCATTCTATCTGGGTTTTTCAGTGTCTCTTTGATTCGATTCTTTGACCATCCTCGGCCGCTTAATATCGCCCTGAATGTATTGACTGGAGGCGCATCAAATCGTTGGGAAAGAGTCAGTACCCCCTCACCGTTATCGTATCGTCTTCGTAATTGGTTGGCATTTCGCATCAAGCGCCCGTGTGAATGTACACTCTTTTCTTGATTCAGGGCACCGCGAAGCGAAAGAGCTTGTTCTATGGTTATTGGAAGGTGGCCTATTTGTCCTCTAATTTCATCGACTCTTTCTTCAGGAAGGAAGCCAAATTCTCCAGGTTTACAGACAATGTCGCCAACCTTCCTTTGGATGTTTTTTGGAACTGCATTAGTACTCCACTTCAATTGTCTTTCTTGTGGAAGTGGATCGATTGATTCAGGCATTCCCATCGGAGGGGGTGACTGATTGAAACGTGCCAAGGCTTGCTCAACAGCATCGGGATCGCCTTGCGACCATGGCCTAGATTCGGTACCATTGGTCGGCTTCCTTCGAGACCGAGTCCTTCTGCGGCGGCCTCCACCTTCCTTATTCTCGCTCAACGAGACTTGCGACATGTCGGACGTCCATGAACCCTCGCGCTAAAGAAGCCCAATTTCAAATCATGAATTACTGGAGTTTCTGTTTCGATTACGAGCATAGAGGTCGTAAGCAAAATTACGTATGGGGCTCGGAACAAACCAAATGATTGCCCCAAAATTATAGGGGAAACCAAGACCGAGAAGGATGCGTATCACCGCTGTAGATTGAGCATACCATTTCCCAGATTCATCGATTAGAAACACTGAGTCAAGTTTACTCATCTTTACGGGACGATTGCTTAGAACTTCTCCCCCTTGAGTAGTCTCTTGGGCGATAATCGAGAAGCGTTTTAACGAATCTCGCTTGTTAATGAAAGTCGCCCAACCAGTACAGACCGGACAAAAACCATCGATAAGAACGGTGTACTGAGACCCCATCTTTAACACCCTCAGACAAAGGCGATACCGGGCTCCAATGGGAAAGCGAAGCGGGCCTTTCCTCCAATATCTTCACCTTCGCCAACCGGATATGCAGCAACAGAATTGACTTCCAAAACAGTCGCAATAAAGTCCGAAGCAGAATTGATTACTTCGCTTTCATCAATGCCGCTCAAAATCAATTCTCTCTCACCTTCGGCCCATGTGTGTATTCGGCCTCTTTTCTTCTTAGAGCCCATAGTCAAGGCCATCCAAGTTTGGAATATTTCTCCCCTCAATGATTCATTCTTGAAAATCGCCATCGACTTGAGAAGATCTTGGCCTTTTGCTTTGAAATCAAAATCTTCACCCGCCAAATTTACCGCTTCACGCGATAACTCAACCTTCCAAGATGGCGCGGTTTGAATTACAACTCCAGAAATTTCCGCATCAGAGTGGCGTTCTGCTAGCCCCCTTAGGTTACGGGCAGATTCAATTACTCCCCGCAGGTAAGATTCTCTAGCAAGAATTGTAGCATCATTTTCCTCACCCGAGTAGAACCTCATCTCATGTGTTGCCAACATATCGGATGCTTCGCCCATCGAAAGTTCTGACCAGAATTCTTCAGCGATATGCGGGGTTGCTGGCGCCAACATTGGTGCCCATCCGCGAAGATATTGGCGCGCAGTGTCCCTATCCGCTCCTCCTCTTCGTAGATACCAATGCCAATCAGATAACATCTCAAAGTGACTTGACATAACTCCCTCTCGAAGGCTTACAGCTTCCATGCACTCTCGCCAACGATTCTGATTGACCCTAAGGCGAGCCAGTAACCAGGAATCCATCGGACCGGGAGAGTGAGAAAGGGAATTTCCGTGATTGAAGGCGTCAATAATTGAGCACACTTGCTTATGATTTGCAATTACAGCATTATCAGACCAATCCATTCCTGCCTCTGGGTTCGCACCGAAGAGTATGAACAGTCGGACAGTGTCAGCACCAAATCGGTCTACCATTTCTCCGGGACTCACAGTATTGCCCAGACTCTTGCTCATCTTGGCGGAACGTGAGCCTAATCCTTGTCCACAATTGGGGCAATCTCCTCCGAAATTATCTATGTGATACTCGGTATTACAATCTACACAGAATGGCGCGGGCGCATTTAGCATCCCCTGACAGACTAAGCGCCCGAATGGCTCGCTGACCTCATTCATACCTAGGTCGCGAGTAGCCTTTGTGAAGAATCGAGCATAGAGTAGATGCATGACGGCGTGTTCAATACCGCCAATGTACAAGTCAACACCTCCATTCATCCAGTAATCTACTGCTTCACGATTGAATGGGGCTGAATCATTTGATGAATCGACGAATCTCATAAAGTACCAAGATGAATCATAGAATGTATCCATTGTATCGGTCTCTCTGCGCGCAGGACCGTTGCACTGCGGACAAGTTGTAGTAAGGAAGGATTCACTACGAGCCAGTGGATTGCCACTCTCTTCCCAACTAAAAGTCACATCCAAAGGCAACTCTACGGGTAGTTGTTCGTAGGGTACTGGAACTACTCCACAAGAATCACAATGTAACATTGGAATTGGAGTTCCCCAGAAGCGCTGGCGGCTCAGTAACCAATCCTTCAGCCTATATTCAGTGGAACCGTGGCCCGCTCCTTTTTCTTCTAAGGCTGAAATTACCGCAGTCTTTGCATCATTACCGAATAGACCATCGAATCCTTCTATGGCTGAGTTGACCATCCATCCTAATCCATCGAATACTGGATTCTCCTCAACTCCTTCTCCACCTTCATTCCTTGATAGAACAGGTTTGATTTCAAGTCCGTATTTTTTGGCGAAGTCGTAATCTCGCTGATCATGTCCTGGAACCGCCATCACAGCACCGGTTCCATAACTTGCAACAACAAAATTACCAGCATAAATTGGTACTTGTTCCCCAGTGATTGGATTAGTTGCAAGTCTACCAAGAGGGACTCCTTTCTTTTCTTTCAGCATATTGATTCGCTCAAATTCAGTCATTCGAGCGCACTCCTCTGCTAAATCTCTCCAAGCCTGTTCGTATTCGGTTCCGCTTACTAGTGGCTCACAAAGGGGATGTTCAGGAGATAGAGTAACGAAAGTGACTCCGAAGATTGTATCTGGACGGGTTGTAAATGCACCAATGCTAGCGGATGCGCCTTCTACATCACCGACCACAGGGAATTCTATGTGGGCGCCATGTGAACGGCCAATCCAGTTCCTTTGCATCGCTTTGACGTTCTCTGGAAATTCAATGTGGTCTAATTCATCCAATAATTCGTCAGCATACTTTGTCATGCGCAAGAACCACTGCGCCATATCCTTCTGAACTACCTCAAGACCACAACGCCAGCAACGATTATTCTTGACTTGCTCATTTGCAAGTACTGTATCACAATCATCGCACCAATTGACTGGTGCGAATCTCCTTTCTACCAAACTCGCCTCGTTGAATCGAAGGAATAATTCTTGATTCCAGCGATAATATTCCGGTGTGGAAGTTGCAAACATTCTCCTCCAGTCGTATGAATACCCCATTCTCTCCTGATCGGCTCTAATCATCTCGATATTTCTCTCAGTGACGCTGTGAGGATGACCACCTTCCTTCTTGGCAGCGTTTTCGGCGGGCATTCCGAATGAGTCGTATCCCATCGGATAGAGGACATTCTTTCCCATTAAGCGCTGGAAACGAGCCATGGCATCGCCAATCGAGTAATTTCTTACGTGGCCCATGTGCATGTATCCAGATGGATATGGAAACATTTCGAGACAGTAGAATTTCTCGCGAGAATCGTCTACTTCTGCATCGAATACGCGGGCGTCACGCCAGCGAGCCTGCCAGCGTGTCTCGATTTCCGCCGAATCGTATACCATTTCTTCACCTCATTCAAGATGGGAGTCCTTTCAGACTCCCAAGCTAAGCAGCATGTCGAGCGAGTAGCCCGCCGCGAAGTTAGGTGAAGCAGGCATTCGCGCCATACTTGGCCGTCGGGCCTTCTCTCTTTCAATCATTGGATTGAGAAAGCAAGTTTGACGTCAATCAATCGCCATCGCTATGCCTCAGAAGCCTCTCGGGAGTATTGATGCTAGCCGATGGCGAGTTCGATATCCGCACTGATGAGGCTGGAATCGAGGTTTGGGTCACCCAAATGGGTGATTTCATGAATATGAATACAGCATGGATTGACCGAGAAAATGGAGTCGTCGCAATTACCGACCCATTTGATTCAGAGCGTTGGGTTGAAGCGCTTGCAACTGAGGGCCTGAGGCCTACTCACATACTCTATACACACACCCACAGAGATCATACTGCGGGGTATGCGAAAATGAAGGATTTAGTTCCAGATGTCGAAGTCTGGGGACATCATGATTCTATTCACAAATCCTTACTTGGACGTTTTGTCTTTGGGAACGTTTCTTTGACGAATGAGTGGAATCATCATCCTAACTCCAGCGTTGAATGGTCAGCAGGAGGAATTACCCTGAGTGTCACACACTCGCCTGGTCATGCCCCAGGGCACTGCACTTTCCATGGACATGGAGTCTATCATGCGGGAGACCTACTTTTCACAGCCGCATCAGGTAGAGTCGACCTACCTGGCTCAGATCCAACTGCACAGTGGTGGTCTGTTTTATTCGCTCGGGGAATTCTTCGAGAATTGCCACAAGGTTGGAGATTAATTCCCGGCCATCGATATGACTGGATTGACGGTTCTACTCCTGATTGGGTATCAGTCGCTGAAGCATTAGCACACAATTATGCATTGAACGCAAGGGAATTGGAGGTCTTTGAAAACTTACCATTCCAGAGATTCGATGACGATATAGCGGCTTGAATTCTATTTACGCCGAAAGATTCGCTTGATGAAACTAAGAATTACCCCAATTCTACCAGTGAACTTGAATATGGCCCAAATGGTGCGGATTGGATTAGCCATGTAAATCACTCAGTCTTATCGTACCTCTCGCTTGAGATTCCCAATTTTTTCGCCGCCTTGTTTGTAGTTCCAGCGTCAAGAGAGCCTTCTTGCTCTAATGCAGATAGGGAGGCAACAACAATGCTGGAAGTATCGATTTCAAAGAATCTGCGGAGTGATTCACGGGTATCTGAACGACCGTACCCATCGGTCCCAAGTACAACGAATCGTCCTCCAACCCAGCGTTGAATCATCTCTGGTACGGCCGCGATATAATCTGAAGCAGCAACGGTTGTTACATCATCACCAAAACACTCTGAAACAAATGCTGATTGAGGGTTTTGAGGATCAAGTCGGGTTGCCCTCTCCGCTGCGAGTCCTGCCCTTCGCAGTTCCCCGTAGGAAGGTACTGACCAGACTTCTGACCTTACTCCATATTCCATCAACAGTTCAGCCGCCTCTCGAACGTGAGAAAGTATGGGCCCAGAACCAAGCAAACGAATTACTGGGCCGTCTCCATCTGGGGCCTCACTAAAGAGGTAAGCTCCACGCATTAAGTCGGCATCTATTCCCTTGGGTTTAGGTGGCTGTTGTTCATTCTGATTGTAGAGCATTATGTAATGGAAGATGTCCTTGTTTTTACCCCACATTTCATCGATGCCGTTTTCGATTATTGTTGCCAACTCGTAAGCGTATGCAGGATCCCAAGCACGGCAGGATGGTACGGTGCTAGCATGTAACAAAGAGTGCCCATCCTGATGTTGCAGACCTTCCCCATTCAGCGTTGTTCGTCCGGCTGTTGCACCCATCAGGAAGCCGCGCGCTCGAGCGTCTGCCGCAGCCCAAATCTGGTCGTTGACACGCTGGAATCCAAACATCGAGTAGAATACGTAGAATGGTAGAGTTGGAGTTCCGGCGTGTGAGTAGGATGTTGCACTGGCTATCCAAGATGCAATTGAGTTGGCTTCTGAGATGCCCTCCTCGAGAATTTGTCCGCTTGTCGATTCCTTGTAATTCATAAGCATCTTATAGTCAACCGGAGTGTAAAGTTGACCGAATGAAGAGTAGATTCCGAACTCGCTGAAGAGTGGATCCATACCAAATGTTCTGCCTTCATCAGGAATAATCGGGACTACTTTCTCTCCGATATCCGATTTCATTAGGTTTCTCAACAGGCGAACGAATACCATAGTTGTCGAAACTTCTTGTCCTTTTGGAGTGCCCTCATCGAAAGCCGCGTAAGTCTCGTTACCAGGGAGGGCCTCTTCGATGGTTGGAGAAAGCCGACTAGGAAGATATCCTCCCAATTCGTTCCTTCTTTGGTGAAGATATGCGAGTGTATCGCTATCCTCATCAAACTCATGAAATGGGTCATTTTCGAGGTTCTCATCTGCTACGGTGACTCCTAGGTCATCCCTGTATTGTTTGAGATCTTCAAGGCTCATTTTCTTCTTCTGATGAGTGGTATTTCTAGCCTCAAAGGAGTCGATTCCCCAACCCTTGACCGTGTGAGCTAGGATAACAGCAGGTTTGTCTGACTGTTTGGCCGCATGATAAGCCGACCAGACCTTGATTGGGTCATGACCGCCCCTTCGTAATAGACCGATTTCTTGGTCGGATATGTTTTGACCCATTTCTACCAATTTCGGCTCACCAGCGAATAATTCATTTCGGAATTCCGCTGGTTCTAGAGTGCTCATACGTTGGAAATCACCATCTGTAATTTCTTCAAGACGAGCGAGTAACAACCCATCTCGATCTCGAGCAAATAGTCGATCCCAATTAGAATCCCAGAGGACCTTGAATACCTCCCAGCCGGCTCCTCGATAGAGCCCTTCTAATTCCTGAACTATCTTGGCGTTCCCGCGAACGGGTCCGTCCAATCGTTGCAGATTACAATTTACGATTGTGATTAGGTTGTCCAATTTTTCCCTACCCGCAACCGCGATTGCAGCGATTGATTCCGGCTCATCCATCTCACCATCGCCGAGAAAAGCAAAGACTGTAGATTCTGATGTATCAGCCAAGCCTCGATTGTGAAGGTATTTCCAAAATCGAGCATGCATAACCGCACCCAAGGGCCCGAGCCCCATCGAGACTGTTGGATACTCCCAAAAATTTGCCATCAATCGTGGGTGCGGATAGGAAGAGAGTCCATCGGCAAATGCTTCTTGACGGAAATTAGACAATTGTTCACGGGTCAGCCTTCCCTCTAGGAAAGCTCTAGCATAAATCCCTGGACTTCCGTGACCTTGAATGTAGAGAGCATCTCCAATACCGTTGCTGTCCTTTCCACGAAATACATGATTGAATCCTACTTCGTATAGTGTTGAGGAGGAAGCATAGGTCGAGATGTGTCCACCGATTCCATCGAGTCTGCGGTTGGCATCTGAAACCATAACTGCAGAATTCCAAAGAATTGAGTTTTGTATTTCTCTCTCGGTATCGAGGTCTCCAGGGTATGGTGGTTGTTGGTCCCAAGATATGGTATTGACATAGGGTGTTTTGGAGATTTGCGCAATCTCAACATCTAGGTCTTCCGACTCCGCCATCAACTCGTGTAAAAGCAGTCGGGCTCGCTTAACACCATGAGCATCAACGACTGAACGCAGGGCCTCTAGCCACTCGTCGGTTTCCTCTGGGTCGATGTCGGGAAGTCGTTGTCTGTGATTGATTGACATCGCCAACACCTGCCCTTCGGGCAGACTTGCGACCATACCGACCGATTTGAAGGGTCGCGTTAGAGACCGGTCCTCTAAGAGGACCGAATTAAGGTCTAATTTCAATTATGTGACACTCGTGTAGAGTGCGTACTCCGGCAACCGTAATTGCCGAATCTCCCACCACACAGCGACTCCCATTCCAACGTCGGACGGTTCTCTCTACCGTCCTTTTTCCAGCAGCATTATTCGGGTCGACTTTCAACTCAACAGAAACCGGTTCTAATTCAGCGAGCCAGGTCAAAGCCGCCTCAATGGCTCGGCTGGCAATACCTCTCCTTTGTTCAGAAGATCTAACCCAATAGCCGAGATTCCATTCTGCAATTCCTGAACGTGTAACTCTATCGAATCCTAACAGTCCAAGCACTGTCCCATCCCAAGGTCGAATGAGAACCCAATGATGCATTCGACCGACTCTTCCAGTGCGTTCAGTTTCATCAAGAAAATCGGCCAATTGCGGCTCAATTTCCTTCTCTGGGAGAATCCAAGGCATAGCCCTGCTTACCTCCGGCCAAGTTTCTTCAAATGCCTCGAGTAGGTTGTTAGTGTAAGTTGTATTTGCAGGCCGCATAATTAGTCCGTCATCGACTTGAATTGTCGTCGTCGCGCGCCGCTGCATACTATCGCCTCAGGGTATTGAACGAATGAGGGCTACGGCGCGGTGAATTATGGCCTTAACTTGGCCTTTGCAGTCTGAACGTTGGGGTCATCAGGGAAATTTTTCATCGCTACTTCTAGCATTCTATCCACCGCCGCTGCTCTACCTATCCGCTGTAACAAGGCGCCTACTGGATAGATTAGTTTTGTTCGATCACCAAGATGAGGTCCTACTTCGTCTAACAACACTGTGCTCTGTGCCATGTTTCGACTTTTTGCGGCTTCCATAGCCTCTTTGATTTTCAATGCTACATCCCTATTCGACCATTCTTCCTGTTGAGGCCAGGGCCAAAATCCGTTATCCATTGACTCATCTTCAACAGAATTTGCTTCTTCGATGTGAGGTAATTTTGGTATTTTAGGTATTTTTGGTGGTTTTGGGATTGCCGGAACAACTGGTGCCGGAGCATCGCTATCAAACGCCGCGTCCATTGGATCTACTGGCCTAGCTGATACTGGAGGAGGGGCTGGTAATCCCACAGGCAAAGAAGGGACCGCTATCGGAGTTGAGGGCTCAGGTTCTGGTACAGCGACTTCTTCTTCCTCGATTTCGGGTTCTACATCTTCTTCAGTAGGCGCTTCGCCAGATAGAATTCGAGAAACTAATTCTGCCTTGGTTCCGCTGGTCACTAGCCCTTTGTCGGCTGCGATTTCAACCAATTCTACTTTCTTGAGACCGAGTAATTTGTCTCCCTCATTCGTCTCTTCGACTTCTTCTTCAACTTCAGGACTTGCCTCTTCTTCGACCGTTTGCTCGGTTTCTTGCTGAACTTCTGTGGCTTGTTCCGGAGCCATAACCTCATCATCGTCATCTGGTACATCGTCTGCTGAAACAATCGGATCATTCTCCGGAGCGATAGCAGTAGGTTGGACCAATTCTACTTGTTGAGGTTGAGCGTCTTCAAGCGGTTCTAATTCAGTTTCAGGAACCTCGAATTTTGTGACAAATTTAGGAGCGTCAGCAGATGTCAATTGGTAATCGTCTTCCTCCTCTTCATCAACAGGATCAGGATGGTCGACGGTCATTGCAAAAGTTGGGTTCTCGCTGAGTTTGATTCCATCATCATCACCATATTGTTCGACATCTATTGTGACGTCGTCCATGGTGAAGGTTCCCTTTGACCAATCGATTACTTGCTCCTCTTCATCATCCTCAATATCAGCGAGCAGTTCATCGAATAAGCTTCCTGCTTCCTCCTCGTCAACCGATGCGACTTGTTCAAACGCGGCCTTACCTAATTGGTACATACATTGGGAGCATTCTGTCGCTTCTTCGGGATTGTTAGTCTGACAAAGAGGGCATTGAACAGTTGGACCCGCTTCTGCCTTTCGCCAACCTTTGAACTTGTCAAATACCATCTCAAGTCCCCCAATGACGAGTCAGTTCGGTTGGATTCTGCGTATAACCCTCACGTCCCTTTGGAAACCTCACTCTCCAACAAAAAAAGATCCCATGGTTTGCGAAATCTGATGTGTCGCCCGCCCTTCAGGGGTGTCGTGACTTCTGACGCTGCACTCCCTGCGAGGTTTACTCGTAGCCAAGATCACCATGAGGCATATTTGCCGTTAATTCAATGGGAATTGGATGATGAATTGGACGCGACCGATGAAAGATTGCGCAATTGGTCACGCGCAAAATTAGCTGCTCACGGTTTGGCTCTATTCGATTTACGAGCCCGACCGGATGGATGGTTATTCGGGCAGCGAATCGTCAAACTGGAGTTAGACGGTCGAGCCGATATGGGCCAACACAGATTTCGTCAGGGAGATATCGTAATGTTGAGTCGCGGGGACCCAATTGGAGAGAAGCCAATTGAAGCAATAGTGTCGGATCGTTCACGGAATAGAATTCGAATTGTTTTGCCTGAATTACCTAGCGGAGTTCGTAGTGGATATTGGAGGATAGATAGAGCCGCGAATAAGGTAGCTTTCGATAGAATGCGGGACGCGTTGAATTCTATTTTCGAAGAGGAAGGAGGTGCGCCGCTTAGAGACCTACTTCTTGGATTAGTTCACGACCCCGTGGGGACTGCAAATCTGGGTCCAGAATTAGGTGGAGCAAATCGAAGGCCTGCGAGCAAACCTGAAGGACTCAACGAATCACAAAAAGTGGCCTGCGAAGCCGCAATATCTCAGCGACTTACCTTAATCCAAGGGCCTCCTGGAACAGGAAAAACCCACACCGCAGTACGAATTCTACAAGCTTGGTCAAGTCAAAACGCGGGGACCATTCTAGCTGTCGCTGACTCAAATGTAGCTGTAGACAATCTGCTCGAGGGGTTACTAGGTCTGGGTGTAAGTGCGGTTAGACTCGGTCAGCCGGTCAAGGTTAGAGAATCATTGCGAGAAGCTACTGTCGATGCACAGATGGAAAGGCATCCACTCCGTCGTGATCTTGAGGAGCATTTGGAATTGAATGAAAAATTAGCACGGCGGATTCCAGGGATGAAAGGAAAGGAGAAAGGCTTGGCTCACCGAGATTTGAATCGTGGTTGGAAAGAGGTTAGACGTATAGAGCGACAAATGCGTGATGATATTTTAGATCGAGCTCAAGTCCTCTGTTGCACTTGTATCGGTGTAGGGCACCAACTACTGGATGGTCGAAGATTTAGTCGTGTTTTGCTCGATGAGGCGACTCAGGCAACAGAGCCCGCTAGCCTTGTGCCTCTAGTTCGAGGTGCGAGGCAAATCGTCTTGGTTGGAGACCATCGACAACTACCTCCAACTGTAATCAGTCGTAGGGCGGAAAACGGTGGCCTGCGGCGCTCTTTATTCGAAAGATTGGTTGCTATGGGAATCGAACCAATGTTACTTGATACTCAATATAGAATGCATCCTGCGATTTCTGATTTTCCTAACCGCACCTTCTACGAGGGAAGGTTAGTTGATGGTATCATGGCAGCCGAACGACCCAATCCTGCAGGGCTACTTTGGAATGATTGGGAAGTTCCAATGGCATTTCTGCCAGTTAATGGAGATGAGTTACTATCGCCTGATGGGGCTTCAAAAGAAAATCCTGCAGAGGCTGGTTGGGTTGCAAAAATACTTGAAAATCTACTACAGGCAGGTGATCTGGAAGAGGCGGATATTGGAATAATTACGCCTTATGCTGGACAAGTTAGAGCAATTCGTGACGCCCTGCCTGAACGAAATGATTCAGTTGAGGTTCACACCGTTGATGGTTATCAAGGCAGGGAAAAGGAGGTCATCATCTTCTCCTGCGTACGTTCAAATTCGGATGGAACAGTAGGATTTCTTTCGGATGAACGACGTCTAAACGTTGCTTTGACAAGAGCAAAACGTGGATTAATAGTAATTGGAGACCCGGATACCCTCCGAAATGACCAGACTTGGGCTTCATGGTTGGATTACATTCGTGGACGTAACCTTGAGGCGTGGCACATTCTCGGCATGGGTTGAGGATTAGCATGGGTGACCACGATTCGCCAATCTCCCTACAAGGCGGAGGGACGCTCGCAAAGCAAATTGTAACGGCCGAGGAAGGTGGCCATTGGCCAGTTCCTGAAGGCACTATCCTAGCCTCTGGGGTCCGTAGAATCGCTGCACTATCAGTCGATATTGTAATTGTCACAACCATATTGATGGTGGCTACCAGAGGACAAATTATTGATGCATGGAATCTAACTCTCTGGGGTTCTTCCAACTTTCATTATTCACTAGCAATGGCGTTGTTAATTTTCGCTGCACATTGGTTGTACTGGCGATTGACTGGGCTTAGGTATTCTCGCTCATTGGGTCAGAGAATGTTTGGTATCGCTGTGCTTGCGGAAGACGGTTCAGCGATGACCAGTCAGATGTGGGATCAACGCGCTTGGAGAAAGTTGGTTTTTCTCATTCCAATACTAAACATAATTCAAGGAGTTAGGGAATTAGCGCGGATTTCTCAAAGGCACACTCACCAATCGAATATTGATTTACACGTCGGCTCTATAGTCGCACATGCAGATTCCTTGCCTCCTGCAAATCGTAAGCATATCAAGTGAGGAGGACGAAAGTTTGGCTGAAAACTCTGAAATTATCAATTCTGAGGCTCTATCTATTGTCGCCGCCGAGGGTTGTATTGTCTACCCTACATCAACCCAACCTGCTCTGGGTTGCCTTCCAAAAAGTGCCGCCTTGGATGGTTTGTATGCAATTAAAAACAGACCTGCTCATATGCCTGTAAGTATTGGTGTGGCCGATTTAGAACAGGCCTCAAACTTGGTCGAGTTAACCGATGACATTCCTGACTTATTGGCTTCATTTCCAGAGGGTTCTCTAACTTTGGTACTACCAGCAAAGAAGACTCTTGATAGTCGGCTTGGAGCAGATAAAATTGCTATCCGAGTAGTAGCTCATCCTGTCGCAAAAGCACTACTGCGAGCCACTGGCCCACTTACAGCGACCTCAGCAAACATCAGTGGCACCCAGCCGGAATCCAATTGCCCAGATGCCGTAGAAATCCTACACAAAGCTGGTCATAAAGTCGGTTTAGTGAAGGGAAATACTCCCGGCGGCTCACCCAGTACTTTGATAGCGTGGTATTCGGTCTGTGATGCATCCGATAACGCGAGCATAGAGGTGCTGAGAGAGGGAATAATTGCTACTGAGGAGGTTATGCGATGGTGGAAGAGTCAGATCTGAAACAATGGCGAGATGCCGGACATGTAGCTCGAAGAACCCTTGAGGGTATCAAAGGAGAGATAGTCGCAGGCAAGGCTTGGGACGAAGTAATTGATTCTGCTGAGCGGTTCATTCGAAGGCATGGGGGAACTCCTGCATTCCCTGTGACAATTTCTGTCAATGATATCGCCGCTCATTACACAAGTGACCATCGACTGACCTCTCCAGATGGTTGGGAAGGAGAGATGGTCTTTCAGAAAGGTGACCTTGTTAAGCTCGATGTTGGAGTTCATGTTGCCGGAGCAATTGCCGACAATGCCATGACGATTGAAGTTGGCAACGGAGGCAAGCATACGGAGCAGATTAAGGCCGCAAAGGAAGCAAGGGATGCGTCGATTGAGAAGATGCATCCTGGAACTCCATGGCATGAAATAGGTGCTGCCGCCGAACAGGTTCACAAAGACGCAGGCTTCGAGCCTATCCGCAACCTATGCGGGCATGAATTGACCCGTTGGAACCTACATGCTGGGACATCTATTCCTGCTCACGCTTGTGGAGCAGATAATCCAGGATTCAAGGGAGAGGTAGAATTAGGTTCGATTTACGCAGTAGAGCCGTTTAACACAACAGGTAAATCAGGAATGGTGGAGAATATACGCCCTAGTAATTCCAGCAATATTTACAGAATTACAGGGAATACAACAATACGCAAGGCAATGGCGAAAAATAAACTCAAACCGATTGGTGCAACAATGGCGAGGTATATCGAAGAACGCTACCATACCCTTCCATTTGCAGAACGATGGGCTTACCCACTGTTAGAGAAGCCATTTCCAGGAGAAGAGGAAGAAATTCTTCGTAAGAAATGGAACGCTCTAGTGAAGAAATTAATCTCAATTAGATTCCTCGAAACATACGCTGCACTACGTTGTGAAGACCGTGGCCTAGTGGGTCAATATGAGCACACCGTTTGGATTACAGAAGGTGGACCAGAGGTACTTACCGTAGAATGATCTTGTTAATTCTTGACAATCAAGAATAGAAATCGAATATAGTGGTGAAATCATCAAACTGCGCCTCAGTATAGCGTTATTGGAGTTTAGAGGCCCAATTCGCACAACGATTATCTATTGTCTGCCCCCTACTTCTCTCGTACGGGGCCGTTGAGGTTCTCGCTGAGTGCATCCCATCCCCTCGCTTGTGTCTCTCGCCCTGTACACCTATTCGGGGTACGCGGAGGCTTTCTCCGAGGGGTCAAGTTTCTAAATTGTCTGTAGAGGGGATTGATTCCTCAGCAGCTCCAAACAGTGTAACTGCGATGATTGCAGAGAAAATTAGCACCATTCCTGCGGATTGTTGTAATGAGGGGGATTCATTGAGTATAATCACACCCCAAACGATAGTCAGCACCGGCTGTAATAACACTGCGAAGGAGGTATGGGCAGCGGGTAATCGAGGAAGAGCGTAGGTGATGGCAATCCAACCGATTACTTGGCAAGACATTGCTAGCAAAAGCAACCAGCCATGATTTGGCCATGTGATTGAATGATCGATTGCTTCTAATCCTAGAGAGGTTGGAGGTATGGTGCCCAAGATTAGAATCCCGAGTGTTGCTCCAGCGGTTGCATCAAATTGGGCATTTACTGCTGGACCGCCTATTCTATTCGATTGGCGATAAGCAATCAAGAAGGAGGAATAGAATACTGCGGCTACCATCCCTCCGACAACTCCCTTCACTGGATCATCACCAAAGGGGTCGTCGTCCCATATTCCAGAAATCAACAATAAGCCAATCATTACCATTGGCAGTGAGAGAAGAATAAACCGATTTGGTCGTTCACCAAATAACCACCAACTAACCAATGTGACGATAATAACCTGAGAGTTGCCAATCATTGTTGCAATCCCACTGCCAATGTAGTCTATTGCACTATGATAACCTGCGAAATCGATTGCGAGTAAAATGCCCGCCCCAAAGGCAAGCCAGCGTGAATTTGAATCACGAGGGTCTTCCTTTTTCGATATGAAAACCAATAATCCCAAGATAGGAAGGGCGTAGAACATTCGATAGAATGCTCCAGTCAATGCTGTTGTATCTGACCGAATATATAGCAGAGGAGCGAAGGATATCACCGACGCCCCTACTAAGGCGATAATCATGGTACGACGGTTTTCCGCCGCCGCCATCTAATCGCCTCACTCAGAGTTTGCATCGCCGTCAGCAATCATTTGTTGAAGCTCTCCAGATTGGAACATTTCGAGTGCGATATCAGAGCCCCCAATTAGTTCTCCGTGAATGTATACTTGGGGCATTGTTGGGAAGTCGGCCCAAGTGCAAACTGACGGTATGGCCCTTGGATCGGCGAGCACATTTACACTTGCGAAAGGTTCCCCGAGTTGATTCAAAACCGTTGCAGCTCTATTGCTAAATCCACATTGTGGTTGTTCTGGTGTCCCTTTCATGAAGAGAACTATTCGGTGTTCATTTACTAGGTCATTTAGTTCGTCTGGGGTCCAATTGAAACTCATTCTATCACTCCTGATCTGGTCGGCGGATGTGCACTCCAAAGAATTGCATTTCTTTTTCACCGTGGGGGTCAAAAGATGTATCCCCAGACTTCTCTGCCTGTCCGGGTGTCATGCATTTCAAATCCAAGGCGTGTACGGTATTTTGCGCGATGAAGGGCTTGAAGTGGCTTAGAATAGGTCGCTGTCTCTTTAATGGACGCACCCCCTCGTAACTCTTCGATATGACTCGAACGTGGAAGTGATCGCCGCTGCCATGCAAGTCCTTGGCTTCTACAGTAGCATCTGGCACTACCTTCAGAACTTCCTCAACCACCCACTGCTCCGTGACCATCAATCACCTGCTCGGGACACTGTGATTTGAATGCTCGCGCGCGAGAACCAATCAAAGCCCCAGGGCCGAATTGATTTCTGCGAGGTTATCAGCGATACTGGCTTTGTCATTGATGAGGCCACTTCCAACGACTGCCACATCTATCCCCCACTCTGAAACCATGGCGGAGTTGTGATCCTTGATACCGCCATCAATCATCAATTTAGTCGCTCTTCCCCCCTTACTAATTTGTTCATCTATTGCACTACGGAATTCACGCACCTTTCCTTCAACCTCTGGCATGAAAGATTGGCCGCCCTTTCCAGGAACTACTGACATCACCAATACTAGGTCTAAATCTGAGAGATATGGTAGAATTGAATTCGTAGGAGTATCTGGATTTAGGACTAAACCTGCCTGACAGCCAACTGCTTGTATAGAAGAGATTAGTACGGCTGGGTCCTCGATAGCCTCGATGTGAGCGATGACTAAATCTACCCCCGCATCGACGTACTGCGACCATGTTTCTTCTGCATTTGTTATCATCAGGTGGCAATCGATAAAGACATTCGGACCGAGTCTATCTCGAACTGAACGAATTAGTGCAGGTCCGAACGTGATAGTCTTGTTAACTACCCAATTGCCGTCCATTACGTCCATGTGAATCCAATTTATTCCAGCATCTACAGCTTCTTCTAGAGTCTCTCCAAGACGAGAAAAATCCGCTGTAAGAATGCTCGGAGTGATTTCGATGATGCTCCCCTCATTCTTTCCTAGTGGAAGGAGGTTTTCAATAGTTCTCACTCAAATTAAGATACTAGCATTGATAAAACCACCATCCTCACGAACAATGAGGCGACATAATGGGAAGGCTGATTGAGGCAAGTGATGGTGATTTTGACGCAGTAACCGCAAGCGATGAATGGGTCTTAGTTGACTTCTGGGCGCCTTGGTGTGGGCCTTGCAAGATGATTGCTCCAGTTCTCGAGCAATTATCAGGAGAGAGAGAGATGACGATTGCCAAAGTGAACACGGACATCAACCCCCTATCCTCTGGAAAATTTGGTATTCGCGGAATCCCAGCCTTGCTTCTATTCCACAACGGACAGTTGGTAGACCAGCAGGCTGGAGCTATGCCAAAACCAATGTTCGATCAATGGCTTGATCGACACATGGCATAATTATACTGATTCTCTCAATTTTGTTGCGCGCTCTTGGAGTGGCTGTCCAACTTCTCTAAGCAAGCGGGAACGTAGGGCTTCATGTAGCCACATTCCACTTTCAAGTTCTAGCATTAACCCACGAGATACCAGCGCTTCTGGTGGCTTTCCATCGTATCCTGCTGCTGAGGCCAATTTCTCCCAAGGAATTGGCCGGTCTGCTACTGCTAACAGTGCAAGGAGTTCTCGATGGTCTTGAGGCAGGACGTCCAGAATCTCCTCATCTAGGAATCTAAGCCAATCGTCGTGTAGGGTCTGGCCGTATAGTTCCAAAAGTTCTACAGCGAGGGGATGACCTCCAGTGGCCTTGTGAATTTCTTCTGCCGGAGCTTCAGATGGTAGGTTGATTGAAGCAATCCATTCGGCTACTTCTTCCAGTGTAAGACCGGTTAATCTGAGCTCAACAACCCTGCCCCGAGTGTGAACATCTCGACGGTCGTAAAACACCAAATTAGTCCTAGATACAAGCAATAATCGCATATTTGTTGACTCTGCTACCTGAAGGAGAGCCCCAAACAAAAAATTACCATCTGAGGCTAAGTTGTGAACATCATCTAGTATGATTAGTAAATCGTTTTCTTTCTCTCCTCGTTTACCTTCTTCGTCGAGTAAGTGAGCGATTAAGCGACGCCGGTATTGATCGAGGTCTAAATGCGCTCCTGGCTTCATGGGAAGGGTGTCCAGGACCCCGTAGGGATCTTGATTATCTTCTTCGGAGCTTATTTGCAGCCTATGTAGTAGACTCGTTGCGATGCCTAAACTGCTATCCCAAGGCTGACACGGATAATACATCACTTCGAGTTCAGGATTGCTCTCGAGAGCCTGTTCGAGCCAATGGCTTGTCAAGGTGGTTTTTCCACATCCGGCAATGCCGGATACGACCGCCATAGCAGATGTACCTGCGAACCATTTGTCCAGCACAGCAACCTCGCTATCTCTCCCATGAACCGTACGAGTTTCAGGCGGTCGTGTGTGATATGTCGAGTGAGCTCCAGAGAGTAATCTCAGCGATCCAGGGGCAGGTGATTCGCCGGGGTCGGTTCGAACGATTGCACCAAATCGAATATCACCGAAGTTGAGTACACCCTCGTGCTGAGCGTGCATCAATACCTGTAACAGAGTAAGTCCTGTCTCTAAGCGAGACCCGGCCTCATCCGCTCGAACCTCTAGGAGGTTGCCATTACGTTCTCGTAGCAGAACATTGGTTGTTCGCAATTCTGGTAATCTGCGTTGTATCTGCTCTCTACCTTCATCAGTTAATTGCCAAGTTTTCTGTCTACGCTCGTCCCCTCGAACTACTCGAGTATGTTCACTGACCATTCCATCGATTGCCAATTCACGCATAGTTCTCGAGACATTAGGAGGATGGAGAGCGCAAATTTCAGCAATTCCAGGTCTAGTAACTTCCCGACTAACCAAATAGTGGTCAGCCTGGTGGTCTTGTTCCCAAAGATGTAGCAAAATGCGGTCAGCAACAGCTATACTCACCTTACTGGAAGGTGTATCCATTGGATTAATCCTCCACGCCGCATTGAGGGTAGGGGTCGATCATCATAGGTGGCATGAACAAATCATCGCAACCACGATCAACAGTTGAAAGAGAAAGTATGCTGGTCGCACCTACACCAACGGTTACCGCTTGCATAGATACCGGACTTGGAATGTAGTCCTCACCAGTTTGAGTTATAATGAGATGAATCCCATCACCCGCAGGAATCAATACATCCATTCCAAAGAATTCCATTTTCGCATTGACCGTTTCTCCAGGCCCAAGTACTTCTCCATCCTTGCCACCAGCGTGGAATCGAAGATCCATAACCGCATGGCCGAGATGCATGTCATTACTAGCCTGAACCATCTCTACGAAAAGATGACCACTTGTAGAAAATGCGGAAACGGTTGCATCTACATGGAAGGTTGGAGTTCCTACTATTCGAGTGTCTTCTTCGAATTCTGGACATTCGATTCTCAAGAATGAACTAGACGAAATTGTTTCTCCTCCACCGATTATATTGCATTCATCCATTCCGAATCGAATCCAGTCTTGGTTAGCTGGTGGATATGTCTCTTCTACCCTCCAGCCACCCATATTGTCCTGGACCTCTGCAATCAATCTTGGCCTTGGCCCTTTTTCCAAGAGATAGTAATCGAACCATTCCAGTAAATCATCAGCCCAGTCCCATCTCAAAGTGAATGGAAAGGCTTCCCCTCCGCGGCCGCTTGAAAGCCCTTGATGACCGCTCATTCGGTCGGGGTAATCGTGTCCCCATTGGCCGTAAAGTCCCTTTACTTCGAAGCCAGCATCTTCCATCATACGATGTACAGGGAATGCCATGTGAGGGTCTACGTTCCAATCCTGCAAACCATGAATGATGTAAACAGATCCCTTGTAATTTTGAATCGCTCGCTCAAGGAAGTGCCGTTCTTCCCAATAATCCGAACCTAACCAAGCCAGGTTATCTCCCGTCATATAGGCTAACGGTCCAGCATAGTAGCCTTCCACATAACCTTCACATGCATTTTCGATATCTCCTGAATCTCCATCTAGTCCAAAACTGCCGTATACTCCGTTGTGCATTATGGCTCCTCTAGCTTCCATGCTGCCATTTCGCCACATGAGGTCCTGCACTCCGATAAGTCCGGACATAGGAACGATGGTTTTCAGATACTCAGAACCCATCGCTGCAGCCTCCCATGGAGTTGAGCCGTCGTAGGATTTACCGATTATTCCGACAGCACCATTCGAAAATGGGGCGCTTCCAAGATATTCGACGGCGGCGTGTATACCCTTCTGCTCATCTAGGCCCATTAGATCCATACAATGATTTGAGTTACCGGTACCAAATACACTAACCTGAGCTACCCCATATCCGTGTGAAACGAAGTTCTCGATTAAGAATCGACCTAGGCGATTTGCGGGAGTTAATGCATCGACATCCCCGTCGTCATAATATGGGCCGATTTCAGCGATTACAGGTACTTTACATTCGTCAGGAAGTTCGGTTGCATCGTAATCGCAGCCTTCTATTTGAGGCAACCAAAGTCCGAGATGGACTTCCGCCCCACCTGTTACACCTGCTCCTCCATCTGCGGTTGTGATTTCTGGTACAGAGACATAGATTGACCGAACCATATCAATTCCATATGTTCCATTCCAAGATACTCGGCTGAATACATCACTATCATCGTAAACTAGATTTTCTCTTTCCTCGACAGGAGGAAGCCAATGTTCTGAATCCGAGGAATCTCCTATCTTTATCGCATCACCAAAACACCCGGATAGCATTGGAGCTGTGAATAACAGCGCCAATAGTAGGCTGATAGTGGTGCGAGACACGCGCTGCGCGCGTGCTAGATTACTCAAGAGAGTTCTGACTCTTGGTGTGAAGGAAAAATAGCCAAATAATGGGAAATATAATTGTGAATTTGCTTTATCGAAGGGTTTGATGAGGGGTACCTACCCGGCCCTTACATGGATGCTTACGATGAGTTACTTGATCGTTTGAAGAACATTGACTTAATCTCGCAAATCGGCGGTCTACTAGGCTGGGATCAAGAAGTATTGATGCCACCAAAAGCCGCGGCGCTTCGAGCGGAACAATTGGCTTGGGTTTCTAAAACCGGACACGAAGCGACAACTGACCCTAGAATTGGAGAATTACTCACTGAGTTGGAGGCGCGAGATGACCTGAACGATGTGCAATCTGCCAACGTTCGACTCGCGCGCGACTCGTACGATAAAGCCACAAAACTACCAACAGAATTCGTTGAAGAGATGGCAAAGCACAAGTCTCAATCTTTGATATCTTGGCAGAAGGCTCGAGCCGAGGACGATTTCTCGATTTTCCGAGATGACCTGGCAAAGATGGTTGACCTAGCTCGACAAAAAGCTGACTATTTGGGCTATGAAGAGCTTCGCTACGACGCCCTATTGGACATTTATGAGTCCGGCCTAAGCGTATCTAGAGTAGACCCGTTATTCGCTGGATTGAGAGAAAACGTCGCGCCTCTTGTAAAGGCCGTTGTGGAGCGAGGGGAGCGCCCAAAAATGGGCTTTATCGAGAATAATTCTTGGAGCCAGTCAGGTCAAGAATCTCTGTCCCAATCCGTATCCGAAGCCCTTGGTTTCGACTTTGCCGCGGGGCGTCGTGATGCCTCTACTCATCCATTTTGTGGCGGGCCAAATCCTGATGACGTGCGTTGGACAACTAGGTATTCCGAAACCGACCCGTTCGGTTCTCTTTACGGTTCAATGCACGAGACTGGTCACGGTTTGTACGAGCAAGGTCGGCCTCGTAACCTAGACTTCCAACCTGCCGGACAGGCTAATGGACTTGGCGTGCATGAAAGTCAAAGTCGACTATTCGAGAATCAGGTTGGTCGAAGTAGAGAATTCTGTGAATGGGCATTACCTATTTGGAAGGAAAATTTCCCAGAAAATATGGAAGGAGTAACTGCAGAAGATCTCTGGAGGGCGGTTAATCTCGTAGAACCGAGTTTAATTCGTGTAGAAGCTGATGAGGCAACCTACAATCTGCATATAATGATTCGATATGAAGTCGAAAAGAGGTTAATTGCTGGTGAAATAGAAGTTGATGACCTCCCTGATGTTTGGGATAACATGTACGAAGAATTCCTTGGAATTAGAGCACCAAATCGAACTCTCGGCGTTCTGCAAGACATCCATTGGTCTATGGGAGCTTTCGGATATTTCCCCACATACACATTAGGAAACCTCTACGCTGCACAGCTTCTTGCCAAGGCGAGAGAAGACCTTCCTGACCACGATGAACAAATTCGCAACGGAGATTTTGCACCGATTTTGGACTGGATGCGCTCGCGCGTGCACGCGCGCGGCAGCATTCTCGAGCCTGCAGCCTTAATCGAGGAGGCTACCGGCTCGCCACCATCTCCTGATGCATTCGTAGAATATCTCCGAGACAAGGTCGAACGGCTCTATGGACTGACCGCGTAGACACAAAATACGATATCCAGCAGTCGAGTAGAGGCTATGTGGCAGGGCTTTCCCTAGAGGCTATTTCGTCCTATGTGCGAGACCTTTCCAGCTCCTGTTCCGCATTGCTTCTAGTCGAGGATTTACTATTCGCCGGTTCGCATGATGGATTACTTGTTTCTTGGAATGCTTCGACAGGAGGGGAACGTTGGAGGGTTTCAATTACTGGTCCGATTTCTGATATCTCTTTAGATTCAGGAAGTGTCTATGTCGCAGCATCTGATTCTATTCATGCAATAGAACTGGAGAATGGGGGGCTTCTTTGGAGTAAACAATTGGAAGGAGCAAGCGATTATGTTTTTGCAGAGGAGGGTAATGTTTGGGCGACGTCATCGGTTTACGAGTTAGAGGTGGCAGACTTCGTCGAATCCACCATTTGGAGATTAGATAAATTAGGAAATGAGTTGGAACGTTGGGTAATCGCTGAGCGTTCTTGGCATATCTCTTCAGATGGTTCAGGTGGAATTGTTCTAGGTTTGGGGCGACCTAGGTGCGGTTATCTCAGAGTAAGCCCTGAAGCCTCTGTCGAGCATAACGCGCTACCGACAAATAGTCCGATCACCTGTGGGTCTGGAGAAAATGGAGAACTGATATTTGGACACGCTGATGGTTCCTTGAGTTCATTAGATGAATCGGTACTAGAGGCGGGATCGTTGGTCACTTCGATTTCTTCTAGCCCCAGTGGCTGGATTTCTGGTCATGAAGATGGCAGCATCTCAATGAAAGCCGTATCAGAAAATCTACCTGGTTCTGTTGATGCGGTGGAAATTGTCGAGACTAATGGTTGGGCATCTTCCTTCGATGGAGTGAATGCTTGGATAATGATAATTGGCGAAGTATCGAATAAAATATCCCATGATTCTAGGTTACGACAGATGGATTCATCATTCAATAGAATAGTACTCGGAGATGACCATGGAAGAGTCTACTTCGTAGAATCTGAAGTTATGCAAAGAAGAATGAATTCACATCAAGAAGAGCCTGCAGAATATTCTGAAAAATCAGACCTTCGAGCTCGTCTAAGGATGTTAAGAAATCGATAAATCCCGGCCTGGGGTGCAGTGGAAATTAACATCCATAGACCCCTATTTCCGGTCCACAGCACCTCATTTAGCGAAAGGTTTATTGACTCCCGACGTTCAGACCAAAGATGCCGCTCTGGGAGAGTGGTGTGGTGCGAGCTTCGGCAAACACCGCGGGCCACAGAACCGAACCCCGAACTCGGGGTGGTAGAACCGGAAACCGAAAGGGGACCGGGGATGATCGAACTTGGCACTTGGGCCAGGGGAGATACGGTCGAACTGAGGTGGAGAAAACCGGACGAAAGGAAGGGGAAGGAAGCCACAGGGAAAGTTGGGGAAAACACAACCGCACTGCTTAGGCAGGGAAAACGCATACCGTGCCAACTAACCAGACCGTGAGTGCATAAGCGAAGAGCGAGAGAACCAGAGATGGGAAAAGCTTGAGGCGAATCTGCGGGGAACAAAGGAAGACAAAAACTGGACGAAAGGAAGGGGAAAAGAAACCAGAGGGAAACGCAGCGGGAACAAGAGCGCGGAGACGCGTGGAGGACCGGCACTCATTCCAAAGAACAAACCGGTGAGAGCCGGGGAGGGAAATGGAAACGCAGAAACGGGGAGCGATCCTCGAAAAAGCGGAAAACGACGAAAAGGCTCTTCGGAGCAATGTAGTCATCTACCCGGGGAAAAAAGGGCGAAAGCCCGGATTAAACCGGACCCTGCGGAGATAGCAGGGGGGGATGCTCCCCCATGTGCAGAACCCCCTGCTGCTCCCACCTTGTACCAAAGTACGGCTGAGCCCCATTCCATCTAATTATCAATCATTGCGGAGGCTTTCTCCCTTCAATGTATGATTTCGATAGTTCAGAACTAACTCCAGTTAGACTATTCTTTAGGTCCTATCATCTCTCTAGGTTTCACCCATTGGTCAAATTGATCGTTTGTAACTAATCCAAGTTCAAGCGCTGACTCCCTTAGTGTAGAACCGCTTGAGTGGGCGTGTTTTGCAATCTTTGCAGCGCTATCATATCCAATGTGATTATTCAGAGCTGTGACCAGCATCAAACTATTCTCAAGATGAGAAGCGATTACACCTTCATTGGCTTCAAGCCCATCAACACATTTCTCTGTAAAGGCTCTACAAGTGTCTGCTAGCAACCTAGTGCTGTGTAGTAAATTGTAAATCATCAAAGGCTTGAACACGTTGAGTTCAAAATTTCCTTGACTGCCTCCAACGCTAATCGCTGTGTGGTTACCCATTACTTGGCAGCACACCATTGTCATAGCTTCGGATTGAGTTGGATTCACCTTTCCTGGCATGATGCTCGACCCAGGTTCATTGGCTGGGAGAGATAATTCACCAAATCCGCAGCGTGGCCCTGAACCCATCCAACGAATATCATTTGCAATCTTCATTAGACTTACAGCGAGAGTGTTGAGCGCTCCTGAGGCGGCTACGATTGCATCATGAGCCGCTAATTGAGCAAACTTATTTTCAGCCGAGACGAATGGTAATTGAGTCTTTTCTGCGATTCTGTCGGCTACTTTGTCCGCGAATTCGTAATGGGTGTTTAGTCCCGTTCCTACTGCTGTACCACCCAGAGCTAACTCTAGCAAATCGTCCCAAGCGGCTTCAATTCGACGAATATCAGATGATAACATGGAAACATAGCCGCCGAATTCTTGACCGAGAGTGAGAGGGACTGCGTCCATTAGGTGAGTGCGGCCAATTTTCACTATATTTTCAAACTCATCCGCCTTTGTTGCTAAAGCGTTGTGTAACAATCTAACTGCAGGTAATAATCGATGGTGGAGTTCCTCAGCGGCTGCGATATGCATTGCTGTCGGGAAAGTGTCGTTGCTGGATTGACCACGATTCACATGGTCATTAGGATGCACTGGTGATTTGCTGCCTAATTCTCCTCCGGCCATCTCTATCGCTCGATTAGCAATTACTTCGTTGCTATTCATGTTGGTTTGTGTCCCCGAACCCGTTTGCCAAACTCGAAGCGGAAAATGTTCATCCAATGAGCCGGAGATTACTTCGTCGCAAGCAGAAGAAATTAGGGCGCCAATCTGAGGGTCCAATTGTCCGAGATCGACATTAGTTTCTGCCGCAGCTTGTTTTAGAATTCCGAAGGCTCTGATTACTGATGGAGGCATCGTGTCAGAGCCAATATCGAAGTTGATTAGTGAGCGAGCGGTTTGTGCTCCAAAGTATCGATCAGCTGGGACTTCTAATTCTCCCATGGTGTCTTTTTCGATTCTAATTTCGCCTGTGACTCCAGATGCACTTCTTTGCTCGCTAGCTGGGGTTTGTATCGGTACGATTTGTTCAGTTTCCAAACCGTTTTGTATCATTTTTGTTATTGTTGCAGATCTGCCGTCATTTCGGCCTTTTCCGACCCTTCGGTCTAGTTTCCTTGCAAGCTCTTCTGGTATGCTTATACTGATTATGCGACGGTCGCCCGCCCGATGTTTGGCCATAAACAGCCGCTTAATTAGTTATTAATAAAACTAATTATTGGCTTTCAATACGACGATTATTCTTCTAATCGCTGAACGGAGATGATTTTTTGAGGGTCATAGGGCCTATCTCCTGGCTTGGTATCACAGTTCTCAATCTTGTAGACATTCTCCATACCTGCAACAACCTCTCCAAAAATAGCATGGTTTCCGTCTAACCAAGGTGTTGGAACGGTTGTTAGGAAGAATTGTGAGCCACCCGTATTAGGGCCTGCGTTCGCCATGGAAAATAGCCCTGGTCTGTCGTGCTTTTTTGCCAATGCGGATGCCTCGCAAGGGATTTTCCAACCTGGGCCGCCTGTTCCTGCTCTTCCATCGAAAGGGTCCTTTGATCTCGGGCAACCGCCTTGAATCATGAAATTCTTAATGACGCGGTGGAAGTGTAACCCGTTGTAGAATTCCTCGTCCACCAATCTGAGGAAGTTCCCTGTTGTCTCGGGGCAATCGTCTGTATACAGTGCAATGTCAATATCTCCAGCGCTTGTCGTCATTCTAACCATGGTAGGCATGAGGTAAACGAGTGGCTTCTAGTCCAATAGCATGACGATTGAGTTTTCACTCTTCACTGGAAAGATTAGTATTGATTTCTTTCAATAAATCTCTGATTTCAATTAGTACGTCATTGGATTCAGTTGTTGGGTTAGATTGTGGAGATGGAGCCGCCATCAATGAGTCTCTGTGTTGGAGAACGACGTCGCGGAATTGATCCGCGTTTTTCACCCCAGACAGAATGAAAGGCGCAGCACCTGCTGTCTCGAATTGCATTTTAACAACCCCGAGTGCTTTCAGAATTGGTCCTTCTGAAATTGATACGTCAGTAAGTTTGTCTAGAGCGATGTTCTGTTGCTTCTTGAATAACCAACCCATGCGCATATTGAGGGAACGAGCAGTTAGAGCTCCACTCATATGTTCGTACTGCTTCTGGTGAACTATCCAACCAAATGGAAGCCAAATCAGCATCAATGGGATTCCTATAAATGACGTTAGGAGGCCTAAATTAGCCATTAACCACCAATAAATGATGATTTTTTTGTCAAATTCCACAGACATAATTTGGCCACTATCGGCGTAACCTGGCTGTTCCTGCATAATTAGGGGAGTTCGGAAGAGGTTATTGATAATCTCTAAGCAACCATTGACCCAGGGTTGACTCCTTCTGGAAGTTCTAACAGCCTAACCGTGCCATCTGGGTCTAAGGCCCCTAAAACAAGGAATTGGCTGACGAAACCCGTCGGCAATGTCTTGTCGCCAAGATTCAATGCACCAACAACGGTTCGGCCAACTAACTCTGCTCGAGAATAGTTGGTAATCTGGGCCGAGCTCCAACGCTTACCAATGACAGGTCCAAAGTCAACTTCAATTTTGTATGAGGGTTTACGCATCTCAGGGAATTCTTCGACTTTGAGAATGATTCCTGTTCTCAAATCCAATTCAAAGTAAGCAGCCGCGCCGGCATAGTCCTTTTTCTCAAGTTTCTCAGGATGATATGGTTCACTAGAATCAATTAGGTGTTCTGACATTCACTCACCCGTTACATCCGAGCGAAGAATGAGTGGATGCAAGCTAATTCCGGCAGATTTGAAGGCGTCTTGGCCTCCTTCCTCTCGATCTAGAATAGTGATACAAGCCGCAACATCGCACCCCATATCGATTAATCGATTAGCGGCTTTGAGAGCGGAGCCACCGGTTGTAGTGACATCTTCCAACAATACAACCCTGTCACCTTCTCGCAGGGTTGACCCTTCAATACCTGGTGGGTTTCCTGTTTTTCGACCGCCTCGACCTTTTGCTTCTTTGCGAACCAAGAAGCCCCGGAGGTCAGAACCTTTTCCTGCCTTTGCAATCGCAATGCCGGTGAGTGGTACAGCTCCCAATTCGAGTCCGCCGACCGCATCCACTCCGCCAATTGATTCCATTTCTTCGTGGAGCAGTACACCGATTAGATGAGCACATTCCGGGTCCATCATTACTGGCTTCATATCAAAGAAATGTGGACTCTGTCGGCCGCTGGCAAGAGTGAATAATTCGTCAGGAGAATGCAGATATGCCAAATCGCGAACGCGTTCGATTAGACGTTGTTTTGCTTCAGCAACAGTAGTCGACATGCCTCTTCCCTTCCATTTGGGCTTGGTGGTAATCGGATGAAGGTTCGCACTCGGAAGGGGTTAGAAGAGTTGGAAGACAGTGAATGTTCTTGGACGGTCTCGTGCGGTCGTCGAATGTTCAGCAGCGGAGCGTATGCGACATGGTAGGTCAAGACAGTCCAGAAATCGTAGTAGATGAGGCTCGTCTTTCTAGCGAGCTAGAGTCCTACAGAGACTGGCTTGAAAAAAATACAGAGAAAGCATACCAAATCGCAGAAGAGGCTCGCTCCAAAGGCTTGGATTTTGCCGAAACTGTTGAAATTCCGCGTGCTGCGGACTTGGCAAGTAGGACAGAGAAATTGCTTGAGGAATACCTCAGACCAACTCCAGATGACGACCCCATCAGAATTGAGGATGACTTACGGAAATTGCTTAGCAAGGTAGATCGCGAGACTGCCTCGATTCAAATCGCCGTTGAAGTTGCAAAAAGAATGTACAAACTAACGGCCGATGTTCGACGTTCGATAGATACAGGCCTTCGTGTCGGATTGGCAGTTCTTACTGAGGCCGTTCTAGTCGCCCCTCTGGAAGGAATCGGTGATGTTAAGATTCTCAATAATGAAGATGGGACAGAATTCCTATCAATCGAATTCTGCGGACCAATTAGGGCCGCAGGAGGTACTGCACAGGCTCTTGGTGTGCTGATTGGCGACATGGTCAGGCGTGAACTAGGATTGAATCGATATATCCCTAGTACCCCAGAGGTTGAGAGGGTAAAGGAGGAGTTTGGCCTCTATCGAAAGGGATTGCAATACAAGCCTCCACCAGAAGAAATTGAGATGATTGTCAGGGCCTGTCCAGTGATGATTAATGGAGAGTCAACAGAAGATATCGAATGTTCGGGATTCAAGGAAGTTCGCAATATCGATGGTGCCAGAGTTAGAGGAGGAGTTCTGCTGGTAATCGGTGAGGGACTATGTCTTAAGGCACCAAAAGTTCAGAAACACACGGAGCGACTAAACATTCCTGGGTGGGATTTCATTGCTCACTTTGCCGCTAAAGGAAAAACTGAGGAGCAGGAGAACTCTTTCAAGCGTAGAGTAATCAAAACCGATTCACGATTCATGAATGATATAATCGCCGGCCGACCTGTTTTTGGTGAACCCAGCCAGCCTGGTGCTTTCCGAATAAGATATGGTCGAAGTAGGGCGTCCGGATTGGCCGCGGCAGGAATAAATCCCGTATCTATGGAAGCAATGCAAGGATTCCTTGCAGTTGGAACCCAGATGAAAGTCGAGCGCCCAGGAAAAGCGGCGGCGGTTACACCTGCCGTGGATATCGAAGGACCAATGGTATTGCTCGAAGATGGTGGATTTCATCGTATTGATTCGATGGAGGAATGGAATAGTATCAAGGATAACGTTGTCAGCCTGTGGGATTCTGGAGAGATGTTAGTTGGCTTTGGGGAGTTCCTTGAGAATAACAAGAATCTTGTCCCCTCTCCTTACAATAAAGACTGGTGGGCTGCTGACCTTGCAGAAAATCTAGATCAGCCACAAAAAGTAGAAGAATTAGCATCAATAATTGGTGTGAAAAGAGAACATTTGCCTCCTGGATTGCCATTCAATGGCGCGATTAGTCGTGGTGGAGAGCCAGCTTTGGACCGTGTCCGTCGTAAGAGAGATTGGAATCGCTACCTTCGTAATCTTGAGATGGATTGGTCACAAATTAAGCAAATTTGTATCAAATTTGGAACCGCTCCCCCTCCTCCATTCAACCCATGGTGGTCGGACTTACCACTATCATTTACAGGGAAATTAATCGAGGCGCTGTTGAATTCCAAAATCAAGAGCAAGGGGCTAAGGATTCCTGATGTCGTTCAAGGCTGGTCCCCTAAACAAAAAATCGACGATATTGGGCTAGACACACCTTCTACAGGGTTCTGGCCAAGATGGACGGAGGTCAAGACGCATGGTGTAATCAAATCTTCACTATTGGTTCTGGGAATACAGCACCACCACCGACGTGGAGATATTGTAATTCCATCAAATTGGGAAGCACTATTGGAGGGGCTTGGACTTGAGGTAGAAGGTTCACACATCAAAATGCGCGCAGACGCAGCGCCTCATGTTACGGATAGGGTTGCGAAAATTAGAGCGGCGACTGAAAGCCTACGAGCGGAAGACGTTCGAAGGGAGGAGATTGAAGCGGAGCGTGATGTGGAGCGCGTTAGGGCACAAACCGCCGCTCGACAAAGAGGCATGAGTATTGCCGAGACCGAAAAAGAAGGTGACGAGGCGGCAGAAGCAATCGAAGACCCCGGCCCGCCGAACCCGAAGGAATTGATGGCTGCACAACATCTTCTAGATGATCACGAGGTGGACAGATCGCTTTGGCTGGTTAGGAAATTATCCGATTTGAGATGGGAAGATGCAGTACCCTGTAGAGTTGGCTCTAGAATGGGTCGTCCTGAGAAAGCCAGTAGGCGTGAAATGAAACCATTAGTCCACTCGTTATTCCCAATTGGTGACCATGGGGGCCCGCAGCGCTTGCTTGGTGAAGCCGCAAAGCACGGTCGAATTAGAGTTGAAACTGGCCCTCGAATCTGTGTCAAATGCGGCATGGAATCACCAATGTTACGATGTCATAATCGGCCAGATTCTTCTGTTCCGGAAGAGTGTGGAGGGAAGACTCGCCCTCGCCCGATTAGAGGAAATAGAACGCCTCGAAGATTAGGCCAAAGAACAAGCATCCCTATTGCAGAATTACTTGAGGTAAAGCGCCGCGCTCTTGGCCTAGACAGATTGCCTGAAAAGATCAAGTCTGTAAAGGGTCTAATGTCCTATGAACAAACACCTGAACCTTTGGAAAAAGGCATATTGAGAGCAAGAAATGAGCTTTCAGTATTTAGAGACGGGACGGCAAGATACGATATGATTGACGTGCCGGTAACTCATTTCAGACCATCTGAAATTCATACTTCATGGGAGATACTAAGCAAATTAGGATACACGCACGATGTCGACGGAAAACCTTTGACCGGAAATGACCAAATCGTTGAGTTATTTCCTCAGGATTTCATTCCTTCCTCCCTTGCAATAGAGCATCTTACTTCTACTTGCAATTTCGTCGATGAATTGCTGACTAGATTCTATGGAATGGAGCCATTCTACAGAGTAAACTCCGCTGATGATTTAGTTGGCCATTTGGCAATTGGTCTAGCACCTCACACCTCTGGAGGTGTTTTGTGTCGAATCATTGGTTGGACCGATGCGTCAGCCGGATATGCCCACCCACTTTTCCATGCAGCCAAGCGTCGCAATTGTGATGGTGATGAGGACAGTATCATGATGTTGATGGATGGTTTGTTGAATTTCTCAAGAGCAATCCTTCCAGCCAATCGAGGAGGGAGAATGGATGCACCTCTCGTATTGACCACTAGGCTGAATCCTTCCGAGATTGATAAAGAGGCATTGAATGTAGACTGCTCATGGCAATACCCTCGAGCATTCTATGAAGCTTCTCAAGGACAGCCACACCCTGCTGAGTTGAAATCTCAAATCGAAATTGTTGAGCATCGTCTCGGCACTTATGGGGACTTGCGAGGATATGGTTGGACTCATGATTCCGGCGCCCTAGATGCAGGTCCTGCTAATTCATCATACAAGACATTGGAGACTATGGTTGACAAAATGACGGCTCAATTAGAATTAGGATCAAAGTTGCGTCCTGTCGATGTTTCTAAGGTTGCGAGTCAGGTGATTGAATCGCACTTCTTACCTGATTTGAGAGGAAACCTTGTTGCTTTCACTAGACAGAAGGTCCGTTGTGTTAGATGCGGGCAGTCATACCGAAGAATGCCATTGGCAGGTCGATGTATTCAACGAAAGAGTAACGAAGGAGGTTTGTCAAATGGCAGAGATGATTCCTCTTCCATGTGTGGTGGAAATATTGTTCTGACCGTATCGGAAGGTTCTGTTAGAAAATACATCAAAGTCACTCAACATGTTATGGAGAATTACGGAGTTGACCTTTACACAAGGCAACGTGTTAATTGGTTGTCGGATAGTGTTGATTCCCTATTCAATGACGATACTGTAACGGTAATGACACTAAGCGACTTCCTTTGATTTTTAGACTAGGAAACCCAAGTGTTGGAGAACCTTAGCCATCCACTGGAGTTTGACCAATTTACGTTTAGGATTGGTCGTACCTGACCACTGACCTACGACATCGGTTCGAGTTCCAAGAAGTAAGATGTTGTCTCTTTCAACTCCCAACGCTCTAGCGAAACATACAGCCCGATCACCATCAGTAAAGCCACCAGGATTGTGCATTCCTTCAATCGATTCAGGCGTTTGATGTGTCAGTACAATCGGCGGTGGAGAGCGTTGAGAACTTGCCAATTTTAATAATTCCGCCCATGATTCAGAATTATCCCCATGGGCGTGCAGAATTACTGGAACGCCCCGCTTGACGGCGGCAACCGTGCCATCTCCGCCATCCGCATCACTAACAACACAAACCAAACGAGACCATGCCCGCTCTGATACCGAACTAGGTAGCTTATCTAGTACACCGCAAGAGCCGTCGGCGGCGATCATTAGGCAGTTGCTTTCCAAAACTTGTTGGATTTCATCAGTGGTTATCGCCGCCCCCAAAATAGCAACCTTGGTATCTCGAAGAACCAACCTTCTGTGCAAGGATGCGACTGTTTTGGCTCGCCAAGGTTTGGACCAAGATTCAATCTCTAAATCATCAATATTGGCAACCAAAGCAAGGGCGCTATCTACATCCGCTTGTAGTTCCCAACCAAAGTGTTCACGCACCTCATCCTGAAGTTCGAGCAAGCGCTCGTCAACTGGATTCAGGTCGGTGGGTTTAGTCTGCATCAGACGCCTCTCCAGTGGAAGGATTCGGTGAGGCTTGAAATACCCTCTCGATATATTGCAACTTACAATGCCAATGCCGCTCACCCCACCGGCCATCGAAGATGAGTCCGTTCTAGCGCGCTACCCATTCCTTCCACAGAGTCGAGATTTCATTCGTAACCAACTAAATGCGAATGGAATTTCTGTCGAGGGACTCATCGAAGAACCTTGGCTAGAAGACATAAGGCGTCGTGGAAGTTTACGCTTGGTTGAGTCAGTTGTTCACAAAGAAGGAATTGATTCGACTACTACCGTCGATCTCTCCTCAGACGTAGGCCGAATGACCGAGGCTCTATCCTTCCTACATGCCATGCTGGTCGTCTGTGCTTCCTTCGAAGAGCGTCTGCTAAATCGCTGGGTAGAAGGAGAGTCCAGTCGCGCCGACCAACTCTTTGGAATGGATGCGAATCACTTCGAAATTATCGCTCGAACCTATCTGTCTGATATTCGTAGCGAGACGGTAGCAGGAACGACTGAGATTATCTATCACGTTCCAATGGTAGATTTCTTGGAACTTTGCCCAAAAATAACCGGGGGCTATTGGCGATTGGTGAACCGACCAGTAAAGGAAGGCTGGGTTCAGATGGATCCAGCAAGTGGAGAGAATAGTCAACAGCGCACTGCGCGTCTATTGAAAGAGCGAGTTAGACAATCTTTGACAGAGGATTGTACCCACCGCATGGACAAGATGGATGATGCATTTGCAGGCCTTTTTGCTGATCCAGTCGACCGAATTCTCGGCCTACTTTCTGAGAGGGTTAGCGCTGAGATGCCGATGACGGCCGCCGTCAGAGAGGATTGGCCGCCTTGCTTCGAATCTGCGGTGGGTGAATTGAGTCAAGGTATCAATGTTAATCACACGGGACGGGTCTTTTTGGCCGCAATGTCAAGGGCTATGGGGCATACGCCAGAAATTACTTGCTCATTTTTCGAAAACGCCCCAGACTACAACGCAGAGACCACATCATACCAAGTCGGCCACATCTACGAACACCAATACACACCTCACGGATGCTCCGCTCTGAAGACAGGTGCTCGCTGCCCAGTTCATCCAGGAGACGACCGTTTGTGTGACCAAGAGTGGATGAACCATCCATTGAAATATCTCAGAGCCAAGCAACGAAGGCGATACCAAGATGAAGCCGGTTCATCTCAGACCGAAGAACTTCCAGAACGCACCGAAGGTGCGTCTGAAACAAGCAATCCTGCCGATTCTTCATAATGGGGAAGGCCTCATTGCACTTCGCAACGGAGGCTTCCAGTATGGTGCGGACACTCGTTATCACCATTGACAGAGACAATGATCTTGGAGTTAAAGCCGGAATTAGGGGGCCAGTGATCGGTCGTAAAGCGACCTTGACTGCGGCCCTAAAACTAGGTATTGCTGACCCGGAAGAGTCTGATACAAACGCCATTCTAGGAGCTCTTCATCATCATGACCGATTGAGTGAGAGGAATGATGGTGAAGATGAAATCGAAATTGCAATTCTAACTGGTGATGTCCGAGTTGGCCCTCGGTCAGACCGAGCGATTGCTAGCCAACTCGACGAAGTAATTCAGGAATTTCAACCGGATACGGCAGTGCTGGTCACCGATGGTGCTGATGATGAAGCATCTCTACCTATCCTAACATCTAGAGTAAGGGTCGATCACGTTGAGAAAATTATTGTGAGGCAGTCAAAGGGGATTGAGAGCACTTACTACTACGTCGCCAAGGCAATCGAAGACCCCCGTTGGAGGGCTCGGTTACTTGTTCCCGCAGCTTTGTTTTTGATTATCTTCGGACTGGGCTTGATTCTACCGAATGGCGCTGTTCTAATCGGTGCCATGCCATTGATTATTGGAATATGGATTCTCGCAAAGGGATTGGGTTGGGAACACCAATTGGAACGACTAATGATAGACATGAGAGAAAGTGCAACGGGAGGAATTTGGTCTTCGTTGTTATGGGGGTTATCCATTGTTTCAGTGCTATTTTCAATCTTAACTTTCTATTCGGTTTTCTACGGCAACCCCACAGAATTGAACGCCTATGTTTTGGACACATTCCTTCGAATTGACAGCTTCGATTTGGACTCAGTCAATCGAGATTTTGCGGTTTGGGTAATCGCAATTGATCAAG
Organism: Candidatus Thalassarchaeaceae archaeon; assembly: GCA_023268715.1. Classification (GTDB taxonomy): domain Archaea; phylum Thermoplasmatota; class Poseidoniia; order Poseidoniales; family Thalassarchaeaceae; genus MGIIb-O1. Next base: position 86,957 of record JALRLV010000005.1, read on the forward strand.
CATTAACCTGGATTCTAGTTGCCGCTTTTTCATTCGTTCTTTCCCTTGGTGTTCTACGTTGGAAGGAAGGGTCATTCACAGGTCAAAGTTTGACACTGGTAGGACTTGGAGCAGTTGTTTATTCGATTACGAAGGCTGTTATTGAGGTCACATTAGCTGAGTTAGGCGGTGAGGGTTACGACATTACTGCGGGTAATGTATCAGACACCTGGTTCTTCCCAATTATCGCGATTGTATTCTACTATCTACTGAAGACTGCAATTGATTCGGTTACTGCGGAAACAGATGATGACGGTAGCAATCGCTACTGGGGCATCTAACTCTCGTAAGTTGTCTCAACCCCGCACGAAGGGCATGTTACCTTAATCGGTCGAATGTTTGGAATACCGAGCGGTACGGAACAATTACTGCAGACAATAGCCTGATTGACTTGTTGCTGTCTTTTTTTCCCTTCATGGCTTGGATCGTACGATACTCTGAATTTTGATACATCCGACACAAATGTGGGAGAATCGCCTCCTGAGTCAGATTTTTTTCGCGAAAATATCGAATTTCGCGATGGTGGTTCCACAGTTGGGGGGGATTCAATTTGACTTGAAGAAGAGCCGGATTCTACCGAATCCAATTCTGATTGAACCTCTTTTGTGGTGATACCCAATTCCTTCGCGACCCGATCGATCGCTAAGGTCAATTCATACTCATCGAGACCCATTAATTGCTGTAGTTTGACAGCGGGAATCTTACTCATTATATCCTCTCAAATCTTGCGAGTTTTTTCGCACCTATGAATATCCGCATTTCAAGCATCATTCAGAATCTAAGGATGTGTCAAGGAAACTCGCTACTATCTCGCCCTCAGCCTTGACCAGTTGCTCTGCAACTGTTGACTTGGACAGACCTAACTTGTCCGCCAAGTCACGAATCGAAGTTCTCTTTGGCACCTCATACCATCCACTTTCGTGAGCAAGTCGAACGACTCTGTGTTGTTGCAAAGTAGGTCCCTTCTGAACTAAGCCTTCCGAGCCCTTCGCAGAAGTGACGCGCTCTACTGAAATCTTGCTTCTGATATCGGATAAAAAGCGAACCATTGATTCATGGCGACCTGCGATTTGCAATACCAAACCATTAGCTGTGAAGTTTGAGCCTGCAAGAATAGCTAAATCCCCACTGTGGAAGTAATGACCAATGAAGTCCGATGAAAATTCTAGGACCACGAGATGGTGAGTTAGGATGTCAGATTGCCACTCTTCGAGGATTTGTACAATACGGATTCCATCAACATAATGTCCTTCACGAGGACAATTCCCATCGATAGTGATACATTCGACCATTAATCGCAGATTCCCATCTACCATCCCAAGCATGGAACGGAAATCCCAGGAAATGCACTGCAAGCCTGCTTGGGCTCTAGAGTCGTCCTCGATTGCAGAGAAAGCGCACTCTATTCTGACCGCTCTCATGTGGTTGCCTCGCGGCCTTCAGTGCCCCCTTGAGGTTTTCAAGGTGCTCAATCCCGGTTACGAGGGAATGGATGGCGAAATGCCATCCAAGCCCCCGGCCATGGGAAATCAATCCTCAGACCGTTTCCTCATCGCATCTTCTGAAGCAACAATTGCTCTAGCAACTTCTGGGGAATAGCCGGTTTCGACTAATCTTAGGTATTGGCTGTCACCCTCTACTTCGGCTTTCGTAGGTATTTGTATAGCTTCAGTCTTGACCGCCCATAATTTATCTTCATTATTCATAGAATCCATGACATCTCTAGTATCATCCCTAATTCCATCTTGACCTCGGCGCTGTGAGCGGTTCTGTAGAACAGCACCCAACAGCACGATTAGGGCTAAGCCAGAAATTGCAGCCATCAGAACCGGAGAATCGGTGATTGTCTGAACTATTCCTCGTGGTAATGATTTGTCTTCTGAGGAATCCTGACAGCCGTCGCCATCGACATCTGTTTCCTTTGTCGAAATCCAAGCGATTACTCCATGAGCACACTGATCTCTAGTGTCAGGAACTCCGTCATTATCATCATCAAGATCGTATTCATCCATACACCCATCGCTATCATGATCGATCGTAATTCGAGTGCTGATAGGACATGCATCATCGACGTCGAGTACTCCGTCACCGTCATCATCGAGGTCTTCGGTCGCATCAGCACAACCATCTCGGTCTCGGTCTGAGTTGAGGGAGGATACCCACCCTGGATTCGGATTTGTTTCACAATTATCCTCAGAAGATTGAATTCCATCATTATCCAAATCTGTATCCTCTCCACGGTCATCACAACCATCCATATCTGCATCAACTAAGGTTGGTGTCGAACTTCGAATACAGGAGTCTTCAGAGTCTAGGAAGCCGTCATTATCGTCGTCTTCATCTTCCTCAGCGTCGTGACATCCATCCCCATCCCAATCATTCAGGGGTGTTGATTCCCATCCGAATTTTCCTGAGAGGCAAGAATCCTCAAGATCGGGTACTCCGTCGTTATCTACATCTGTGTCTTCGTATTCATCATTACAACCATCCCCGTCTTTATCACTAATCTCATTGGAGGTCCAATCTAGCATTCCGTATGGGCATGAATCGTCCCTATCTAGAACTCCATCGTTATCGTCATCTAGGTCTTCCTCGTGGTCTTGACAGCCATCTGAATCGTGGTCATAAGCCGCTCCTGTCCAACCAATTACTCCTGTTGGGCAGTCATCGTAAACATCGAGATATGGATCGTTATCGTCGTTATCATCCTCATCCATATCTCTACAACCATCTCCATCGTAATCGATTGAGAATGTATTCCAGTATTGTGCACCATTTGGACATAGGTCTTCGTGGTTTGGTACTAAGTCACCATCGATATCAGTATCTTCAAGAATATCGTCACAACCATCGAAATCTCCGTCGACTCTGTCAGGATTCATCATACCAGTTGGACATTCATCCAGAGCATCCTCGACTCCATCATTATCATCATCGAGGTCCTCAGTCTCGTCTCTACAGCCATCCCCATCATAGTCAGTCATGGCTGTTGATTCCCAACCACTCTCACCGAATTGACACAAATCATCCTCATCAACGATTCCGTCTTGGTCGTCGTCATTCCAATCATTTTCGTTGACCAAATTGATTCTTACCACTTGTTCAGCGGTAGCAAACTGGTCCGAAGTCGATTGAACCTTTACTATCACATCAAACGACATATCCTCATTTACTAGACGAATATCGGGTGCCCGAATTAGTAAGTTAACCTCTTCGAAAGTCCCTTCTGCAATCGAGGTTGAAGATTGATAATTATCGCCAAATCCAGCGATAAAATCCCAATTATCTAGCCCGCCCAATACATCGATTGTTACAATATCTACTTCGCCAGGAATCTGGATTGCGCGGAGATTCATTTCGACTTCTGACGCTTGATCTGGTTGAATCGTAACGGAGCCGGTTTCAGTTGGTTCGAGATTTAGTGACATGTCGTATAGATCTTCACTCCACATGCAAACGTCCCATTTGTTAGCAACAATATCTTGGTCAGTACAATCATTTGCTGTCCAAGCAATTGTTCGCTCGGGCCAAGCGAACTTGACTATCGGTTGGGCGCTTGCGCCGAATTCACTGCCAAATATTCCCATCAGATTATCTGCACTACTTGTGATTGTTCGTGTATTCACCACACTATATGCCTGAGTAAGATATCGGTTCAATGGTAATTCCTCAAAACCATTCATTACTGGAGATTGGATTCTAGTCCAGCGAAGCTCAACTACGTTGGAATCGGCCATTGCACCTGTTTCAAACCAAGTAATATGAATAGAATCATCTCGATCAAAATCGACCCTTGGGTTTGCTCCCCAAATCAGGTTAGAGGAAAGTACTGCAGTGTCTTTCACAGTAGATACTTCAGATAAAACGAGACCGTTAGGCTCTCCGTTCAATTCACCCTGTCTGTCTGGATCAAGTTGCATGTAGTGCAATTGACTTGGTCCGTCTTTGGAAGGGAATTCGCCCCTCCCATCAATCCAAACAATGTGGATGTTGCCCTCATCGTCAACATTGACATCCGGATTTAATGCCCATCCGTGACCTTGAGATATCTGAGTATCATTGACCAATACTAGATGACCAACAGTATCCCAACCACCGCCGTCTTCTCTCCAATACCAATCTGTATTTGGTCCGATATCTTCCTGATACTGACCCGTGTTTTGGTCAATAGTGTGTCCAGAGTCTCCAACAGACCAAGTTGACCTTGGGTTTGAAAGAATTGAGTAAGGATTCAATACAGTTAGGAAAGTGTTTGTTGCCCCACTACCTGTTGTTATGTTGATTATTGCGCTAACCATATTGTTCATTTCTTCAGTGTATGAAGCAATAGGAAGTTGTACATTGTCAATCCAAGCAGAATCGTTACCACTGGATACTGAATGGTCCTTAACATATTTCCAGGTATAAGTGTGATATCCTGGTGAAACTGTTGCTGTGTAAGTGCCGTTACTCTCTCCAGACCAAGCAGAGGTGAATGAACTTCTCGAGCAATTTGGGTTATCGATACAGAACAAAAGATAGTCATAATTTGCCTCGCTGGATACAGAGTAATCAAAAGAGATTGTACCTGAAGCCATTGCTCCTGCGTATTCTAGAGTTGAATGTTGATTGTGAGTAATCGAACCCGATTGAGCGGTGTAATTTCCACCAATAACTCGGTTACTTTGAGCGGACCAACTGCTGGCCCCTGAATGACTCCATCCATTGGCTATGTAACCGACTTCGAAGTCTCCGTGGAATTCAGTTAATTCCTCGGTCGGATAATAGAATAGTTCTCCACCCGCGCTAGTATTGCGAACAGATGTACCGTCACAGGTTCGATCATATACACCAATAGTACTCCAATTTGGACACTGAACTAGGTTCATCATGTGATGGCGCACGTGAGTATCATTGAAGCCCCAGCCTGCGCTTCCACCGTAAGCTAGGGTGCCTGCAACCGCCACTGGTATCACACCGGCTTGCAGACATGCATCATGTGCTTCCCCAACACTCTGAGCGTCATTTGCCAGAAGTGCGGGTGAGCCCCCAAATGGGCCTTCATCGGATACTGGTATCACTAATTTTGTAGCGTTTGGATTCCACTCGTGATCTGCAAGGGTTGCTGGGTTTCCGGGCATCGAGCCTGAAGCGTCTCTCCATGACTCACAAGCCCAAGTGGATCCAGGGCCCCACATCTCAGAGTTGTAGCCCCAATCTGATGGAATCGATAGTGCCGAACCATTGAACATTACTTCTGTCAGAGGTCTGATTCCACCTGTTGTATCGGTAGCATTCTGGCCAAGATAGGTAGAACGCGGTCCATTCGAGCCATCGTCACCTATTGTGATTGCATTAGCGCAGTTGGCATGTTGATTGGCATTGTACATATTGCCACTAAGTGTGTATAGAGTCTCCAGTACTGTGATGTTCGCGGCTTCGAGCATTGGCTTTACACCTGTAAAATTCTCGCCTGTTGTCAGAACTCCACCGTAGAATATTGCACACATATCTGCCCACTCGGTTGTCATTGAACCCGACGAGTCGAGAAGTCCAACATACTCAACTATGGAACCTCTGGTATCTTCCCAAACGATTACCGCGGTATTGTTTGCACCGATGCTAATAGCAGGATTACCTCTGTGGCCTAAAGCCGGCGTAACCATCGTTGAATTGATTAGAACTTGGAAGCCATTGTTTGCATCCTGGGAAAGCATACAGTAGTAAATTAGCGGACTACCGAAATATAGGCCCTGAGGATCGTATGTATCCACCCAGACAATGTGTACTGCATCGTATGAATCTACGGCAATGTCTGGAGAATTACGAGTTCCGCTGCCATCGGCAACGGTATGGGATACAATTGTCATATTCTGTATATCACCAGAGGAACCGTCTAAGTCATCCTCCGATGGATCCAATAATGTGTAGAGAATTTCCGTATCAGTGACTTCCCAAACGATGTGTGCTCTACCTTGTGAGTCGATTACCATCGAAGGGCCAGAAAGCGATGAAGCATTGGAACCTCCAACCTGAGTTGTCGAAATTAGAACGGTATCAACTCCAGTTGAAATCTGAATTAGTGCATATCTTAGCAACGGTGTGCTAGTGTTCTCAATCCAAACAAGATGTATTCTATTCGAGTCATCCATTATCCCCATGACATCGATTGGATTGTTTGCATTCAGATTCGTAAGCAGAGTCTGAGCGTCACTATCACCGATAGTTCCGTTCGCCGTAGGAAATCGAGTAGGTTCGTTTGCCAGCCCCTCCTGCTCACCAGATGCGGCTAACAACGAAGGTGCAAGTAGGGCACTTAGCATTAGCAAAGCAAGGGTCGCAGCGAGTTGGGTCTGCTTGATTTCTATCCTGTTATTTTCGGCGCTCAGAGTGGGGGTTAGGCTTCCGACCATAGGAGTCGAGAGCCTTGTGAGCACATAGAGGGGGGGCCGGACATGTCCGAATAAGAGTGATTTGGCAAGAATTGTAGGCAAAATCACTGAGATTGTGAAGCGCGCTTTCGTCGAATGAAATCAGAATAGTTCCCAGGCCAAATCCACATACTTCCATCAGCCGGCAATTCCCAAATCGTGTCACAGATTTTGTCTAAGAAAAATCGATCGTGACTGACCGTGATTATGCTTCCATCATATTCTACCAAAGCCTCCTCGAGAGCTTCCTTTGCATCGGTATCCAAATGATTTGTAGGCTCATCGAGAAGGAGTAGGTTATTCTCTTCGAGTAGTAATTTCAGTAGGGCGATACGGGCCCTCTCTCCTCCACTCAATTTTTCCAGTTTAGTTTCTACCATTTCGCTTGTAAATTGGAAACGCCCTAGCAGAGCCCGAATGTCTCCGTAATCCATCCTTGGTTTTAGGGTCCTGACCTGTTCTACAGGAGTCAAGTCAAAATTTAATGATCTGTGATCTTGATGGAAGTAACCTATCTGAACTCCTGGCTTTACATCAACATTACCGGAGTCTAGTTCAAGTTCGCCTTGAATAATACGCAGTATCGTAGTTTTACCTGCTCCATTAGGCCCGACAATACCTATTTTCTGACCTCGCGAAACACCCACTTCCAGACCTTTGATTATCGGACGATTAAGTCCTTCAAAGGTCAATGTGGCATCATGGAAGTCGAGAACTTCAAGACTACTCTTTTCAGTCGATTCTAGAGTGAAATGTAGCCCTCTACGCTGACGAGGTTTTAGCGACTTCAGCCAACTTAATTCGCCTTGTGCTCTTGCTAATAAAAATCTCTTTTGAGAGATTGATTTGTCATATTTGTTGGCGCGCTTCATCGACTGTAGTGCGCCCGTTAATCGTTTGACCTCTGCATCGGTCTTTTTTATTCGATCCGCCAAAGTCTGGAGGAAGAGTTCCTTTTGTTGTAAAAATGAGGTGTAGTTGCCGTGGTAACCTTTTGCTCGAGTATCCTGTATCTCAACTATGGCGTTACAGACTCGGTCGAGGAAATACCTATCGTGACTGACTATCAAAAGCGCTCCTTGGAATGTGATTAGGAACTCTTCGAGCCAATCAAGAGTTCCCAGATCAAGATGGTTTGTTGGCTCGTCTAGGAAGAATACATCGATTTCCGATAAGCCTACCAATTGCCTTGCCAGTGCTACCTTAGCACGTTCACCTCCTGACAAATTTGCCAAAGGAATCTCGAGAGGGTGGTGGGCAAGGTCTAGTGCTCGAAGGATTTCTTGCGCGTGACTAGCAACATTAGTTCCTCCACTTCGAGCCATCATTGACTGAAGTTCCTGATAGCGATCTATGTCTGGTTGCCAATCTCCGTCATAGAAGGAGGGGTCGGCCATTTTTGCTTCAAGGACTGCAATCTCTTCTTCTAATTCTTGAAATTGGCGGCCTTTCCGATTGAGTTCTTCTTCTAGAGTGGCGCCCTCATCTATATCTCGAATTTGAGTCAAAAAAGCAAGCCGAAGGCCCGGGGAAAATGAGATGTCGCCAATATCCTGATCTTGGTTAGATATTGTTCGTAGTAAGGTGGTTTTGCCTGCTCCGTTATGGCCAACCACACCTATTCTATCACCTTCATCAATTCTCAGATTGACACTATCGAGAACTTTCACTGGACCGAAGGCGCGATGCACGTCTTCAATGCGGATTAGCTCTCGCGCCATGCTTACGCGGCTTGCCCTGCCTTGATGTGTGCATCGGTCAGGAGTTGAGTGCATCTAAACGTGATTCATCCAATCTTTCCCACTCGAAGTGCCCCTTTTCTGTTGATGGTCTTCCAAAGTGTCCGCCAGCTGAAGTTACTGAGTATAACGGGCGATGTAACTTCAGATCGCGAGAGATTGCAGCGGGTCTGAAATCAAAAACTCGTGATACTCTTTCTGTTAATTCCTCTTCACTGATTGCACCTGTTCCGAATGCCTCAACTCGCAAGCTTACAGGAGCCGCTACTCCGATAACATAGGCAACTTGGATTTCGCAGCGAGTAGCTAAACCTGCTGCAACAACATGCTTTGCAGCCCATCTACAGTAGTAGGTTGCTGAACGATCTACCTTTGTTGGATCCTTGCCAGAAAATGCCCCTCCGCCGTGGCGCGCCATTCCTCCGTACGTATCTACGACGATTTTGCGACCTGTGATCCCTGCGTCTGCATATGGGCCTCCAGGGTCTGCGAATCTACCTGTTCCATTGACGTGGAGAATGTAGCCTTCCTTAAGCCAAAAATCAGGTATTGCGTGCTCAACAACTTCGCTCTTGATTACTTCACGAATGTAGGATTGCTCGGCTTCAATGTCTCCATCGAAGCGGTCTTTCAGAGCATCGTCGTGCTGAACTGCGACTACTACTGTGTGTACTCTCACTGGATTTCCGTCGTCGTCATACTCAACAGTTACCTGACTCTTGCCGTCTGGACGAATCCAATCGATTTCGCCGCTGGCAACAATCATGTCTAGGCGGCGACAAATACGCTGGGAAAGTGCGGAAGGTAGTGGGAAGTATCTGCCTCTGAGTTCCTCTTCAGCCTCAGTCTCTGTACAGGCATAACCAAACATCATTCCTTGATCACCTGCACCAACATCATCCAATGATTCTCCATCAACACCTTGAGCGATATTTGCCGATTGAGTCGTAATATTTACATCGACTTTGCATAGTTCCTCACTACTGGCATCCATACCAATTGCGTGGTTATCATAGCCGATACGTACAGCGGTTTCACGTGCTATTTCTTCGTATTTTGGGGCTTTTCCGTTTAGGGAAACTTCGCCTGCTAGAACTATCAGTGCGAACTTTGGCATACCCTTCACAAGAGTCTCTACTGCAACACGGGCCATTGGATCTCTTTCCAGGCATGCATCGACGATTGCATCGGATATCGCATCACACAATTTGTCAGGGTGACCAGCGGAAACCGATTCCGAAGTGAACAGTGCAACCATGTTTATCCGGCCATCCTTCCATATATGGGTTTTCGGCGAACTGAATATCTAACAAAAAGGTGTGTAATTTAGTGGGAAAACGAAGTCATTATGGCCGCAGCATTGAGAAAGGAGGCCTTTTCGCAGCGCCGATGACACCTACAGAGGCCGACATCGAGGCGGTTGTAGAGGCCGATGACAAAGGTACTCGGTTATACCCAGAGCAAGTCGTTGAGGGATTACCGACTATCTACTCCTTCCAATCTTGTCCATTTTGCTTCAAAATTAGAGCTCTATTGGGTAGCCGTGGCATTGCTTATGCTGATGTCGAAGTTGAGCCAATGAAGAAGGCTGAACTGAAGTGGGGAGATTGGAATCAGGTCCCCGTATTCGTAGACGTTGATGGGAACGCAATGGATGAGTCAAATGATATCCTCCACTATATCGATTCCAATAACGGAAATCTATTCCCACGTGCAGGACATGACCCTGAACAAGATCGTTGGATGGAGTTCAGCAACAAAGTACTCGGCAAATCTATTGTTGCTGTAATTTACCGGACTTTCGGAAGCTCATTCCGTGCATTAGAATACGTCAATGGTATCGAGAACTTTTCCAAGAAAGACAAAATCGTAAACAAGTATCTTGGTGGATTTGTGATGAAAATGGTTGGTCGTTCTCGCGCAAAAATGTTTGATCTACCCCCCAGAGAGAATCTCAAAAACCAACTGGATACTATGAGCAGTGGATTCAGGGGAGATTTCTTTGGAGGAGAAAAACCGAATGGAGCGGATTTCGCAAATTATGGAATTCTTCGCTCAATGCAGGGCTTGGAAGGCTTCGATATTCTAGAGGCTCATTCCGAAGCCTTCGGTTGGTATAATCGAATGCAATTGTTGTCTGGAGTCTGAATTTTCTAGACCGTAGCAGCGATAGATGAATGGGTTCTCCGGTTACCATGGTCGAAGTGGCAACGGAGATGGTCTGGACAGGAGATATGGTCAAGGCCGAAGCCCTGCTTTCTGCCATCGAAGGCCAAGATTTCGCCGATATTGAACTAGTCACAGAATGCGACGGGGGACAAGCTGGACTTCGCATTCTAGTCAATGGTGATGACTTAAGAGAAGTTAGAAAACAGGTGGATTCATTGTTGGCTTTACTCGCTTCTGCTGAGGCAGAATATGATTCTAACAATTGAAGTGAGTCGGCAATCAATTCAAACCATTCAAACGGGGCGAGAAGCCCTCAGTTGAAGGCATTGGAATTATGGAGTAAAATCCTCAAAGTCATCAGATAGAAAACGCCGCTTGAAATGTGCAAACCTTCGGGTCGGTACATGTTTGGCCTATTGCGACGTTTGACTGAAGTTTCCACTGACCGGCCTAAAGCCACCCTTGCCTGTGTGTTTATCGCCATAATGGCCCTGTCATCAGGGGCGCAGCACCTCGTGTTTGACAATAGCGAGGACGGTTTCTTTCCCGACGATCCAAGCGTCGACCTGCTCTATGAGATTGAAGACGAGTACCGTGCAACCGTGGACTTTGTTCGTTTGATCGAAACCATTGATTCCGGTGACCTGCAGGAGCAAGCCACGTGGGAGCGGTTGGCGCGTCACGAGGCAGCCCTGCTGACACAGCCCGACCTTGTCCCAAACCACGTGCCCTTGTTTGGCACCCAAGCCAACAGCGGGCCGGCTGGCCATGCGATGCAGTGGATGGCTTTGCAGGACGAAGCCACCGCTGAAGCGTGGTTGGCCAACTTGTCTGCGGCCATCCTTGTGGTGGAGACCAGTGACGACGCAAACCTATCGGCCGCGCTTGGTGGCCTGATGGCAGCCGCAGCGGAGGTTCCGAGCGTCGAGGCGGTCACGGCAGACCGGCTCCTCAATTGGAGCGCCGCTGACCCGACTGCATGGCTTATGCGGATGGATACCGGCACGAACCTTACCGACGAAATCGAGGGGCTCATGGAGCGCGTCTCGGCGCTTCCTGGTCTGCACCCCACCCGTGCCTCTGAGGTTGGGCCCGCCGTCGGAATGACCAGCGGTGCGCTCGGCCCAGTCTTAGGCTTGCAAGGCATCGATTTCAGAGAACTCATCCTATCGTGCCTGCCTAGCGAGGACCGAGGTATGCCATGGGAGAGCGATGGCCCAGTACTCATCACCTTGGTCATCGACGGAGAACCCACAGCCTGGGAGATGGAAACCTCCGACGAAGTTAACGCCATAATTGTAGAGCACGTCACGGCGCTCGAGGCCGCCCTCATCGAACAAGATGGGGGCATCGTGCGAACCTTCTCCTTCGCCCAATTCACCGAAGAGGCCAACGCCAGTCTGGGTGCGGAAATCGGCATTCTGACCTCCTCAGCCTTCGTCCTGCTCTGTATCATCCTCTGGTTCAACTTCCGAAGCGTGCGTGACACGGCCTACGTGATGATACTGGCTGTGTTGGCCATCGGAGCCACCTACGGTCTTTCCGGATGGTTGCAGTTCGCGGGAGTCGAGATGACCTTCAACGCCGCCATGAATTCGATACCTGTGCTGTTGTTGGCCATCGGTGTGGATTACGGGTTACACGTCGTGGCCCGCATTCGTGAAGAATACCGGGACGGCGCTCCACCGGACGCGGAAACGGTCCGGGACCTTGACCTTGAATTGAGGCGCCGCGCGGTGCGACACGGGGCCATCATGACCTCGGTGGCCCTGGCCATCGCCATCTTCACCGACGTCATTGGCTTCCTTTCGTTCAGGCTGTCCTCGCTTGTGTTCCTCCAAGTCTTCGGAACGGTCATCGCCATCGGCCTGCTGATGATCTATCTCCTGAGCATCTCGGCTCTCCCTGCCCTTATGCTGACCCTTCCACCCAAACGTATGGCGCTCGAAAAAGCGGTCAAAACCGAGCCTGGCCGCTGGTCAAAGGCGCTGGCTCGCTTGTCCGACGACCCGCTGAAGGTGGCGGGCATCGCCGTCCTGCTGCTCTTGCCCATGGGAATCGGTTTCATGCAGCTCGAGGTCGCGTTCGACGAACGGGAGCAACTCAACCCTGAGGTCCCCGTCGTCGCTGATTTTATCCTGCTATCGGACGAGTTTGCGCAGAGCACTGCCCCAATCTACGTTGTCGTTGAAGGTACGGTGTTCAGCGATGAAGGCAGGGCTGCTTGGAACGCCGCCTTAGCCGTGGTAGAAGCCACGGAAGGCACGTCATCAATTTCGGGCCTTTGGTTAACCTTGGACGCACAGCGTGCTCAAGACCCTAATCTCGATGCATTGCTCAACGATGTGGACGCTGACCGTGAGGGTGCCTGGCAAGCTCTGTCCACGTGGGCCCTGACGAATTCGACCGGCCGAAAGGTCACCGCAGCCACACTCGCGGCCGATGGCCTGCAGACGGTCATCTCTTTCCAAGCCGAAACGGCGGCCTGGGACGAGGTCGTCGCCTTCGCCGAGAACACCGCTGAGGCTCTGAACGAAGCCGAGGAAGGTCTCGAAGGGCAACAGGAATTGGCGTTGGCAGGTCGTAGTCTTGTGAATGCCCAAACCACGGCCGACGTGGCCTCGGCATCCATCCTCTCCACCGGAATTGTCGCTGGCGTCATTCTCGTGATGCTCATCGGCATCCACACCACCCGCCAGCGGAATTTCATGCGCGGCCTTTCACGCGGAGTGGTATCCTGGGTCCCGCTGATGATGGTCGTCGCTTGGGTGTACGGCATCATGGGCTTCACAGGTTACGACATCAACCCGCAAACGGTCACCATCGGCGCCTTGGCGCTTGGCCTCGGCGTGGACTACGCGGTGCACATCTCCATCCGCATGGAGGAGGAAGCTGAACATGATCCCTTCGCCACGGAACAAATTTGGGTGGAACGCTCCATCTCCACGACTGGCCGGGCGATGTTTGGTGCCGCCCTTACCACTGCTGGTGGATTCAGCGTGCTCAACCTCTCGAGTCTGTTGCCACTCCGCTTGTTCGGCCAGGCCTTCGTGGTCGCCATCACACTCGCCTTGCTCGCAAGTCTGGTCATTCTGCCCGCCTTTTACCGCCGCTTCCTGCATGTGGAGGCGGCGAAGGCTAAGGCAAAGCTCAGTGAAACCTAAGGGACCCGAGAGAACCTTCGCCAAAGCCGAAGCCTCACTCTTTGCTATTGAAGGTCAGGATTTCGCCGATATCGAACTAGTCACAGATTGTGACGGTGGACAAGCGGGACTTCGTATTCTTGTGAAGGGTGAGGACTTAACACAAGTTAGAGGAATGGTGGATTCATTGTTGGCTTTACTCGCTTCTGCTGAGGCAGAATACAATTCCAACAATTGAAGGTGGAGCAACTACCCCATCCTGCCGTGAACAGCCTCCCTCATGACCGTTCGTGGCTTCTTGCTAATGCTGAGCCGACGGCGCTATTCCAAGATTCGATGGATAGATGGATAAACGCCATGGTTGCTGACGAACATGGCGGAGGAGAAAGTTCTGAGAAGAAATTAGTTGGCGAAATTAGAGCCAAAGAAAATGGAATTATCGCGGGCATAAGTGTAGTTGATAGGCTCGTAGTAAATCATTTTCCAGATTGTACAGTAATCTGGAATGTTACTGAAGGAGAGGTTGTAAAATTAGGCACAAAGGTGGTCAATCTTTCCGGACCTGCTGTTCAAGTTCTACGATGCGAACGAATCATGCTCAACATACTAGGTCGAATGTCTGGTATCGCAACAAATACTGCTTCTTGGGTTTCTCAAGCAGGAAACATGGCGGTTGCTTGTACCAGAAAGACCGATTGGGGGCTTCTTGACAAATGGGCCGTACATGTCGGCGGTGGATTGACTCACAGATTGTCTCGTGCTGATGCATTGATGATCAAAGAAAACGACTTGGTAGCCTTGGCTCCGGGAATCGATGAAGAAGATGTTGCAGTGGCAACTGCTGTATCGTTAATTGACATGGATTCCGACGCAGAATTTACAGTAATTGAAGTCAGAGATTTAAGCCAAGCAGTGGCCGCAGTAAAGGCATGGGATTCACTACAGATAGAGCGTAGCGGCTGTGAAAAAATAGTCTTACTGCTAGACAATATTGGTCCGAAAGGTTGTGCTGAAGTTCACAATATTCTGATGCAAGAAAACCTACGTGCATGGTGTATATTGGAAGGCTCTGGTGGGGTAATTTTTGAAGACCTACAACACTGGGTTGATTCAGGAGTTGACCTTGTCTCAACTAGTGCTCTAAATCGAGGAGTTTCTCCGCTCGATCTATCGATGAAAGTTGGTGGTGATTGAATGGCTGATATCCCAGACTCACATCCAAGGAAGGCATCATTACTTGCTAGAGCTAAACTCACCGAGGCTGCCGCTGAGGGTTTACTGGCAGAATCTGCATTGATTGCTCATGGAAGAGGAGAGGCTTTTGATTACCTACTAGGAGAGAAAACAAGTGAGTCTGCCTCACTGGCAATTCGTGAAACAGCGGCACGGCTTATCAAAGCCGAGAGAGCAGTCATTTCGCTAAATGGAAACACCACTGTACTGGCGGGAGAACAAGCAATTCGCGCAGCAGCAATTATTGGATGTCCAGTTGAAGTGAACATTTACTATCGAACTCCAGAAAGGATGGAAAAATTGACCTCGACTCTCAAAGAAATTCGAAATAAGGTCTCGCAAATGTCCCCTCCAGCTGGCTGGAATGGCGTTCAGTGGCACGATTCTGTAAATTCTATTGAGCTTCTTGGTGCAGATGCTGATGGTCGAATTGAGGGGCTCGAAGGACCTAGGGCTATCTGCAGTTCTCGTGGTATCGAGGTAGCTGATGCTGTACTCGTGCCTTTGGAAGATGGTGATCGATGCGAGGCTTTGGTAGCACTAGGAAAGCAAGTATATGTCATCGATTTAAATCCGCTCTCAAGAACTGCTAGAATGGCTCATGTTACAATTGTCGATGAGGTAAGTCGGGCCATGACAGAACTCTGTTCTGCCTTAGTTGAAGAGCCTGAAATCTCGCATTGGGATAACGGCCAAGCCCTGCGAGATGCGCTTGCAATAATGGCTCAAGCATCAAATCAAATACCGAGTTAACTTCGGGATTTCATGGGTAAGAAATATTTCTTCAAATTTGTATCCGAACCTAAAAACGACTTGCTCAGGTCAATTGTAGGCTTAGCATGCGTCGGCCAGGCCGTCTCTGACGGCCATGAGGTCAGTGTTTTCTTTGCAGGGGCAGGAACGAGATTATTGGATAGGGAGTTTATCGAAGAACTCAATCAAGAGATGGGGCCTGATTCAAAATTCATAACTCAATTGATGCAGAATATCATTGCCAATGCGGTGCTTTATTGCTCATTTGCATCAGTTAAGTCAACACTCGGCTACAGCGAAGGAGACGGTGCTCTAATCGTCCCCGATGACCAAATCGAGTGGAGCGGCCCGCCGGGAGTGATCAAGCTGAGCGCGGATTCAGAAGTTCAGTTGGTCTACTGAAATTCATGTTCTAGCATTGCTGTACATCTGTCTGCAATGGCTTGACCCACTTCTGAGGTACTGGCATCCCCGCCAAGGTCGTAGGTGACGACTCCGCCTTCCTCGAAATGTTGCTGAATGGCTTGTTGGAGGATGTCGGCACACTTATCCAAGTCATCGTCATTCTTTCTGTATGCTAAAGCCTCAAACATCATCTGAACCGATTGAAGAGTAGCGATTGGATTTACTACATTCTTTCCAGTGTATTTTGGTGCTGAGCCGTGTACTGGCTCAAACATCATGTGCTTAGGACCTAGGTTTGCACTAGCAGCCATTCCAAGTCCTCCTTGCAGGACACTTGCTAGGTCTGTGGCGATATCGCCAAACATGTTTGGAAGTACTACGACATCCAAATCCTCTGGATCCCTCATTAGCCACATTGTGAATGCATCAATGTATGCTGCATGGGTTTCAATATCCGGATTTTGTTCTGAAATTTCATTGAATATTCCTCTGAATAATCTACATCCACGTGTTACGTTGGACTTGTCAACGCAAGTTACTGATTGGGGAACTCCCATTTTTCTATGGCGATGTCGGGCTAAATCGAATGCGAAGTTGATGACTCTCTCACTTCCTTTTCGGGAAATTGGTCTTGGGTCCCATTCTACTTCTCCCTCAAGTCCAGGGAATTCTTCGATTACAATTGGCTCATCCTTCTCTCCCTTGGCCTTCTGTTCCATTCTACGTAGAAGAGAGTGGTAGAGCCCTTCGGTATTCTCTCGAATCATAACCATGTCTACCATATCTGGTTGCCAGACCTGTTGATGGACTCCGTGTACCTTGTGTTTTACACCCGGGTAGAGTTTGATTGGACGAACATTAGCGTAAAGCTTGAGTCCACTCCTAAGTCCAAGAATAACTTGGCCACCCGCCATATCGCCATTTGGAAGTCTGGCGTCTGGCCAGCCGATGGCACCAAGAAGAATCGCGTCCGAATTGTCCCTACAGTGTTCGAATGAACCTACTGGCCACTCCTCACCAGTTTCGAGATAATACTGGCCTCCGCACGGAATTTCGGTGATTTCAAATGAAACTGGGCTATTTTCCTCAAAGACTTCGATTACCCTCAGCGCCTCGGCGATGACTTCTGGTCCGGTTCCGTCGCCGGCCAATACGGTTAGACGGTAGGCTGACATCCGGTCCCGGCAGTTGCTCATCATTCATCAATACAACCCATCTATTCCTTCTGCCAAACTATGCATCCACGAGGCCTTTGTAGGCGATATTTGATAGACGGTCACCGCGAACATAGGTGACATGGACCGCAGCGGAGAGGAGGGCAGCGAATCATCTCGGATTGATGTGAACACATTACCAGATTCGTTAGTTCGTCTATGGGATACCATGCTGAGAATAGATCCAAACTGGGATTTGGCAGCATGGTTGGAAGAACGTGCTGATGATGAATTAGAATTGGTCGAGGCTCATTTAGGTCGAGAGCGATTGAGGCTCGAACAGCGGCTTCACC
Source organism: Candidatus Thalassarchaeaceae archaeon (assembly GCA_023268715.1). Taxonomy (GTDB): domain Archaea; phylum Thermoplasmatota; class Poseidoniia; order Poseidoniales; family Thalassarchaeaceae; genus MGIIb-O1. The sequence continues at coordinate 104,355 of JALRLV010000005.1, forward strand.
GAATCGAGACTTTGGTAAAGAAGTTGAAGCGACAACGAGAAGTTGCTGGGCCTGATTCGTTGGGCGACCCTCATCAGAAAAATCTCTTCGATATATTCGACAAATCAGTAAATTCTCAAAGATCAGAGGCTATACCTGAAGAGAACAACGAACCCTTGGTTTCTGGTGGAATTATGGGAGTTGACGATGACCCGTTACTAGCAATTGTTGCAGAACATATACTTGGAACAATTGAAGTTGCTTCTTTGGAGGATTCTAGCCCTGTGCATTTCGAGGATATTATTGACGGATTACAGCCCATGGGGATTTCGGTCGACGAAGTCGATGAAGCAATCGCTTATTTGCTACAACATCGCCAAATTATTGAAATTGAGCAGGATTTTTTCGGATTTAACCCGTGAAAAACCACCTCAAGCGAGGTTGATTGCAACCGTTCCATTCAAAGTAGAGACCCATGTGGGATGGCGCGTCGGTGCCATGGTTAGCGACGCTTCAGGATGGTATGCGCGACTGGATAGGTCGTGCGAGAATAGAATTGAACAGCTTGAATGTTGGTTAGATGCTTGGGAAGAATCTATTCGGCATAATATTCCAATTGCTGCAACAATGCCTAGTGACTGGCCTACTTTACCCGCTGGCCTACTATCTAATCCAGGTGCTGTTCTCGACCATATGCTGGCTCGCTACGATGCTGAAATTGATGGTCGATCTCCGCGCGGAGCATATGCTACACCTGCAAGATTTGCGGATGCTATGCTAGCCGATGAGTTGGGTGAGCGCGGTGCAGATAGTGACCAACCGGTGCCTACTGGAATCTCACTTGCGGCTTTACCCCCTGGCTTCCGTGCTTTCGCGGCACAGATGAACGAAGCCAATTCGAAAGATGATGGAGACGAGGTTGATGAAGCGGTTACAGCAGGAAGGAAGACCGCTTCTGGAATTCCACTTCCATTTGCAGACCCTGCAGTTGGAGCTGGATTATTCCCAGAGCGTCTCCTGAAGGTTCACTCAGAAAGAATCGATGGTTTACCCGCAGCGACCAAGAAGGAGGATACGATTCGCCTACTTTCAAAATTACAACTCTTGGATATTTCAGATATTGCAGTCCGCTGTACTCGCAGAAGACTGCTCTTAGTCCTTGCAAAATCCGAACTAGTAGAATTGGACGGAGACGGTGATGAGTCTCGAATTGGTAGAAAACAGGCAGAAGAATTGCTCGAGACTAGCGTGCAAGAAGGAGATGCACTACGAGGATCCTGGCCTTGGGATGAGAATCCTCGACTACTGATTTGCAACCCTCCATGGCTTCGAATCAAAGATCGATTTCGAGGTCACCCTGATGGAAGCCACCTGCGCAAGGAGTTATCTCGTGAATTGCGCAGTATTACAGAACCGGATGGTAGACTCAGATTTAGTACGCTTCTTGGAAATGTAAACCTGTATCGGTTATTCCTTGAACGCTCCCTACAACTCGTCGAAGATGGCGGTCGCGTTCGCATGATTGTTCCAGACTCACTACTACGGGAGAAGAGTAGTATACCACTTCGTCGATTAATGGTCGAAAGAAATAATTGGGATTCTGCTTGGTCATTCCCCGAGAGTCAAAGGGTATTCCCCGGTGTGTCGCAAGGCGTTTTGGTCATCGCAATTTCAGTTGGTGGTGAGACTACAAAACTAACCAGTTGGGGCCCTCTTGAGTCGACTGATGTCCTTCCGTCAGCAGGACTCGACCCAAAATCACCAAAACTGGAATTAGAGCGCCCAACATGGGCTACTTGGACGGATACAAATTGGGCCGTACCTAGAATGCCTCGCAAAGAACATGAGCGACGTAAGGTGCTGAATGCGATTTCACATTTGGCTGATTTGCCTCGACTTTCTGAGGACCATAATTGGCTGAACCCAAGTGGCGACCCTATTCGCGTACGTGTAGGTGAAATAGACCAAACCACTTGGTCAGAAGATATTCGTGATTGGAAACCAAGATCCCGTGGAACTCCGTTCGTTAGAGGAATTCACTTCAGTCTAGAGAATGGTAAGGTATCGATTAATCATCCAGGATACACATCATCGATTCCAGTAGAGGCATTGGAGCGTTCTCAGGCAATGTGGAAAGGCCCAATAGATGCACGAGGCATTAGTCGCATCGCCTGCCAAGCAATTGTCAATGCACAGCAAGATAGGAGGCTTCGATGGGTAGTTGTTCCACCAGACTGTGTCCTTGGGAACTCAGTAAACTTCCTCGAACTGCCAGAGGCTGTACAAGATAGTCTAGCAGAAGAGTACGGAACTCTAGAGGAAGGTTTGTTGTGGTTGGCAGAGCATCTGAATTCAGATACTCTCGATCTTTGGTCAAGAGCTTGGGCGGCCAATAACAACGTCAATAATTATGAAATTGAGAATTTACCATTCCCGCCACCGGTTAGCGTCACCCAGGTTGAAGCTCGTTAGACGCTTGATTGGTCTTGTCGCGTTGTCTAATTTTCGATTTGTGTCCCTTTAGCGGAAAGATTACCGCTTGAGTCCGGAAATTAATTTCCGTTCCACGGAGCGATTGAAGCGATTTGACCAAATTGGTTATTACGGCCACATTACGTACGCAGGGTCGTTCCGTCGCGTTCAGCACAAGGGTCAGAGGCAAGAATATGGGAATTCATCCAAAAATCGGCATAACTGGGCTTCCGCGTTCTGGTAAGTCGGCCGTATTGGAAAAAGTTGTCAGTATGATTACTGAAGAGCGCAAACAGGAGAAGCGGGCTCGTAATGATGACCCAAATCTAAAGCCAATTGTTGGGGGAATGAAAACTCGAACAATAATGGAAGATGGTCAACGTGTTGGATTCGAATGTGTGGACATCGTAACCGGGGATTCTGCGGTCATGGCACACCGAGAAATTGATTCACGAACAAGAATTCTAGGGTATGGAATAAATCCTGAAGCACTCGATGAAATCGGTGTCGCCGCAATTCAGCGAACGATGGATGAGTGTGAGCTGTTAGTCGTTGATGAAATAGGCAAGTTCTCCGTTGAGAGTGAAGAATTTGTCGAAATAGTCAGGGAGGCACTGAAGGCAGATATGCCAACAATTCTAACACTGCACAAGAAGAGTCGACACCCACTTCTACAAGATATTCGAAGGCGAGACGATGCACGTATCCTCGAAGTAACACCTGTAAATCGTGCTCTGCTTCCTTACAAGATTCACAAATTGGTCAGAGAAACCTACTGATTAAGCGAGGCATTCATGCCCTTTGGGTTGCTCAGAGAGTCAGATGGATTCACCCGCGGCCCGACTTCAACGAGTGTTGATCGGTATCATGATACCTACAGCATTCCTTACTGCACTTGCGCTCGCTGAGGGGAGAATCGAATTAATCGGCTGCGAAGGAGATACGTGCAATCGCACTAGTCAGATCGCCCTGACATTACCAGCAATCGTGCTCCTCTGCTTGATTGGCCTTGCAATTTTACGATTTTCAGCGACCCTAGAATACGGCGAAGGGATACTTGACCGATGGTTCAGTAGGGAGCCCGAATCGATAATGAGAGAACGGCTCGAGGAAGAGAGATTCGAGGCTAGTGATGAAGGTCTTGGTTCTCGCTGGGCCGAACTTGAGAAAAAGAATCTCGAGGAGCAATACGGCGAAGAGGAGTGAATTATTTACTCGATGAAGTCTAGTTCACGAATCGAAACCTTGACCCCTCGTTGTAGACTCGCACACTCGATAACATGAGCGAAGTGCCCGCTGAATTGAGATATACACCCGAGCATGAATGGATTCGAATAGAAGGCGACGTGGCCACTATTGGGGTAACCGATTACGCTCAGGATGCACTAACCGATGTTGTCTGGGTAGAATTACCAGAAGTCGGAATGTCAGTTGGAGCTATGGAATCCTGTGGAAGTGTCGAATCTGTAAAATCAGTTAGCGAAATCTACGCACCAATTGCAGGTGAAGTTACTGAAGCCAACGAAAGTCTCGAGGACGCCCCCGAACAAATCAATCAAGACCCATACGGTGACGGATGGATTTGGAAGATGACAATCAGTGATGCTGGAGAGCTAGATAGCCTTCTCGACGCGGCTGCGTATATCGAACTGATCGGTGAGTGAGCTTTGTGGTTGTAGCCCTCCACATCTACGTGGACGGTTCATGTGAAGAGAATCGAAATGTCACTTCAGAGACACCTGCTGGCTGGGGATTCTGTGTCGTAGAAGGTGATACAGGTCTTGGTAGAGGACGAGGTGAAATTGTCACCGAAGGTTCTGGTTCTGTAATTACAGACGACACTTCGGATGGCTTCATCGGTGCCGAAGTCGGCTCAAACAATACTGCTGAATTGAGTGCCATCGCCGCTGCTCTCAGTTGGCTACTCAAGCAAGGAGGAGGTAGTTCGGTAGTCATTCGTGCCGATTCACAATATGCACTCAATATAGCAAATGGACAATGGAGAGCGAAGAAAAATCGTGACTTAGCCTCACACGTCAGATCACTATGGAATGAAGTCTCAAGCTTGCGGGAATTATCAGGTGAACATGTTAGGGCGCATCGTGGGCACCGTTGGAATGAGCGCGCTGATCATTTAGCATTCAGAGCAATGAGTGACCAAGAACCGTTGCCATTGCAATTTTGGAAGCCGGGTCAGAGATAGTCGGCTTATTCTTCCGAAATTGAATCTGCCAGAGGACCTAATGCTAGCATTGAGTAAATGCCCGATAGAGAAATCAAGAGACCAATTAGCAATAATACCAATCCGGTTGGTTTTGGAAGAAATTCTTGCAGAGGATTTCCAGCTACCCACGCTAGAAGGATTGTGAGTGCGCCTACAAAAAACACCTGTTTTGATGATTTTTCAGGACTTTTCCAATTGTCTAGCCAAGGAATCAGGCCTTTCCGATTGAAGGTGAATCGATACCAAGAGACGTACCAAAACCCTAGGCCTGTCATGCCAATTATTCCTAATGTGAAGGATTCTGAATCCCATGGCCCGGGGAATGAAAAACCTAGAATCATGGTGTTGAGCAGTAATATTGAGCCAATAATTGCAGGAGTGACTCCATTAACCTCCGTCTCGTTTCCCACGATGCTTCCAACAGGTATCTGTCCTTCAAATCGACTAAGCAGAAAAGTCATTCATCGATTCCTTTTGGCAGAATTATGAAGAATGGTTTGCTTTGGGAAAAATCCGTCGACCAAGCTCATCTGGACTTGAGGTTCGATGTGCTTCGTGAAGGATTACCTAGAGGAACTGAACACTATCCTGGAATCGATGAAGACCCTCGAACTACCTTCCTATGCGCATACGAAGAAGATGTTCTAGTGGGGTGTTCTACGCTACAAGTTGATGAAAGAGATGGTTGTAAATTTCGAATAAGAGGGATGGCGGTGTTACCCGGCCACAGGAATAAAGGAGTTGGTTCAGACATAGTGAAAGGATTGCAAGAATACGCAAAAAGCCAAGGCTCAGGAATTTGGTGTAATGCAAGAGTCAGGGCTGTACCAATGTATGAGAGATGCGGCTTTGTTGTCATTTCAGATGTTTACGATATCGAGGGTATAGGCCCTCATTACGACATGGAATGGAAACTTTGAGGAACCGAGACCATCAATAGCCGCCAAATCTAGAGAAATCCATGGAAAATATACTTGCCATGCAAATTGTAGGTGCTATCACTGTACTAATTGGATTGAGAATGAATGTGGATCCAGTCGGATTCAACAAAGAAATCTTTGGAGATGTTGAGGGGGTAGATAGTGGAGAGATGTCCGCTAGCAGATTGGCAATAGGTGGAGGAATAATGGCCCTTGGTCTGCTAAATCTGTATTGTAGCCTGAATCTTGACGAAGGTCCTGCTACTGAGGCTGTTCTGATTGGAACTGTAATTGGACTTGGTGCATTTTTTGTTACAATTGCCAGCGCAAAGTTCCGAGGATTTACATCAGAAATCCCAAGGCTTCCAATGATTGTATTGCCAACACTGATTGCAATCTGTCTTTACTCCGCTATGGGATAATCAAGTTCAGAATAGAGTTGTCTGCCTAGTTTCATTTGATGATTGGGACTTTTTTGAGGTCCTGCCCCTAGGTCTTTTTCTGCTACCATGTTTTTGATAAACGGCTTGACTTTCCTCTCTCGCCTCGGGCGATTTTCTTGCAGCATATGTTTTCTTTATTCCCTCTTTCCTTGATTCCATTTCGTCAAGTATAGGAGCAGGATAATCTACTCCAATTCTACAACCAAAATTGGTTTGTTCCTCTTTAGACATCTTCCAAGGTTCATGGATATATTTTGTAGGAATCATTCTTAATTCCGGCACCCATTTTCTGATGTAATCTCCATTTTTATCGTGATCTTTTCCTTGTTTTGTAACTGAATATGCCCTAACAGTATTGATTCCGGTTGTTCCTGATTGCATGCCCACCTGTGACCAATGAATTCCTGGTTCGTAATCCAAGAATAAAGTCGCAAGATGAGTTCCTACTTCTCTCCAAGGTAACCAAAGATTGTACGATGCTACCGACATAATCATGGCCCTCATTCGAAAGTTAATCCAGCCTGTTGAAGTCAATTGTCTCATACAGGCATCGAAGAAGGGCCAGCCGGTCTTTCCGGCTTTCCATGCCTCGAATTTTGCTTCGTTCAACTCTCTTTTTAGTCGGGAATCAATTACTGCATTTTGGGCCTTGTAATCTAGAGTTGGTTCCATTTCTAACTTCTGAATGAAATGGCAATGCCACGCCAGGCGACTCTGAAATGATGAGAGGCTTTTGAGCCAGGTTCCTACATCTTCCCCTTGCGATTTCATTGACCTTAATTCGCTCATTCTATTCTTTGTGTCCTGAACTGCCCTCCTCACAGAGATACATCCAGCACTAAGGTAAGGAGCAAGTCTGGAACCATATTTTTCTGCCGAAATAGGTCCAGAAATGGCCCATCTGTATGATTCTCCCCTCTCATCAATGAAAGACAGGAGACATTCTAGGGCAGCGTCTTCGCCTGCTTGTTGTCTATTGGATAGGCTTCGATTTTCGATACCCATTTCTTTGAGATTCGGAGTCTCAGTTGGCCTTTCGATACCATTCATTTGTCTAGGTGCTGATTTGAGTTCTATTTTCATTCTAGAATCCCTTTGTTTTTTCCATACATCTCTATCTTTCATACCCCTAATGACGCCGTTAGATGGAAATTCTGTCCATTGAACATTATTCCGTTTACACCAAGATTGCAGAGATAAATCCCTATGAAAAGACCACTCCAATCCAGTTTCTTCATGTGAATAGAGATTCTGAATTTCATATTCTTCATTCAATTCACTCAAACAATTTTCAATTTCTGAATGGACTATCTCGAAACTGCCTCCGATAGATTCAATTTTCTGCTTGATTTCAATTGCGCAGTCCAGCTCCCATTGAATATGGATTGGACTACAATCTGGTTGTTGGAGTCTTCTTGGCTCAATCAGGAAGATACAGTGAACCTTGTTTTTCGATGCGGCCGCTTTCAGTAGAGGTTCGTGGTCGAGAGTTCGTAAATCTCTCTTGAACCATACAACATCGATCGGCATC
>JALRLV010000060.1 GCA_023268715.1 Candidatus Thalassarchaeaceae archaeon
AAACGCATTTAAATTATTGTCTCTAATCAGGAGAATCTCAAAAGTCTTTTTGCTTACTTTGCTGTTTTCACCAATCTTATAAATAAAAAGTTCAGTCCACTCCTGAACAATAGGGTCATATAAAATATCAGTTTCTCTTTTTAAATCCCTTAGAAATTGTCTCCCTAGAATTTCCTCTTCTGTCTCAGAAACAGCCCCACTCAATCTATCTCCGATTAAAGGGAGCTCAATGGTTTTGTCCTGAGAATATAAGATCAAGGCACAAAAAAATGCTAAAAAAGAAAAAGTGTTTTTATTCATAAGAGTTAACTATAATTATTTGATAAGGTTTTTTTAATAAAATTCAAAAAATAATGAGATTAAATAATCTGCTTAAAAACCAACAATTGATGTTTTTAGCATCGGTTCTAGCTTTTGGTTTTTTTTCGTTATGGGTTTTGGGAGATCTCGCATCTCCAATATTAACAAGCATTGTTTTAGCATTTCTGTTTAGACCTCTTCATGTATATCTGTCTAAAATTGGAGTGCCAAAGAGAATAAGCATTGTTATTACGTTCATAATTGCAATTACCTTAATTCTGTTATTTTTTCTAATTTTTATACCTTTATTTGCTAATGAAGCTAATAGATACATAAGTGAGATACCTAATCTTGGCTTTATTACGGAACCATTGCTTGCTTTTTTAAGTGAGGTTAATGCTCCGATAGAGTCAATTGAAGGAGCTCAAAGCATCCTAGCAGACATTAGTGGGTTTGCATCTGATGCAGTGTCATTTGGCATTTCAAGAATACAAGATACCGCAAGCTTATTACTTGCCATCATTTTAG
>JALRLV010000061.1 GCA_023268715.1 Candidatus Thalassarchaeaceae archaeon
ATTGATGATGCACTTGGCGAAGCTTTTGATAAAACCGCAAAACTCCTTGGGATAGAGTTTCCTGGTGGACCACAAATTGAGGTTCTGGCTGAAAAAGGAGATCCAAATAAATATCAATTACCTAAACCGATCTTTCATAAAGGTGGCTGCAATCTTTCTTTTGCGGGATTAAAAACTGCGATACTTAAAGTAAGCAAAAATATTAAAAATGAACAAGACAAATTTGATATTGCCGCATCATTTCAAAAAACAATTTTAGAAATCATGTATAAAAAAACAAAAAATGCTTTTACTGAATATGAAAAAAATAATGTGGCTGCAAATAAAAAGATTAGATCTATGCTTATAAATCTTTGTGAAGAAAATAACTATAAGAGCATATTTCCTCCAATAAACTTATGTGGGGACAATGCTGCAATGATAGCAATGGTTGGTTTAGAAAAATTTAAATTAAAACAATTTAATGATTTAGATTATCCTGCTAAACCTCGATGGCCGTTAGATGAAAATGCAGCATTTTTAAAAGGTGCTGGAGTAAAATTGTAATGCAATATTGGTTAATGAAATCAGAGCCTGATGTTTGGTCTATCGATCAACAAATAAAAGTTGGCTCAAAAGGTGCACCCTGGGATGGTGTAAGGAATTATCAAGCAGCAAAAAATTTAAAATCTATGAAAAAAGGTGACCAATGTTTTTTTTATCATTCAAATATTGGGAAAGAAATTGTTGGAATTGTTGAGGTTATTAAAGAGGCTTATTTAGATAAAACTGACAAAACGGGTAAATTTGTTGCGGTAACGGTTAAATTTTTGAAAAAAT
>JALRLV010000062.1 GCA_023268715.1 Candidatus Thalassarchaeaceae archaeon
GGGAATCTGTCCACTTCTGCATCAAGCCCCACGAGTCCGAGCAGTTCTTTGGCGCGCCCGGGGTCTTTCTTGCCGGCCAGTTCTTGAATCAGCAGAATGTTTTCAAGCACGGTCAAATCTTGAAGGAGGTTGAAGAATTGGAAAACATAGCCGATGTTTTCACGGCGAAACGCCGTCATTTTTTCCGATGCGTTGCGTGGGACCTCGTTGCCTTGGAAGGTGTACGATCCGCCAGTAGGGCTATCGAGAGCCGAAAGGCAGTTGAGCAGCGTGGTTTTTCCAGAGCCAGAAGGTCCCAAGAGGATCACCCGCTCGCCCTCGTGAACGGTGAAATTGACTCCGTCGAGGGCCTTCACGACCCCTGCTGGTGTTTCGTAATGGCGTTGGATGTTTTCCATGCGAAGCAAATGTTGGGCCATGATGCTCGATTTGCCGGTTCAATCACTTGCTTATAGTGTTCACTTGGGAGGTCTCGTTTGGTGCCGGGAGCGGGGCTCGAACCCGCGACCTTCGGATGTCTCAGACACCACAAGGGGCTTTGCACGTCATACGATCGCCTTGAAGGCTGCCCTATGAGTCCGACGCGCTACCAACTACGCCACCCCGGCCTGTCCCGTGGGTGAGCCCTTCCCTCTTTGAACAAATCGGCCAAGGCCTCTTGTTCTTGATGTGAAGAAATTGGTGAATTGGCCACCGTAGTGTTCTAACACTTGCTCGGTTCCGCTTTGGGTATGGTGGACCTCAAAACGGCCATGGCGGCGGCGCAAGCCGAGCGCAAAAAGCGTGAGGGAGCCAAAGGGGAGGAGA
>JALRLV010000063.1 GCA_023268715.1 Candidatus Thalassarchaeaceae archaeon
AGAATTAAGTGAATTAATTTCCAATGAACAAAGCATAACTGGAGCATATTTATCTGGTAAAGAAAAAATTCCCATCCCAGAAGATAGGAAAACTCCAGAAGATGGGCGATGGATACATATTTTAGGAGCCAATGAAAATAATCTCCGTAACATAGACGTGTCAATACCACTAGGTTGTATTGTAGCAGTAACGGGCGTGTCGGGTTCAGGCAAATCTTCCTTAGTAGCTTCAACTTTGGCACCAGCACTATTGCGTGAGATACATGGTAGTGATACGTCCCCTGGCCGCCACGACAGAATAGAAGGATTTGATGCGATAGATAAAACCATAGTCATCGATCAATCTCCAATAGGTAGAACTCCTCGTTCTAATGCAGCAACATACACCGGTGCCTTTGGCCATATTAGAAATCTATTCGCAGAAACTAACCTTTCCAAAGAAAGAGGTTACCAACCTGGACAATTTTCTTTTAATGTCAAAGGAGGGAGATGCGAATCTTGTAACGGGGCAGGCTCACTTAAATTAGAAATGAACTTTTTACCTGATGTTTGGGTTACATGCGACGTATGTAAAGGAAAGAGGTATACTAGAGAGACGTTAGAGGTTGAATGGAAAGGTAAAACCATTCAAGAAGTATTAGAAATGTCTGTTGATGAGGCAGTAATATTTTTCAAAAATCAAAAATCATTGAATAGAATTCTTACTACATTGAAAGATGTTGGTTTGGGATATATACGACTTGGCCAACCAGCAACTACACTTTCTGGAGGTGAAGCCCAGCGAGTAAAGCTAGCGTCAGAAT
>JALRLV010000064.1 GCA_023268715.1 Candidatus Thalassarchaeaceae archaeon
TGAATACCGTCTTCTGGCGCAAGGGAGTTTTGATTTTTGTCTAGCCGGAATCGTGAAGCCTTGGGATCATGCCGCAGGGGTTTTGATATGCCAGAAAGCCGGTGGTTATGTGAAAATGCTTGATGGTCGAGAATATTCCGCTGCCCATAAAGATGGGTATTTGCTGGCCGCTTGCGATCAGGCAACATGGCATAGATTACATGAGCTGTTTGCGTTTTTACTCACGCCATGATGCCGTCAAGCTGTGAAAATACTGCGCCCGCGTGCCGACGGGCCTTTTGTTAGCGGTGCTGCGCGGTTAAAATATCGGTATGGATGGTGCGAAAAAAGGAAAATGATGGAACAAGAAGCTGCCGCCTTCGCGGATCGTTTGGACGGGTTGGAAATACATCTGGCCCATATTAGTAAGGCCAATGAGGATCTATCGGATATGGTGGCGCAGCATCAAAAGGATTTGGCGCGCCTGACTCGTATGGTTGAAATGCTCGCGGCGCGTGAAGCAGAGCGTGAGGCGCAAGGCGCGGAAGTGATCGCGGATGCGCCGCCGCCACATTATTAAATGCAAATTTTATTTGTCAGATCTTTATTGGTCCTTTAGGTTCCACATGTCCACAAGGGATAAAAGGCAGTACTTGTTATGAAATATCGGTTCCTATTGGTTTCACTGGTTGGCGTGCAATTGGGGTTGTTGAGCCCGGTTTTGGCGCAGAGCACCAGCGTGGTGACCAAGCAATATGATGATGGCGGGGTCTATGAGGGAACCTTTAAGAACGGTTTGCAGCATGGCATCGGAACCT
>JALRLV010000065.1 GCA_023268715.1 Candidatus Thalassarchaeaceae archaeon
GTTTAAATCTGTTAAGCCTGCTAGTACAGGAAGTCTGCCTACTAACTCTGGAATTAATCCATATTGAATTATATCTTCATGAGTAGCATTTAGATATATGTCTTTTTCTATGAGTGCCTCATTGTCTAATGCAGAATTGAATCCAATTTTATTTTTCTTAGTAATTCTTGCTTTAATTATTTTATCTAATCCTACAAATGCACCACCTAGTATAAACAATATATTGTCTGTATTAAATTCTATTTTTTCACTTGATAGTCTATTAGTGCCTATGTTTATATAAGTTGTTGTGCCTTCTATTAATCTAAGTAATGCTTGTTGTACACCCTCGCCACTAACATCACGTGTAGATGTATTAGATTCACTACTACGAGCCTTTTTATCAACTTCGTCTATAAACACAATACCTTTTTCTGCTAAATTAATATCACCATTAGCCGCTTGTAATAATCGTTCTAAGACACTTTCTGCATCTTCCCCAACATAACCGGCTTCAGTTAATGTAGTGGCATCTGCTATTGTGAAAGGTACTTTTAATTTTTTAGATAGTGTTTTGGCAAGTAACGTCTTACCAACACCAGATGGTCCTAGCATTAGTACATTACTTTTTTCTATTTCTACGTCATCGACGACTGGAGACTCGATGCGTTTGTAATGATTGTATGCACTTACACTTAATACTTTTTTAGCGAGATCCTGTCCTACTATGTATTTGTCAAGATACTCTCTAATTTCTTT
>JALRLV010000066.1 GCA_023268715.1 Candidatus Thalassarchaeaceae archaeon
TACAAATTGCAACGGGTATCACATAACTCTTGGATTACTCCTATCGAAGCGACGGAACTTCAATCCGAAGCGAGGAGTGCATGGCTGAAGGAAAAACTAGGAAGCTTATCTGAGGTTGATTCAGCCTTTGAAGAACTGTCTCGCCTTTCAGAAGCGCTTGATTCAATCAATGATCAAACACCATTGGAAAAAACCAACTATACTCTCCTCTTGGATGGTAAGAAGGAAATCGAAATCCATGCTAGTAACCAAGGTGAATTACTAGGGAAAATAAATGATATTGATCGAGATTGGATAATCATCTATCTCGAAGATTCAAAATCAAAGGGTAGGAAACTTGAGATTAATTTCTTAGGAAGTAGGGGTGATGGTGATTATTTGCGGATTAGAGAATTAATCGCAGATGAAGAAATAAGAACTGAAGAAATTAATGTTGAGAAAAACTACGAAAGAATATACTCATTCATCAAGGAAGCGTTGGATAATGCCAACAACGACGACGATTGGTGGAATGAAAGTTAGTTCTCAGAAGGTTGATTCCCACTCTTCTACATCTTGAGCGCGTTCCCAATCTGCGTAATTTGTAGCTCCTCTTGCGGTTAGCATCTCCCTAGCAAGTAGCCAGTAGATTAGAGCTAATGAGCGTCGACCTTTGTTATTCGCAGGTAATGCTAAGTCCACATTTCGAAGAGTGTTGTTAGCATCGACGATT
>JALRLV010000067.1 GCA_023268715.1 Candidatus Thalassarchaeaceae archaeon
AGCAAAGCCATCTTCTTTAAGTTGACCTTCTAATTTCAATTTATCCTCTATGGGATTCTCCACAGTTTCAATGGGGTCTTCAATTACTTCAGAATTAGTATTCCTACCAATTATCGATGATTCAATTTTCTTAGAAAAACTATCCACAGAATCTAAGAAGTTCCCGAACTTTGATTCCGAAGGGTTATCATCCTGCCCCTCAGTCATAACCTACGCTGAACCTTTTCGTGTTTAACGATGGTGCCGGGAGCGGGACTTGAACCCGCGACCTTCGGATGTCTCAGACACTCAAAGCAGGCTGTTGCGCTCATGACTAGTTTCGTTAGAAATCATATTTCCACCAAAAATTACCCTATGAGTCCGACGCGCTACCAACTACGCCACCCCGGCAGTAAGTCTGTCGAGAGACAGTTACCATTTGAGTATAACCGTCGAACAAATGAGGTTTTTCGGGAACTTGTCTCATCAGTACCCTTGATGAGGAGTTCGTCTTCGGATGAACGTGGTCGACGTTGATACTGCCCTAAGAGCCAATGCTTACAACGACCGGAAACGTAAGTCAGGCGGAGAAAAGAAGGATGGTAAAATAACACCGAAAAAAATTGAAGATTTCGATCCTGCAGCTCATGCAGTAAAGGAAGTTGCAGATGCTTATTCAATGTGGTTGGTAATCTTATATGGAGCTACTGTCGCATTGGCAATAAGATATCTG
>JALRLV010000068.1 GCA_023268715.1 Candidatus Thalassarchaeaceae archaeon
GTTACAGATATATCTAAAATCAAAAAATATAAAATTTATACAAACTTTTTGGTCATTTGGAGGACATACTCCAGAATGGCGAGAATTATCTGAAGCGGTTATTTCAAAAGAAAGAGATTTATCAGATATAAAAAAACAAATAGATGATATTCTTAAAAGAATAGAATACGTCAAACCAGATGGATATGATACAATAGATGAGTATTTGTTAAATCATACATCTACATTACAAGAAAATCAAAAATATGTAGATGGTGTTCATTGGAAATCTAAATACTATGAAAAGGTATTTAATGAAATTATTTATCCAAAATATTTGGAATTATCATAATTTTTTCGTATATTTGTATAACAAATAAACACTAAATGGCTAAAGTAAGTTACTCTCAATATTCTATGTGGACCTCTTGTCAAGAACAATACAAGTTGAACTACATTGATAAGTTGGGAACATCCTCAGCAAATATTCACACAATTTTTGGCTCCGCTATGCACGAAACAATCCAACACTTTTTGGATGTAATGTATAACGTAACCAAAAAACAAGCACTCCAACTTAATCTTGAAAAGATGTTATACGATAAACTCGTAGAACATTTCACAAAAGAATCAGAGAAGATGGTAGATGGTATGTATCCATGTACCAAAGAGGAGTTAGGTGAGTTCT
>JALRLV010000069.1 GCA_023268715.1 Candidatus Thalassarchaeaceae archaeon
AATAGAATATTAAATTTTCAAGATTATAATGCACAAACTATTGGAATAATTTTATTGTGGTTATCTGCAGCCCTTACATTGTTTACTGGTTATGAGTACATGCGAAAAGGAATTGACCACGCAATATCAGAAGACAATAAAGATTAAGCTGCCTTTTTCTTTCTAACTAAATTTTGATAACTTTCATTTAAATCTATAATTAGATTACAAACTTTAAATTGATAATCTGCAATAGACGATACTGGGGTAATCTCTGCTGCTGTTCCTGTTAAAAAACATCCAACAAAATCACTAAGCTCCGAGGGATTAATTTTTCTTTCATGAACTTTGATATTTTTTGATTTTGCAATTTCGATTACGGTTCGTCTTGTTATTCCATCCAAAAAAGAGTCAGGTATTGGTGTGTGTATTTCATTATTTTTATCTTTAAAAAAAATATTTGCACCAGTTGCTTCAGCAACATTACCTTCGTGATCTAACATTAACGAGTCTGTATAACCCTGTTTTTCGGCTTCGTGTTTTGACAATGTACAAATCATATAAAGTCCAGATGCTTTTGTATCCCAAGGAATTGTATTTGGAGCTGGTCTTCTCCAGCTTGAAATATTTAATTTTATACCTTCTACTTTTAGTTTTGGATCAAAGTATGATCCCCATTCCCAAGTTG
>JALRLV010000006.1:0-48532 GCA_023268715.1 Candidatus Thalassarchaeaceae archaeon
AATCCAGGATTATTCAATGGGTTAATTTAGTTCTTCTAACCTATGAGCAAAATATCCAGTATGTTCCGCCGCATGTCTAACCCAGCGAAGAATTCTCTTGGCATCTTGATTATGGATCCGAACCACTAACTCTCCCGTTATCTCGTCCCAATCTGCCGTAGTAGTATCAAATTCGAATAGTACTTGTCCTGTATGTATTGCCACTATTCTCTCATCTGCGGACATCCAACCTTTGGTTCTGCGAGTATCGTATACTCTCTCGTCCAGGCGGAATGCTTTGGCTTCTGGAATTGGTATTCCTTTGGGAGCTGGCATCAGTAGCCACCTCCTATTTCCGCCTCGATTATACTCAGGGCTGACTCTAGCCTACCTGCGTGCAGTAGGGCTTGGATTGCGACTAAGACAGAACGGCTGGATTCCCCAGCGTCCACCATCAAGCCTCAATAGGAGGCGCAAGATGATTCAGGATCTTTAGCAAGCCACGAAGGGTCACTTCACTGATTCCCGATACCTTGCAAACTTCACTTTGGGTTCTTGGTGAAGTACTCTCTTGGGAGACGCGATAAAGAATTACTCCAGCAATACCAGAAGGCTTCTTTCCTTGCCAGGACAAGTCTTCACCGATTTTCTTCCACATGTCTCGAGCTGCCCCTAGTACGGGTGGAGGAAGTTGTAGGTCTGAATGAAACTTTTCAAAATACTCTTCAGGCCCTGTAATGTGATGTGTACCTAAGTTCCTTGCAACTAAGCGAATGGTTCTCTTCAACTCTTTTTCCTCTACTTCGGTTCTCATATCGAATGCTTCCGCAATCTCTTCGATTTTACGAGGAATTCTCGCTTCGCGCGCGGCGATGTAAACACAAGCAGCAGATACGCCGCGAATACTACGACCTGTTACCAAGCCACGTTCTACAGAGTGACGGTAAAGGGAGGCTGCTTGCTGTTCAATCTGAGGAGGTAAGTCTCCCCTATCACGGATGAACTGCATTGCAGTCGTTAAGTTACGTGCACGCGAGTCTCTTGTCTTACTTCTCTGGTCAATTCGCTGACGCCTTCTCCAGTCACGAGCCGACTTACCAGTCATTCCATGACGCTTTGCAGCACCTGAAGTCAAGTCGATACGACTTATTTCGGTAGAGAGGCCTTTGTCAGAGATTGTCAGAGTTGTTGGCGCTCCGACTCTACTTCGGTCTGCAGCGTCGGAGTGGTTTACCCACTCTGCCCCAGGATCAATCATATTCTGAGCTGCAACAAATCCACAAATAGCACAACTCGTTTCACCGCGGACCTCATCCGTGTCCCACTCATCACTTCCACAAACTTCGCATGCACCTGAAACAATCTCGGTGTTCCTAGCCTGTGAAGGCCGTACACCGCTTACAAATGGCTTGTTTCTCTTTGTGTTTCTCATGGTACTATTCTCCTTAGGTTGCTGGCTCTTAGTGCTTCGTTCACTCATGTTAACTCTTGGTTGTATAGTGCAGCCCATCACTTATAAACATTTGTCCTATTTGTTTGGTCGAATTTTCCAGAAAAAGAGCATCTACTCACAAATTTGCCAATAGAGAGATTATTGCACCTATCGCTTCCGCAAAGGTTCGTGTCAGATAGTCCACCGGTACGTACTGCGTTGTATGCTTGCCATCTAGAGTCAGAGGCAAAGATGGTTGATTTCCATGGGTTTGAATTGCCAATATGGTACAGCTCAATCCAAGAGGAACATCTGGCCTGCAGATCCTCAGCAGGAATGTTCGATGTTTCACACATGGGCTTCTTCTCCTTCCGAGGCGACAAAGTTAGACAGTGGCTCGAGAGTATATCAACTCAGAGAGTTTCCTCCTTCGCCCCAGGCCGTTGCGGTTACACACATTTTCTCGACCATGAGGGTCAAATAATCGATGACATGATTTTTGCAATTAAATCCGATGATTGCGTATTAGGAGTGCCGAATGCCTCCATGGTTCAAACCATGTGGGACTGGTTCAGTGACTTGTTACCAGATGATGGCTCGGTTACTGTAGAGAATCTTTCAGATGAGACGAGTATCATTGCTATACAAGGGCCGAATTCTGGAGAAATTATCATCGCTGCATTGGGTGTAGAAAATAGCATTGGGCGCTTCAAGTGTCAAGCAATAGCGCCCAATCAAGCGGGAATAACCGGTTGGATTCAGGGCACAGGTTACACCGGTGAGAGTGGTGCAGAAATTTTTGTTCCAAACGAACAGGCGGGCTTACTATGGAATCTGCTTTTGGAGTCAGGTAAGCACCACGGTTTGGTTCCGGTTGGTTTGGGTGCAAGGGACACACTTAGGCTTGAGAAAGGCTACTTGTTATCCGGTCAAGACTTCCTCTGGCCAGGTTTAGGAATTCAGCCTGATGAATCTTTACCCTCAGATTTCCTTGCTCGCGACACAGCCGAAACAGCTGTTCCTTTCGGCCTAGATATAGATCACGATTTTGTTGGCCGTAGCCGCGTTCTATCTTCACTAGATTCAGGTGTAAAATGGCATGGTCTTCGATGTCTTGACAGGGGTCCTGCGCCTCGATTAGGTCACGCTGTAAAGTCATATGATGACGACGATTCAAAAATAGTCGGATACGTAACTAGTGGCTGTCCATCCCCGTCTCTATCGAGGACAGGAATCGCCATGGCCTACCTAGAAAATGTCGAAATTGGCACAGAGGTTTGGATTCAGGCCAGCCCAAGAAGGCGAGTAAGGGCGGAAGTAGTGCGCCCTCCTTTCGTTTGATTGTATAGAGAATTATCTGTGAGAATTTACCTCTGCGCCGGCGTAATACTCATGACCATTGTTGGCCAGCGGATAATTAGGTGAGCATATGAGTGCAAGATTTGAAGCGGTCGCACTTAAGAAACTGCAAGAGATAATCCAGGAAAAGGGGATTAGTGCTGAGGCAATATTTTCTAAATTCGATATCAACAATGATGGAAGTTTAGATCCTGAGGAATTCAGGAGGGCAATAGCATCAATTACAGGTCAAAATGCCCCTGAAGCAATTATCAGAGCAGTATTTTCGGCTCTCGACAGTGATGGTGACAACTCCCTAGATATCGCTGAAATTCTAGCCATAGCGGAGGGCGGACAAGCCGGAGTTGTTACGGGGGAAATCGGCGAAATCACGATTCAAGGGCATAAAATTCCCGAATACAATGGTAGTTATCTTCGCGGAGAAGACATTAACGGACAACCCAGTTATTCGAAATCATCTGGACATACACTTTACTTCTACAATATGGCGGCAGGAGGTGCTAACTCTTGGAGCTTACATAAACGTCTAACTGACGGTAGCAAAGATCTCTATGACGGTGGATGGACTAGACCTCCATCATCCGGAGGCCTACCACTAGGTTCCAGAAGATGGGTTGGCGTAGGAATGCTAACCATCACTGCAGTCGGTGATCGATTAACCCCAAATGCCCAAGAAGCAGATGATGAAGAAACAACAGATATCAGAATTGAAATCGAAAAATCAAGATACAAGTCAAACGAATCAATAACAGTTAATTTTACAGGACCTACACTAGGTTCTGATTCTTGGTTGGGTGTTGTACCTGCGGATATTGAGCATGGAGATTCAACAGTAAATAGATCCAACCGAGTTTCGTATTTTGATCTGGAAGGGCAATCTATTGGAACTCACATATTTGAAAATCCAGGAGCGGGAGATTGGACAATCAGAATGAATGAGGGTTCCGGGGATGAATTGGCTTATGTTGAGTTCATTGTTGATATTGCTGAAGAGGAAGAAATCACTTCTATTCCAGTCGAATCTCTTGAATCCAATATAGAAACCATGTCCAATGATGGGTTGTACTCTGTAGATAAGATGATGACAGATCTTGGTCCTAACTTTACCAACGACCTTGAGAGCTTACTTTCCAATCCTAACCAAAGCATAGATGAGGTTAGGGCAATAGCTGATGAAATGGCTGAAGAAAAGATAGCTGATTTACCATTCCTTTTCCAATCCCCAGCGAGGAGAGTCTGGTCAAATAATGCAGATTCAATTCTGGCGAAGATGGTGGAAAATTTACCCCCACCGGAGGATTTGGCAAAGGCCGCCGCTGTCGCTGGTGCAGTAGGCGTAGGGGCCGCAACTGTGGCGGCCCAAGCTGGGCTAGATGCTCAAACACCGGAAGAGGCGATCGTAGATGCGGTAGTGAATACCGTTGTTGATCATACTGCCGAGGTAGTGCTGGATACAGTTTCTCCAACCTATGATTCTACACCCGATACATCCTCTCCGGTTGCTGTTGAGAAAACACCTCAACCAGAGGTTATTACCGAATCAAGTGGTCTAGATTTAGTTGCAATATCTACAGCATTGAATGAATCACGCTTCCTAAACGATCAAGTCGAAATTATCGAGTCGGCGAGGGGCAAAGTCGCTCAAGCATCGGTACGTGTGAACAAAATTGAGAGAACCTTCTCGATCGGTATTGATGATGAATATCGAGGAGGGCAGACAATAATTGGTAGAATCGATGGAGTCGGAGAAGTGGAGGTTCACCTCAAGGCGTCAGCAGACATTTCTTCCTTCATGCCAAACCATAATTCTGACTTATCTCTAACACTCCATAAGTGGAATGGAATTAGAAAGAGGCTCGAATTGTACGCTCAATGACCGGCGAATTCGAAAGCTTCCTGAAGCATTTCTTCAAGACTGATTTCTGGTGAGAAGCCAAATCTCATTTCTAGGTCTCTAGCATCTACTATTCCGAACACTTCTTGTGAATCATCCTGTCCGTATTCAGATTCGCATCCAGTCTTTTGATTGTAAATCGCAGCAAGGTCAGCCATACTGATTGCCTTTCCGGAACCAACAGAGATGCTCTCGCGGGTAGGTGGTGGGTTTTCTAACACAGCTCCGATGATCGTCACAAGATCTTGTACGTGAACAAAATCCTTGACATCAGAGCCATCTCCAGGGATGTTTATCCAACCCATCATACATTCCATTGCCCATTGATGTAGTAATCCATTGGCTTCCGAACCATCGAGAAAAACACCTTGCACGTTTGAAGCGCGAATGATGCTGACAGGCCTCTCGGCTTGCGCTCGCTCTAGCGCCATCTCTTCCATCCATAATTGCCCCTCAGCAGCAGTATCTCTTGGAGCGAGTGTAGAATCGTACCCATAATACGGCTCATCGGGCTCCCACTGGGGGTGTACTCTGAGGGTTCCAACAATGATTAGATGTAATTCTCCATGCCGGTCGACCGCATCCAATATCGGTCTTGATTGCTCCCGCATTCGAAGTAATGTTTCTCGGTCGTCTCTGCCGAAAGTAGAGTCTATTGGTTTAGAATTAATGTGAACAATTGCATTACATGATGTTAGCAGTGCATCCAGCGTCATTTGGTCTTTCATAGCCTCAGGTGGAATCTCAACAGCCGAGTCTCCAAGCATATCCAATATATATGGAGCAACGAACCTATCGGGCGCGCTAACAGCGACCTTCATTGTATCACCGATACTTGACCTTCTTGCATAACCTAAGAGTGTGTCGGTAAGTAGTGTTTGATTTGTGGAACGAACCATTGAAGCACCACCCGCAATTCAGCAGGACCGCCCGAGGGCTAGAGGTGCGTGTGGATGGACCAATTACCAAATCTAGGTAGAGAGCAAGAGATGCTCGATTCTATGGGGCTAAAGTCGATTGATGATTTATTTTCGGACATACCACAAGGTGTCCGTAGAGTTGATCCACTACCTCTGCGGGAACCCCAATCCGAAGAGGAAATTTGGGCAGATGCACAACATTTACTCGGATCCAACATAGATCTTGATTCCAGACCATCCTTCCTTTCTGCTGGTCTGGCTCGAAACTTTGTTCCTACTATGGTGCCTATGCTCGCAACTCGTGGAGAGTTCCTGACCTCCTACACACCTTACCAGCCCGAGGTCAGCCAAGGAATGCTACAGGCTATGTGGGAATTCCAGACCATGGTGTCAGAATTAGTTGGATTGCCTGTGTCAAACGTCTCGATGTATGATGCTAGCACAGCGGCGGCAGAAGCCATTACTTGTGCGGTTCGAGTAAAAGGCCGCAAAGCCACTCAAAAAGGAGTAGTCTATGTCTCACAATTTGTACCTCCCCATCGATTGTCTGTAATAGAGAATTACACTCAAGGTGTCGGGATAGAATTGCGTACTCTAGAACACGATTCAAATGGTAGAGTGAACCTAGAAGCCGCATCTTCGGCTGAAGGTGCTTGTGCGGTTTATGTCGAACAACCAAACGCCTTTGGGGAACTGGATGAGGGTATTACTCGCTTGAAAGAAATCATCGGAGAAAACACGGCTCTAATTGTTGGGGTTGACGCTGTATCTCTTGGGATTGTTGAAGCGCCAGGAAATTACGGTGCTGATATCGTAGTAGGAGAAGGCCAACCATTTGGAATAGGGCCAACCGGTGGTGGACCAATCTACGGTCTATTTGCTTGTAAGACGGACTACCTTCGGCTAATGCCTGGAAGAATTGTTGGTAAAACCCTTGACGAAGATGGTAAGGATGCTTTCACTTTGACACTATCAACTCGCGAGCAACATATTCGTCGCCACCGAGCAACTTCCAATATTTGTTCCAATGAAACTCTAATCGCCTTGATGGGAGCAATGCACATGGCACTGCTCGGCCCAGAAGGTTTGGAGAAACTAGCCCTTCGTGTTGCCGCTACAACCGAAATAGCAAAGCAAGCCATATGCGGAATTAATGGGGTCGAGTTAGTTGACCCAGATACTCCTAATTTCCGAGAGTTTGCTGTCAAGTTACCTGGTGATGCAAGCGATGCTGTCGCTTACATGGATGCGGCTGGAGTTCTTGGCGGATTCCCGATGGGAGAATGGTGGGATTCAATGTCATCTTGCTTGTTAATCGGCTGTGATGAAAGAACGACAGAATCGGATATCGATTCACTCGTTTCTGCTCTTTCCGCTTGGGTCGAGGAGGTGTCCGCATGAGTGATATCTTCGAGTTTAACGGATCAAAGGGCTCTGGCTGGTCTCAACCAGAACCAATGAAGGAGGATGCAATAAACACTGTACCGACCTCATTACGTCGTTCTAATCTTCCTCGATGGCCTCGAGCCAGTGAGCCGGAATTAGTCCGCCACTACACATTATTGTCCCAACGTAATTTTGGAATTGATACAGGATTTTATCCACTAGGGTCCTGTACTATGAAGCACAATCCAAGAATCAATGAAAGGGTTGTGCAACTACCCGGAATTGATAGGATTCATCCATTACAACCTGAGCATCAGATTCAGGGTTTACTTTCCATCTATTATGAGATGCAGGAAATGTTGGCGATTTGTGCTGGAATGGATGAAGTAACCCTGCAACCAGTTGCCGGAGCACAAGGAGAGTTCACTGCAATTCGATGTATTCAGGAATACCATCGCCGAAATGGCGACGACCAACGAAACAAGGTGATTGTACCTGATTCAGCTCATGGAACAAACCCTGCATCCGCGGCAATGTGTGGTTATGAAATTGTAGAAATTCCAAGCGGTGAAGACGGACGTCTAGATCTCGATGCCCTCAGAGCCGCGGTTGGAGATGACACAGCGGCGATGATGATTACCAATCCAAGTACGCTTGGAATCTTTGAGCCTGAAATTGCCGAAGCGGCGGACATTGTTCACACTGCAGGCGGACAAATGTATTACGACGGGGCTAATTTCAATGCAATTCTAGGCAAAACAGACCCAGGTAGAATGGGATTCGATGCAGTGCACTATAATCTTCACAAGACCTTCAGTCAGCCACATGGCGGTGGAGGTCCAGGAAGTGGCCCAATCGGAGTAAAGGCACATCTAGCCGACTTCCTTCCATCTCCAATCGCTGACAGAGAAGGGGCTGAAGATGGGGGCGCTACAGGAGATGGTTATCGCTACTTTTGGCGAACCCCAACCGATTCTATCGGTAAGGTACAGCAGTGGCATGGAAATGCCGGGGCAGTGGTTCGATCTTGGGCATATTATCGCCGATATGGTAGAGAATTGGAATTGATGAGTGAGCACGCTGTTTTGAATGCGAATTATCTCAGACATAAAATCATGAATCCAACCCAAGAACAGTTGAACTCTATTCACTCAATGCCCGTTGATGGTGCACCTGCGGATTTTGTAAAGCATGAATTTACATTGAGCATGCTGCCTCTAAAAGAAACAACCGGAGTTACAGGAAAAGACATTGCAAAACGCTTACTCGACTATGGCTATATGTCACCAACACTTTACTTCCCGATGATCGTTCCAGAATGTTTGATGATAGAACCAACTGAAACCGAAAGCCGGGAGGTATTGGATAAATTCGCCGAGGATTTCTTGACAATTCTCAGTGAAGATCCCCAAGTGGTTCAATCTGCACCACATAATACAGATGTTAAGCGAGTGGATGAAGTGCTTGCGGCTAGAAGTCTCGTATTGCGTAAGGAATTCGATGACTGATATCTAACGCGGAATTCAATCTGCGCGAACCAAATATGAGCGACCCAACGCGTTGGCCGTGAAGGGGGCTCGCGACTCAGAATGGATGAGGGGGCAATCCCAATGGTATCCCGCTAGTGAATCAACCCCTCAGCATCTAATTGGAGAAGAAAATCCAGGAGAAAATTGGGATACAGCCTCTAGCTCTGAAGTTGGTAGAGGTTGGATGAGACAAAGGTTACAACCTTTAGGGCCACGATTACTGTACACAACGGCATGGGCTCCATTTTTCTTCATCGCTTCCGCAATACCTCTAGCTTTTCCGGGCCGTACTCCAGATGACCAATTGGTGGCAATATCATTATTTTCTTTTAGCTGGTTCCTATTGTTGCTTGGTTTTCGGAAATTACAAGATGGTTTACCGATTCCAGTTGAAGGATTATTGAAAAAATTCTATCCCTTTGACATTGTACTAATGCTTCTCGCTGCAATAGTTTTCTTACTACATATTCTAATCGACAGCCGCCTAGGTTGGCTTTCGTTTTTGCTTTTTGCCGGCGCCCAATATCGGACAATTCAGAACCTTATTTCTGTGGCAGGTGAGAATTCTGCTCGGTGGCTTCTTCCAATCAATCCAGAAGACTACTCCGAAGCAGTGCTAAATGATGGTTGGATGGAAGTTTCAAGGAAATTCAGAAACGGTACACTCGCACGGTGGGAGGAAGCGCTTCCTGAATATACAGCGGATTTATTTGGACTAACTCGAGGCAACTCAAGTTTTGTCGCATTTACTCTTACGCACCGTGTAGGTGTGATACATGACGCTTTCTCTGACACATTTGTTTCAGACCCTCGCTTTTCATCTCTTCTTTCCACGCCACCATTGCTGATTGCTGGAGAGGCGTGGCGGGAGAGGTTCCTGGCAATAACCGATGAGTAGATTTTGCAGTCATTGCTTTCGGCAGGCATTTTAACCGGCCGTTATGCGCTGTGGCATGGACATATGTGTTGTTCTCGGTTCCAAGTCAGACATGCCAATCGCTGAGAAATGCAGAGGGGTGCTGGAAAAGTTCAATGTCAGCTACCAAATTAGAGTTGCATCAGCCCATAGAGCACCAAAATATTTGGAAGGGATAATTGAGAAAGCAGAAGCCGATGGTTGTCAGGTTTTCATTGGAATGGCGGGTGTCGCAGCCGCACTCCCTGGAGTTATCGCTTCAATGACTTCGAAGCCGGTAATCGGTGTTCCAGTCGGCGGAAAGGTCCCTCTCGATTCTCTTCTATCAATTGTTCAAATGCCACCCGGAATGCCGGTTGCAACCGTAGGTGTAGACCGTGGGGATAATGCAGGTGCTTTGGCTGTACAAATTCTTGCTACTTCCAACCAATCTCTATCTGCAGCATATGCCGATTACAGATCAGAGATGACTGCAAAAGTGATTTCTGACGATGAGTCTATTCAGGGGTGAAGTAAATGATGAACACCCAGATGCTAGTCGATGAGGCCATCGAAGCACTGGAATCACAAATTAACGATACTGCAATCATTGCCTGTTCAGGTGGTATTGACAGTTCGGTTGCAGCGGTATTAGCCCACCGTGCGGTAGGTAGCCTACTACATTGTGTCTATGTCGATACAGGATTTATGCGCAAGGGAGAGACAGAAGAAGTTCGTGAGATGTTCGAAGAAATGGGTATCGGACTGCAAGTTGTCGATGCTTCTGATCGTTTCTTCAGTAATCTCGAAGGAGTCACTGATCCGGAAGAAAAGCGGAAGATAATCGGTGAACAATTCATTCGAGTTTTTGAGGAAGAACAAAGCAACTGCGGTGCAAAATTTCTCGTTCAAGGAACCATTGCTCCAGATTGGATTGAGTCCGGTGGCGGCGAACGAGATGTCATCAAAAGTCACCACAATGTGGGAGGATTACCTGAAGATGTCGATTTGAAAATCGTCGAACCTCTGCGTGAATTCTACAAGGATGAGGTTCGCCAAATCGCAAGAGAACTAGGTATCAAATCAAGTGAAAGGCAACCATTTCCGGGTCCAGGATTGGCGGTTCGAGTTCTCGGTGATTTAACTCGGCCTCGTGTTGAGGCCTGCCGTGAAGCCTGTCATATCGTTGAGACTAGACTAAGGAAGGCGGCGGAGGAAGGAATCTGCGACCTTCCATGGCAGTACTTTGCCGCACTCCTTCCGGTTCGATCTGTTGGCGTTCATGGTGATGCTAGAGTACATGGCGAAACCGTCGTTGTTCGCGCAGTAACCAGTCTAGATGGTATGTCGGCTCGCTATTCTCCAATACCGCATGACGTGCTTTCAAAAATAAGCACGGAAATTACAAATTCTTTGAAAGGTCAGGTGAATAGAGTAGTCTACGATATCACTCACAAACCACCGGGTACTATCGAATGGGAGTAATTACTGAATTCAAAGTGGGAGATGTTCCCCACAATACCCAATTTCTATGATTTGGTTAGCTCTATTCGCAGAGTAATGAATTCTCATTGTCCTCTCTGGGTTGCGGCTGACGCCTAATTTGATGTGATTAAGCATCTGCTTGCTCCTAGAATCTCCTTCAAGTCTATGATAGAAAATTCGAGGATGGCGCTGGATTGCACTTCTTGATTCTGAGGGGGCAATATCCAGACTCTTTGCTCGGAGAACATCTTCAAAACTCCCCGTCCCTTCAATTTCATTAAACCAAATTTCAGCACACTGGTCAACTGTTCGAAGTGTGTTTAAGACTCTTTCAAAATCCTCATAGATGCAATCTTTCGCTGCTTTGTATGCATCAGTGTAGAAGAACAGGCTTTGGCATTCTAAGTCTGCTCTGCTCAAGGCTTCAACGACATTGTTTGGTGCCTGGGATTCTTCTTCAATCTCAAGAACCATAAGTTGAGAGGCACGATGTCTGAGGGCTGCAATTTCTTCTTTCAGATTGAAAATTTCTTCTTCAAGTGGATTGACCCAACTCTCCTTCCATTCACTCATGTCTGTTCTTCGCTGTTTCTTCAGTTCATCGTGGCGTTCTCTCCAAAGTAAATTTTGGCCCTTTAAATCCGAATTTTCCTCGTTTAGACGATTGATTTCCTGAGTCTTATCTAATAATTCTTGATGATGTTTTCTTCTAGATATCTTTCTTTCGTTTTCTGCTTTATTTATTGAATTTGTCAATTCTCTTTGATGTTGTCTTTTAGAGTGCTTTATTTTACGTTCTGCTGATTTGAGTGATTTATTCAGTTGTCTTACCTTTCGGCTTGTCCCAAAAATCAACCAACCAAACAAACGAAACTTGAGTTTATGGAACCAATCCATGAAAAGGTTCAGGAATTGTATAGTCATAAACCTGCGGTCGTCATCATCGGGTCAGTCATTTCCATACAGGTTTGATAGCCGATTGATTGATGAAGGAATGTTCCAGCCGCAGGCTGGGCCGACATAGCTTAGTTGGTGGAGCGGCGGACTGTTAATCCGCAGGTCGCAGGTTCGAGTCCTGCTGTCGGCGCCACTCAATCCCTTCTAGCGAAAGCCGCAAGGCTGAGCATCGAAATTGCAGTCAAGATGCCAAATCCGGGTAGTAATCCACTATCATCATCTTCATTTAGATCACAAATTCCATCTCCATCTGAATCCTCTGGAATACTGTTGGCGTCGGTGGAAATTGTCAGACATTGCTGTTCAGCATAATCGGACCATCCATCATTGTCATCGTCAAAGTCGGAATTATCTCCTTCTCCATCTCCATCGGTATCTTTGTGTTCTAATGAATCGAATTGGAAATCGTCGAATACGTCCGCGACGCCGTCATTGTCATCATCGTCGTCCAATTCGTCACACTTGCTGTCTCCATCGAAGTTTGATGGTACTGAATCGACGTCTAATGGATTAGAGGCGCAGGCTTCTTCTTCAGCATCTGAGAATCCATCATTGTCATCATCTGTATCTGAATTGTCGGTTACTCCATCTCCATCTGTATCTAGGGGTGACGAGGATGGGTCCAGTGGGTCATATCCAGTAGAGGTCTCGTACTCATCACTCCATCCATCGTCATCATCGTCATCATCGGAATTATCTCCTATTCCATCACTATCGGTATCTTTGGTTTCTAGGGGATTATTAGGGAATGTATCATCATCATTGTTGACCCCATCGCCATCCCTATCGCTGTCCGCATTATCTCCTAAACCGTCTTCATCCATGTCACTAGATTCTAATGGATCTAGCGGGAATACGTCTATTTGATCCTCTACTCCATCGTTGTCATCATCAGTGTCTAGGAAGTCACATTCCATATCTGAATCAGAATCGATTGGTGTGGACCTTTCATCGAGCGAATCTGTGGAGCAATTTACCTCATCGTGGTCTGACCAACCATCACCGTCATCATCTGGATCTTCGTTATTTCCGAGTCCATCCAGGTCTGTATCCGACCATTCCGCAGCATTCATCGGGAAAACATCGTTATCATCTGTGACGCCGTCATTGTCGTCATCGTCATCGACTAGATCACAAATCATGTCACTATCATAATCATCTGGCAGAACCAAACTGTCCCTAGGGTCTGTTCCACAAACCATCTCGTCAGTGTCTGACCAGCCATCATTGTCATCGTCTGTGTCAGCATTATCTCCAACACCATCCATATCAAAATCTGAGGATTCTGTGCCATTCAAGGGGAATAAGTCATCGAGGTCTAATACACCGTCTCCATCGTCATCATCATCCTGTGAGTTACAATTTCCATCTCCATCAGTATCTATTGGGTAGTCGGAATTATTCAGAGGATCGGTCAGACAGTAGTTCTCAACTTCATCATCCCAACCATCTCCATCGTCGTCAAAGTCAGAATTATCTCCGGTACCGTCACCATCGGTATCTATCCACTCTGTTGGGTCAAGAGGGAAATCATCGACGGTGTCATTGTATCCATCTCCATCGTCATCCAAATCCTCTACATCGCATATACCATCTGAATCCGTGTCAAGCGGATAACTTTCAAAATCAGTAGTATTTGTTCCACAGATAACCTCGGTATTATCTAGCCAACCATCACCATCGTCATCTGAATCTAAAGAATTACAGGTGCCATCTGAATCAGTGTCTACTGGATAAGAAGTAGAGTCGATGGAGTCAGTGCCACAGGCTACTTCATCCGTATCTAGCCAACCATCTCCATCATCGTCATCGTCTAGGTAATTGCAGGTTCCATCTCCGTCAGTATCTATCGGCGTAGAATTGTTGTTAATCGGATTGGTGTTGCAATTTATTTCTTCAATATCGTTCCATCCATCCCCATCATCATCTGTATCAAACTGGTCACATGTTCCATCAGAATCCGTATCGGTTGGAACAGAACTGGAATCTGTTGAATTGCTTCCGCAATCAGCTTCGTCTGAATCACTCCAGCCATCATTATCGTCATCAGTATCTAGCGAATCACAGGTACCATCGCTATCATAGTCGTCAGGGACTGAATTTGCATCATTTGGGTTAGAACCACATGCTTGCTCGGCACTGTCGCTCCAGCCATCGTCATCATCGTCAGTGTCTACTGGGTCACAAATCCCATCGCTATCAGTATCAGTCGGTACACTAGAACTATCATTTGGGTCAGTACCACATGAACCTTCGTCAGCATCACTCCAGCCATCTCCGTCAGAATCCGATGCCTCTTGAGCTAGAATCCATGAATCTGTACCATATCCATCACCACCAGTATTTCCGTTACCATTTACGAAATTAACGCTAAGGTCAAACGTAACATTGCCCGAGCCTGATGAAGGAGCGGTCCAATCAACAGTCCATGTTCTCGAATTTGAATTACTATGTGTGACCTCTCCTGATAAAATTTGAGCATTAGCTCCAGGGTTTGAGAAACTCCCTAGATCTGCGTCTAGATTGAACCCTCCCTTAGTTCCACTTGGTCCACCGGTTCCGCCAATTGTCAGGCCATACGTGGTTGAAGGAGCATATCCAGCCGTAGGCAATCCACTCAAACTTGGAGTGACTTGGTTCGCCCCTGCTCCGTGACAACCGCATCCATTGGCGGACTGACCGGTTTTTCCTCCCGAATTACCGAATGCGTCTTGTGGAACCGCCAGAACCAGTAACAGAATCAATACCATTGAGACCTTTTGTCGAGATGTCATTGGTTCTCGGGGTCACTCCAGCCTTTTGGCCTTCACTATCGCCTGCGTCCAACAATCATAGCTGCACAAAGCATGGCCAATGTTGCCAACACCAATCCAAATCCAGGAGTATTGTTGTCATCTGCGACGTAATCAGGACCATCTGTATTGTCGGAATCTAATAGGTCACAAATCTCATCGCCATCGACATCTGCTGGTATTGATGTTGAATCTAGGCTATCACTTCCGCAGGAGTCTTCTTCGGTATCTAACCATCCATCGCCGTCATCATCCGTATCTGCATTATTTCCAGTTCCATCAGAATCTGAATCGCTCCATTCCGCGGAGTTAGACGGGAAAGCATCTACATCGTCTCCAAATCCATCTCCATCATCATCAGGGTCTTGTTCATCGCACATTCCGTCAGCATCGAGGTCATCTGGAGTTGATAGGGAATCCATTGAATCCGAGCCACAATTATCCTCCACAGAGT
Source organism: Candidatus Thalassarchaeaceae archaeon (assembly GCA_023268715.1). Taxonomy (GTDB): domain Archaea; phylum Thermoplasmatota; class Poseidoniia; order Poseidoniales; family Thalassarchaeaceae; genus MGIIb-O1. The sequence continues at coordinate 15,083 of JALRLV010000006.1, forward strand.
CCGGCCAACCATCTCCGTCATCATCAGTGTCGGCGTTGTCCCCCACTCCGTCCTCGTCCAAATCTTTCGATTCACTGGAATCCACTGGGAATCTATCCTCAGAGTCCTCAACTCCGTCATCATCACTATCCGAGTCTAGGGGGTTAGTGCCAGCCGCGATTTCCTCAGAATCCGTGATTCCATCATTATCGTCGTCAGTATCAATACTGTCACAATCACCATCTCCATCAGAATCATTTGGTAATGAATTTCCATCTAATGGATCAGAACCACATAATTCTTCGATGGTGTCAGAAGTCCCATCTGCATCATCGTCCTCGTCAGTAACATCACAATCTCCATCACCATCGAAGTCGGCAGGCACTGAATTTGAGTCCATTGAATCTGACAGGCATATTTCCTCTATTGAATCTGAAAATCCGTCATCGTCATCATCGTCATCGGAATTATCTCCAACTCCGTCTCCATCGGAATCTACCCATTCAGTTCCATCCAGGGGCGCCCAATCTTGAGAATCTAGTACTCCATCTCCGTCGTCATCTGAATCTAAAGTATCACACTCTCCATCGTTGTCTGTATCTTGAGGAGTTGAAATTGCATCCAGTGGATTGCTTCCACACACATCTTCAATGTTGTCTTGATGACCGTCATCATCATCGTCCATATCGGCATTGTTACCGACCCCATCCCCATCAGTGTCCAACCATTCGGCTCGATCTAACGGCGCCCAATCCACAGAGTCGTCATAGCCATCCCCGTCGTCATCTTGGTCGGCATTGTTTCCTACACCATCACCGTCGGTGTCTTCCCACTCATTCGGATCTAGCGGGAATGCATCCTCTGAATTTATCACTCCATCGCCATCATCATCGATATCTAGTGCGTCACAAGTTCCGTCACCATCGGAATCAATTGGAATGCTTAATGAATCAACTGGGTCAGAGCCACAATCTTGCTCAATTTGGTCATTGTAGCCATCTCCATCATCGTCATCATCAGCATTATTTCCAACACCATCATTGTCTGTGTCAGTATCTTCACTAGGGTCTAACGGGAAGTCGTCACTATCGTCATTGACTCCATCGCCGTCATCATCGGTATCCGCGTTGTCTCCGATTCCGTCTCCGTCAGTATCAGTATCCTCGGTGGGGTCTAGTGGGAAGTCGTCGGTATCGTCGTTCACTCCATCTCCATCATCATCTAAATCTAAAGTGTCGCATTCTCCATCACTATCGGTGTCTGTTGGAATGCTGCTTGAATCAAGAGGATCAGAGCCACAATCATTCTCGATCGAGTCGCTGTATGTGTCGTCGTCGTCATCATCATCTGCATTGTTACCAGTGCCATCTCCATCCGTATCGGTTGTCTCAGATGGGTCTAGAGGGAAATCATCGGCGGAATCATCGACTCCATCATTATCATCATCTGCATCAGCATTGTCTCCTATTCCATCTCCGTCGTTATCCGCCCATTCGCTGGCATCCAGAGGGAATGCGTCGTTTACATCGAGATAACCATCATTATCATCATCATCATCTTCAACAAGAGTTGTGGTAGTATTGCTACCTCCTGAATTGGAGAATGTAACATTATCGATATACAGAGATTCGCTAGCACTATTTGATGAAAATTCTACCTCCAATGAACCCGTAGCTCCACCTAACCCCATTGTCTCAGTAGTCCAAGTGTCGAGATATGATGAGAAATCCGAATCGATATCGTAGCCAGAGGTATTCAAGATATCTGTAGATGTACTAGAGGTAACCCAGCGAATAATCAGATAATCCACAGGGGTCGAGGTTTCATAACCAGTATTTTGCAGAAATATGTCCAAACTGACGCTATCTGCGGTTACTTGGTCAAGAGCAAGTGTTGTTATCCCATCGACATCAGACATTTGGTAACCTTGGTTTCCGTCGCTAAAATTACCCACAGTTCCTGTATAATTTACCGTACCGAAATAATCGCCATCTGTTAGTCCGACCCCTCCGTTCGACTCATAATAAAGTGTGAATCCCATTTCACTGCCAGTGGTTTGATTGTGTGCAACGTGTGGTTCGTTAGCGTTGTTCCATAGGTAACGGTCAGTCAACTGATTTCCTGTATCAGTATACTTGACGCTGGAAATTGTAAAGGGTTCTTCAAAGGAAGTGTATGCTACGACACCTCCCCCTCCGGGGCAACTGATTGTGTCAGGCATTCCATCCCCGTCGGTATCGGTGTCCGCACAGGGGTCATTAGGGAAATCATCAGCAGAATCATTGACACCATCTCCGTCAGAATCAGTTGCCATTACGGTTGGAACCCATGTAACCATGAGTAGGGCAATCAGTAGTACAAGTGGCTTAGCGGTGCTAGACATGAGTTTGCGAGTGCGACTGCGATTGAAATATATGACTACGGAATAATCTTGTTTTTTAGAGCAATCTTCACCGTTACACTCTTTGACCGAATCTTCAACCATTGCACATGAATCCTGCAGAACAGGTAGATGCGGTTATGCAAGCGAGCGCGGCTTCAGGTCGGCATTATCGTAGTTCCATCCCGATGATTGCTAGTGAAAATATCCTATCACCGTTGGTCGCAAAAGCCATTCAAGGTGATCTTCATGGCCGCTATGCAGAGGGTTTACCAGGTAAACGGTACTATCAGGGCTGTGACGATTTCGACACTATCGAAAGCATCGGAATTGAATCTGCAAAGCGAGTTTTCAATTGCCAATTTGCCAACATTCAATCGACTTCCGGAACTGTATCTAACCTAGGGGTTTTGAAGGCCTTAACAAAGCCTGGCGAAACAATTACCGCAGTTTCGACTGCTGATGGAGGCCACATATCACACCACCCTATGGGTGCTGTCGGCATGCGTGGTCTGAATCTTGTCACTTATCCATGGGACGAGGAAAGGATGGAGCCGGATGTTGAGGCGGCTTCGAAGTTGATTCGTACTGAACAACCCGAATTATGTTTATTCGGCCAATCGGTAATTCTGTTCCCAATTCCCCTGCAAGAACTAGCAGATGTAGCTCACGAGGTTGGGGCCCGTGTGATGTATGACGGCGCGCATGTGTTGGGCCTGATAGCAGGAGGGGAATTTCAAGATCCACTCCGAGAAGGCGCCGATGTAATGACTGGGTCTAGCCACAAGACTTTCCCTGGACCTCAGGGTGGTTTTGTCTTAAGTGACTCAGACGATGAATTATTACAAAAGAAGCTCAATAACGCAATATTTCCCGGTGTCTGTTCGTCATATCACCTTCATCATGTAGCGGGAAAAGTGGTGGCAATGGCTGAGTTTGAAGCTTATGGCAAACAGTACGCTAAGGACATCGTATCGAACGCCAGAGCGTTAGGTTCCGCCTTGTCCTCAGAGGGCTTTGATGTGATAGCGGAGGAACGCAATTTCACCGCAAGCCATCAAATATTAACTCGTCATGGTGGACCCGATTCAGGCGCTGGAAAGAGAGCCGCACAGAGGTTAGAAGACTGTGGAATCATTACCAATATGAACATGCTTCCAGGCGACACTAAAGCAATGTCTGGGCCTAGCGGCTTGAGGCTTGGCACACCCGAGTTAACTCGTATCGGAATGGGTGTCGATGAGATGCAAGACGTTGCCAAATTCTTTGCCCGGTCTTTGTTGTCAGAGGAAAATCCAGAAACCGTAAAATCTGATATTGCTCTATTTAAATCCGAATTTCAAACAGTCAAATATGCAATTCAAGAAGGCCCTGCATATCCCGAGATATAATGCAGACATCATTTGGTTAGTATTTATCACGACCACCATAGGTGGTCGAAAATATGGTAGCAAAGCCCGAGACGGCTGTCCTCCTCACTCTGCTGATGCTATCTTCTGGATGTTTGGGACTTTTCGAGGATACCTCTGTTGAACCTGAGGTGATTGATTGTGAGATGCAACCCAACCATCCAGATTGTATTGACGAACAGATAACCGAAGATGATTGTTGGCTGGATCAAGTCTTCACAGGTACCGAATGTCGTCAAATGCAAAAGCCCGAAGGCCTGTCTTATGGTTTGAGCACGGTGTCCCTGATTATTGGAGAAGAAATGCAATCATTAACTCCCTCATTTACAGGAGATGGCCCTCAATTTTGGGTAATTAATCCGAGCCTCCCCTCAGGAATCATATTCGACAGAGATAGTGGAGTGATTTCAGGCACTCCTGATGAGGTAAGCCAATCAGTTCGATACACAATTATCGGGTCAAATGCTATGGGTTCAACAAATGTCTGGATTGACCTAGAGGTGATTATGATACCACCTTCTTCTATTCTTTATCTTGAAAATACTCTTGTTTGTGAGTTAAACAATCCTTGCGGTTTTACTGCCCCAACTAATGAAGGAGGAACAATTGAAGAGTGGTCTGTAAGTCCACAACTGCCCATTGGTTTCTCTATTTTCGCTGATGGTTCTGTTTCTGGAATTCCTAGTAATTTCGGGGATTCTAACCATACAATAAGTGCCTCAAACAGAGCAGGTTCAGTTGAAACCACAATACGAATCATCGTAATACATGAAGCCCCAATGGGGTTGGGATATGGAAGCAACAATTTGCAGTTTAGTATCGGTGATGTGGTTCAGGTAGTCCCTTCTACTACCGGTGGAGAAATCACCTCATGGTCTATCGAGCCACCATTGCCTCAAGGTCTCGATTTATTGCAAATTGATGGTTCAATTCGCGGCTCGCCTACAGAGGTTCAGAGCCTCACAATGCATCGTATAACTGCTGCAAACTCAGGTGGTTCAATTTCAGTCGATGTTCTAATTAGTGTAGCAGACATTCCTGTAACAAACCTACTTTACAATCCTTGGGAACATGACCTAAGAATCGGAGAACAGATATCGATTACACCCTCATATGTCGGCGGAACACCCGACTCTTGGCAAATTTCTCACAGTTTACCTTCAGGCTTCCAATTCAATTCTGCTGATGGTACAATTTACGGTATTGCGACTGATGTACAAAACTCTTGGGAAACTTGGACAATCTGGGCAAATAACACTGGAGGGTCGACTTCTACAATCTTCAGAATAAAAGTTACAAGCATGGCTCCCGATCTAATTTCATGGGACTTCACTGAATATATTCTCGAAGCGAATCAGAGTACATTTATTCAGGTGAACAATGATGGTCCAGGAATAGATACTTGGGAAATCGAGCCACAACTTCCAAGCGGCTTATCTATTCTCGACAATGGTAGTATTTCCGGTACTCCTACACACAACACAGATTGGGTAGAATATACAATTTGGGCGAATAACTCGGGGGGCTCAGTTGGTCTCCTTCTTTGGATTGTGGTTCATGATTTACGAGCTGATCAAGAAGAACTCTTACGCGGTATGGGGGAAACCAATTGGGGCGGTTGGCCATCTCCAATTCTACCGATTGGAGAGTGGTCTTTCCCTGTTGGCTTTGCAGAGGGTGGCTATACAGATAGTATTCCAGTAATCTCTGCCAGCCATGTTGGCAGAGGCAAGATGCTTGGATATGGTCACGAAAGTTGGGTCGATGGCGGTGGCACCGAAGAGACAGAATTTTCTCTTCGTGCGGTAGAATGGGTATGTGGTGAAAATGCAAACGTTGGGCTTGCTTATGGTGCTGGATTCGACGACTTTGAAGACGAGTTGCAGGCCCAAGGGCACACAGTACATCTCTCTGTAACGCCTGCAGATCTTTCTGGAATTGATTGTCTATTGGATGAATTTTGGAATGGGCACGACAATCAAGACAATCTGAATTTAATCAATTTCGTGCTTGCGGGAGGTGGGTTGATTATGGGGGGTCATGCTTGGTATTGGTCATACTCAAATTCAGATGTAGCCCACAATTATCCCGGTAACAAGATTGCAAAAACCACCGGGCTTTTCGTATCCCAAGCATGGGGCTACAACACTGTAAATCTAGCCGAAATCCCTCACTTATTGACAAGACCACAATCCGCAATTCAGGCAATTTTTGATGATCGAATAAATAACCAAAAACTATCCCTCGCGGATGCTTCAATCGCAGATTCTACGCTCTCGATTTGCACTGGAGTCGTGAGTTTGGATTTCCATGATTTCTGGTCTCCACTTCGTGACACTGTCAACGCAACAGGATGGACAGTAATCGAATATGGAACTCTATGGCAGAATGTAGGGCATGACATGGGAGATGACCCAGTTGCCGACACTTTACTCAGGGTCGAGGCTGCGCTAACACAAGGCCTTCCAGCAAACGAATTACCAGCTCACCCTAGCCATGTGGAATTTCCTGGCGAGGTGCCTACAAATGCCACTAGAGTGTCAACCACTGTTTCGGTTGATGGTAACCAAAGTGGCCTTCCGAGTAACTTTGGTTATGCGGGTGCTAGAGCTCATGTTAGGATGAGCACTGGACTATATGCTGCACCAGGAGAAGTTGTGACAGTAACCCTTCCTTCGGAAATAGTCGACTCAGGAACCTACGTCTTGGTTGGTGCTCATAGTGACAGGTTGTGGTCAAAAACCCAGTTACATCGACATCCAGAAATTGTTAGATGGTGGTATGTTGATAATGTTAGCATGGAGGTTGGGAATGCCTTCGGGGGACCAATTTACATTGCAATAGAACCGGGTTCAACGTTGGGCGTTTTCCAAGTTAATTTCTCAAATGCGGTAGAGGCTCCGATGTTTGTTCTTGGAGAGACTTCCGACTTTGAATGGATATATTCGCAAAGCGATAATCCCGCTCCTTGGGCCGAATTGGTTTCGGATAATTTCATTATGACAGTACCAAGCCATGAAATTCGGGATTTATCCAATCCAACAGATCTTATGGACTGGTGGGATATTGCTCTAGAAATGGAGCATGAATTGTATGGTTACTTACCTTGGCCAAGAGTAGAGCGTGCGGTCTTTGATGCTCAGATATCAGCAGGTTGGATGCATTCTGGATATCCATTCATGGCTCATGATTTGAGCGTGGCAGGAGTAGTCAATCTGTCCTATATGTCAGAGAATGGAGATTGGGGGATGTTCCACGAATTAGGACACAACCATCAATGGATGCCTTCAACCCTTCCGGGGACAACAGAAACTGGGTGCAACTTTGCTAGTGTCTATCTGATGGAAGATTTGGTTGGAATAGAGGGCCACAACGCAGTTGACCCTGCTCAAAGAGCGAATCGTATGAGGGGCTATTTTGATGATGGCTCTAATATAGCCAATTGGTCCGTTTGGACTGCCTTGGATACCTATTTGATAATCAAAGAAGAGTGGGGTTGGGATCCGATAACTCAAGCCTTAACGGTATATTACACATTACCTGCGGCAGAGGTTCCAACAACTGGTGATGAAGAATTCAATGCCTGGGTTTTACATCTTTCAAATGCGACAGGGTTCAATTTAGCACCTTATCATGACGCGTGGGGATTCCCACTAACACAGAATACACACGATTCTCTTTCTCATTTGCCAATCTGGGTTGAAGATCCGTTACGAGGAGAATATTTCACCTATCAAGCGATACTTAGAAATCTAGGGGTGAATAATACGACATCCAGCAGTTCAACATTTAGTTGGGAAACTTACGATAATGGAACGAATACCTCACTAACAATTTACTACGGGCCAATGGATATGGGCAACCAATCTTGGGTTTGGGCCAATAGTGCACCCTTAGGTGACTCAGCAGTTGGTTGGTCAGATTACGAAATTACAGGTCTATCTAGTAATTCGACGTACTACGCCAGAGTCAAGGCTTCGAATGAAAATGGGAACACATGGTTCGGGCCAGTAAATTGGACTACATCCGCTAATTGAAAATCAATTACTGACTCTTCTTAGTATCTCTTCGAGGCTTACTTTTGGACAGTAGCGCTGGTGTAAATTAGCTATCGGAATCCACATTAATGTATGTGCAAATGTCACCGCGAAAGCCTCAGCAATTGAGAGACGCGGTTGGTCCATCATGTATTCTGCAGCAACTCCAAGAATCGCAAAGTGAAGGACGTAGATGGTCAAAGTTAGGCGTCCAGAAGCTTCTATCACACTCAAATCAATGAGTCCCTTTTTGGAATTTCGCAGGAGTAATTCGTTTGCAATAAGGACGAACATTGCAGTTATACAAATGAAGAATGTTGTTGCGGGGAAGAATGTCAAAATGGCATCACCTTCGGTTAGTGCCCACACCTTTCCTGAAGTAAATGATAATCCTATACTAATCAAAAATATAATTCCACCAATTGCCATTATGTTCTTTCTTGTTTCAAAATCATTTTCAAATTCTGCAATCATTGCGCCCAAAGTCGAAAACGCTAACCATGGGAAAACGGGGTATGTTCCACTGACTAAGAGCCGGTGGCCCCATTCTCCAATCCCAGAAGAATCAACCCTTGAGGCCCAGGATAATTCAGAACCATTGTATTCACCAAGGAGTAGTGGTGTTAGCGCTAGTAGCGAGAAAATTGCAATTAATTGCTTACTAGTAAATCGAGAAATAAGTGGAGCGAAAACAGCCGCGATCGCAATTAAGGTTAGAACACCAGGTGTGTGCCATTCGAATCTCCCACCTCGGTCAATGGCAAGTAGAAAATTGACAAGGAATTGACAAGCAGTTAGAATTACTACTCGTGGTAAAACCCAATTTATCCAAGCGGAGGAACCCAGGCTATCGGCAAATCTTTTCTTAGCCCCTCGATGCATTCCCCAACCTGAAACAGTAACGAATAGTGGAGCCGCCATGCCTCCAAATGCAGCAGCAACGAATGCGGCGGGATGGCCCACAGTTATCCCTTCAGGGGGCAAGATTGCTGCTGTATGAACCTCGACCATGAAGAGAATTGCAATCGCTTTCATTTGGTCGATATAGCCCAATCTCATACACTCACCCGATAATCTGAGTAATTCTAGTTTCGACTTCTACTATTTCGGATACAACCGAAAAGGCAGAAGAAATTGATTCGGAAAAGCCATCGGGTAATTCATTTCTATGATAGATTACAATCAATGGCTCACCAATCTCGATTTCATCACCAACTTGCGCTTCAATAATTGCGCCAACTGCGTGGTCTACACTATCGGTGAGAGTTTGTCTACCCGATCCTAGTTCTAGACACGCGAGTGCAATCGACATTGCATCGATATCCTGAATCCATCCGTTTTTCTCGACATAAATCTCAGTCGAAAGTAAATTATCGTCGAGTAAGCCAAGCGAACTTAGCATCGAATGGTCGCTTGAAAAGTCATTTCGATTTCCACCTTGGGATTCTATCATCTCTAGGAATTTTTCGAAGGCGCTTCCGTCGTTCAGAGAATTATGAATCATCAAAGCCCCCTCTTCCATATCTTCAACAATTCCGGATGCTGCCAAAAGAATTCCTGCCTGTACACATACTAGTTCTTCTAGATCATGCGGACCACGTCCACATAGTGTTTCGACGGATTCAACAATTTCTAGTGCATTTCCTACCGCGCAACCTATTGGTTGATCCATTGTTGAAAGGACGACAGAAGTGGTAATTCCCATGCCATTGGCGGCGTCTGCCATCGATTGGGATAATGCCTCGGCTTGTTCTCTTTCTTCCATGAATGCGGCTCTGCCATATTTGACATCTAGAACCAATGCAGAAAGCCCCTCTGCAGCTTTTTTCGAAACAATTGATGAAGTGATTAATGGAATAGATGCAACTGTTCCGGTTACGTCGCGTAGGGCGTACAACCTTCTATCTGCAGGGACAAGTGAATCTGTCTGACCAACCATTGCTAATCCGATTCTTTCAACCTGTTTTTGCATTTCATCTATAGATAGGTCTACTCGAAAGCCAGGAATGCTTTCCAGTTTATCCAAAGTGCCTCCTGTGTGCCCCAAACCTCGTCCAGATATCATCGGCACTTTGAGCCCACAAGCGGCAAGGGCAGGGGCTAAAACGATTGAGACCTTATCACCTACTCCACCTGTTGAATGCTTGTCAACGACTAGATGACTCCACTCTTTTGGCCAAGTCAGAACTTTCCCGGAATCTCTCATTAATTCTGTTAGAGCGGTAGTAGATTTCTCATCCAGTCCGTTTTCGAATACACTTCGCAACCAATCGATGACTTGATCATCACCAAGTGAACCATCGACGACTCCATTTACAATATCAGCGATTGAATCGCTCATGTCTCATCCTCGCCGTATTCATCGCGCAATTCTTCGATACTCATCCCCTTGTCCAAGAGGAACTGGACTTGATTTCGGTCAAGTTTATCGAAGCCAAATCCATCTAAAACAATCTGACCGTGTACTCCATCATCTCTACCTTCTGTCCACTCCCGAGTATCCTCAGATTCTTCATCGAATCGTGTCCCCTTTAGAATAGCCTGTTCAGCATCAGCATCATCGAATCTATATCCTGAATCGTCGATTAGTCGAGAATCGGTTTTTATTCTTGGTCTTCTTACCATTGTTAGGCCTGCACCAATCAAAGAAGTCGCTGCAATTATCGTCAGTGCCAACAAGAATTTAGCACCCGGAGCCGAGAGCGGATCGTCTCGAACATTATTCTCTAGCCAACCCCTATTTCCTTCGTCATTATTATCTCCATCAATGCCATTGGTATTGTTTGTTTGACCGTTGTTGTTATCGATGATTTCTTCTTCATCACAGCCAAATTGTATTCCATCCGGGATCCCGTTATTATCTACGTCGCTAGAACTCATGGCCACTATTGGCGACCTTCCTAATGATTGAGCAAATTCAGCCTCTTGCCCATCCAGAATACAGTCATCATCAGTGTCGTTATCATTTGGATTTCCTCCCCAAAGGTATTCGTTTAAATTGTTTAATCCATCTTCATCTAAATCCAGTGATTGTTCACTTAGAGCAGTTCCAAGCACGGCTGCGGAATGTCGATTCAAACCGTATTGAATCTCCCACATATCCGGAAGTAGGTCACCATCTGAGTCTGTAGTTGCGTCAAGTCGATGCCAATCTTCGTTGAATGATTGTAGATAATCAGAAGTTATTGATTGATCATGAATTAATACACTCATTTCTCTATTTCTCAATGCCGCATTTGAACCCCAATTCATGCTTCCAACAAGAACGCTCTCCCCATCGATTATTGCACCCTTATTGTGTAATTTTGTAATCGAGTCAGAATATGCCATTAGTCGTGCTGTGGTATCCAAGCCCTCTGTTGCATTCCAATTTGTATTGAACAGGTTAACTGCATCTCTAATTTCATCATCGCTGTTTGCATAAAACCCGTTCAATAGTAAGCGGACTTGTACTCCTCTTTGGGCCGCTTGGTAAATTGCTTCAATGATTGGATTATCACCGAATCCCCAATACCAATCTAAGTCTAAGTATTGCAATGAAAGTTCAATTGTTGAATCCGCGGCGTCAATCATTTCGATAATTCCATCAACACAATCGTCTGGACATGTCATCAGTTGCATTTCCATAGGACCTGAATATGCTTGGGTAGTAGGTGCTTGTAACGAGGTCCCGCTGGTTTCGTCCATTATCCAATCGGAGGTTGGTGCATGATTCGATGAGTGTGGTGAGATGTGTAGGTGATTCTGATTTTCGTCCCAAGAAAGACGAGACATAACTAGCTCAGCAAAGGAAACTGAGTTGACAATAACCGACCACTCTCGATTACCTATTCCATCTGGTGGTAGGCTTGTATCCTTCCAGTTTCCTGATGAAATCCATACACTTTCAGTATCTCTAACAGCAACCTTGCTGTGAATGTAAGTATACGGAGAACTGATCAAACTTGGGTCCTCCATCCAAAGAACGGTTGCTCCAGCATCATGGAGTGTTTGGGCATGACCTCTTTGGTTATTTTTTGTACTACTTCCATCGAGTATACCTTCTTCAAGTAGAATTGTGACTGAAACGCCTCGATTTATTGCTTCCAGTAATGCAGTAGTTAGGTCCGGGCTCATAAATTGGTAGACATGTAGATGAATCGATGTTTCTGCATCCTCAATCCAGTGCATTAAGTCATTAAATGATGTATCAGGACCAATAGAAGATGAGACTGTAGAGGATTCTTCTAGTGTAATTTTTCCTCCATCACAGAAGGTTGAGGCTCCAATTCTAATCCACCTGTATTCCCAATCTTCGCCCATATCTGTGTCAGGATTATCTCCACAGCCAGTGCCTCGCATCAAAATCAGTCCAGGCGTACCATCTCCGGGTACTGAAATCGCTGCACCATTCCATCCTTCGATTTCAGCATCACCTCCTCCGTATACAACTGCGTCAACAACAGTTCCATCAGGAGACTTTAGTTGAAGGGCACTTCCAGAATCGACAAGCCAGGGCATATTGTTCATGACAACATTTCCATCCATCGCAACAATTCCACCATCCGAGAATAGATTGTTCGGATTTTCAGTCAATACAACCGAAGCTCCTGCTGGTATAACCAGTTCGTTGAAGGTTGAAATCCATGGGGTTGTTGACCTTATTCTTTCAATTGTCCAACCAGTGAGGCTAATTTCTTCATCTCCGGTATTCGTCAATTCAAACCAATCATTATCTCTGTTCGGGACCTCACCAGGCATAATTCTGGAAAACTTCACATCAAATTCGTTGTCCCAGTCAGATGGCTCAGCGGGAGGCTGCCAATGCCAAACCATGTTATTTTCGTGTTTTCCAGTATCCTCTGCAATCAACAGACTGCCATCGTTGAGTACAGCCAGATTATCCGGTCCAGCAATTCTGTTTACATCACAACGACCTGAAGAATAACTTCCACCCGCTTCTACAGGCTCCATTCTAGTAACATCCCACTGTTCGTTCACTGGTAAACTGTAAATTATTCCACATCGATTTTCAGAGAGTTGAATATCTCCTGAAGAATCTGTCATATCGTATCTGATGTCCGACATAGCAAGATAGAGGTATTCAGGTGAGTTCTCATTGAATACTACGCCTTCCATCTTATTCCATTCATCGGTTGCTCCCAATGCAGCCGCTGCCTTTCTCGATTCTAGGAACGCTACTCGATTATCAGCAGCAAAGCCAACATTTCCATCGCCATCAAGGTCATCGTCAAGCCTATGCTCTGCCCAATCATTGATTTCTTGATCAGAAATGTACGAATTCTGACCGTTGATAAAGTCGGAAGTATCTATTCCATCATATTGGTCAATCCAACTTGTTATTTGAGCAGAATTTGAGTTCCCTAATTCGACCCATGTGACATCAAATCCAGTGGTAGCTGGATTGCTCCCTGAGTCTTGGTTTACCTTCGCAGCGTAAAGAGTCCCTGAATGCAAATCTCCTGCGGAATCTGCAATAAATTTGAACAATACAGTACCATATTCATCATCTGACAAATAAACCGTTTTCCTATCCGGCATTACCTGCGCATTTTCGTGAGAAAATCTTCCAAGAGGGTACAATCTTTCAAACTGAGGGTTTTCAGTTTCTGCATCTTCAACTTCAATTATCCAACCGTAATCATACGGATTTGGATAGAATCCTAGATAGTCTGCCAACTCTAATTGGTCTTGGTGATAATTGTAATTGGGATTATTCCAATCAATCGTATCATCAAAATATAATTCCTCAGAGAGTAGTGGGGTGCCCCATGGGCTCAACGAACCAAAGCAAAGGACCCAGCCTCCATTAATTCCACTTAGGTCTAGCATTTTTCCACCGATAGTATCCCATTCACCGGACATATCGTTCCATTCGATATGGAGTTGGCTAACTCCACCGGGGCGGCTCTCCCAAGTGGAGTATAGGTAACCCTCAGTTCCTTGGGGATTCGTAGGTACAAAGACATTGAAATCAGGTTTTTCACTAGTGAACAATAATGCTCCATCATCTGCAGCATAAATTCCACCAGCAATATCGCCATTGCTGAGTGAGTCGCCTGATTGTGCCAATACCTGGTATGTACCTACTGATGTTCTAACTCCATGCCAAATATCTGATTGACTAATTGTCGACGGAAGTTCAGGAATAGTCTCCGGTAAATCATTCCAATCAAACCCATTTACTACACCAATTGTCGCTTTGTATGGGTCATCAGGGTGCATTGCGCTGACGAACAAATTGCCCATTGAATTGACGTGTAATCCAGTAGCTTCAGCACCGTCAGGAACCATCATTATTCTAGTTAGGTCGCTGGGAGTTGGTGGGTCAGGGTCGCTAACAGGATCCCCGCCAGAGTTCTCATTTCCTGGTGTCGGCTGATCAGAATCAACCCAATCTCCACCGGTTCCCGAAGGTATCTTTGAGACTCCATTGGCTGCTTGTCCTGTTGTGATTTCATGGATTATGATATCCTGAGAGTCTTTGAGAAATACTGTTTCTCCAGCATTATTCAAACGTAAAGTGCCGATTTCATTTTCTGCGATAACAGCGTATGCTCCTGGTTCTATGGTGTAAGGCGTGGCTAAATCTGCAAAGCCGACCCAACTGCTTTGGTTTATTGGATGGGTCCAACCACCGATATCGACAATTGTCCATCCCTCTAGGTTCACAGAATTAGAACCGGTATTGAGAAGTTCAACCCATTCACCTTGAGGAAAGATTCCCTGGTCGGATCCATCTGCATTGGGCATTAGTTCGTTTATACAAACTGTACATGAGGAATTCTTTATTGTCTCCCGAAATTCATTAGAGGAATCTACTTGTAAATTTGGAGAGGGACCAAGCAGACTTATCATCAATATAGCAATGATTGCCAGTGCAGGCCTTGCTGTCCGCCATTCCATTGCCCTTACGTCTAGAGTACAACGATTGAACCCTTCGCGCAAGCGCGCACGCGGCTGGCTGCGCCAGCCGCTGTATCGCAACGGCCTCACTCTTCTTCTTTCGATTCTGCTAGAGGCCCTGTGCCAGAGAACCCTAGTGCTCCAACAGCAATCATCGCGATACTCGCAATATACAATGCTGCAGTTATGATATCGATTGTTGCAGTACCCTCCAATTCACAATCTCCACTTCCGCCGAAATCAGTCCAGTACATAGGCTCCATATTGTCCAGCACCCGACACTTGAAAGTTTCAGCATCTTCATCCCCAATTTCTGAGAAGGTATGAATTTCGAAAACCGGATGTGTGTCTACATCCATCTCAGGATTAAGCATTCCAGGACCTCTTAGGTCTAGGTGGAACATAGAGATGGATTTACCGTACATCGCAACTTGGGTAACAGGCTCTACCTTGATGTCTACGGTTGAACCAAAGTATACGGGTAATGCACCCGGAAGTACATCCACAAAGGATGCAGAGCCAATTAATTTCGCTTGTATTTGGTTTTGTGATGGGTCTAGGTTTACTGTGTGCGCTCTCATTTCAATTCCCTTGTATGTTTCCATATTCCCTGGTACTGATTCAGCCATAGCATATCCTACAAGGTTGACCTTGAATGAATTTTCACTGTCTGCGACCCCACCAACAGCACCAGCAACTACGGTGTTGTCGTTACCGACATGGGCTGATAGTAGTCCCAGAGTTGAGGTTTCTCTGTGTGGTGCCCTCCATGGGAGGTGCTCGGTGAATCCGTACAATTCGCCATCTTCACAGGGGTACATCCCACTTGAGTCTGCATTTGCCATTGTTCCATCCGAATTCAACTTGAAATCACAGTGTCCATCTCCGTCAGAATTGATGTATCCCTGGCGCAATCTTTGTCCCATATCTTCCCCATCTGTACTTGCGACATATACATCATAATCTCCAGTAGTAACGCTATCCGAGCCGAAGTATGTTTCATTTGTTTCGAGACTTACCCAACCCAATGCCATATTGTCAGGTTCTCCGTAAACAACATCGGCCACGATGATGTCTCTCCAGCCGAACAACCAGTTATCGACTGGCTGGGTGATGAAAGCGGATCCGCCGTATTGGAAGCCCAATAATGCCCCAATTACTTGGTCGAACATGAAATCCGCAACCCAACTTCGAACTGCCGAGGCATCAGATTCCGAAATATCGTAAAGTCCTGCGACATACGCATCATTCCAATCAGTTGTTTCGCCTCCTTCTTCTGTTGGAAGAGTGCTTCCTGAAAGCTCTCCGTACATGAATACACGTGCGAAATCGGAAGTCAAAGCATAAGGAGATGTGTAAAGGATCTCCTGTACCTTAGCGACATCCATGTCGACTGCACCTTCGAAATCTCCTCGATTAAGGCCAATAGGTATGTATCCTCCAGCAATTGGCTCCTCGCCCCCAAAGGAAAGTTGCCACCAATCATCAGCATTGATCGTACCTTGGCCACCTGCGAGAATCATTTCAAATTCAGTTGGGGTGCCAACTAGGCCAATCCATTGTCCAGCGTAATCCGACAATCCTAGTAGTTGAGTCAGTCCAATTCCATATGTTGTCATAGTTCCGAATAAGTCTCCATCGGCACCGAGCAAGAATAATGCAACGCCGTTTAATGGGATTCCACTGTAGTCGGATACAGATAGAAGTCCGTTAGCAATGTCTGCATCAGGAGTTCCGAATAGAACCCCATTCAATACATCTGGATCTGCAATGTCGACTCCGCTGACTTCATCCAATCTCTCCCTCAAGTCTGTGGCTTCAGAGAGCTCGGCACCGCCTCCACGAGCAAGGAAAGTACCTCCTGCCAGAGAGTATACTGCCAGATCGATTGCATTCATTTGTTCGCCAGAATCTGCATAACCATACAAAGCGGCTCTAGTTTGGGTAGTCGCTCCACCATCCGGGGCACCCATGCCTGCGACAAGCATAGGGCCGATGTCACAGGTAAGAGCAATACAAGTTCCAGTAGAAGGGTCGACTGCATCAGTCATTATTCCATCAGTGTATGTTGAGAAATCAGGCATCCCGTCGCTGCTTCCACCATTTGCTTGCATGTAAGCGCCCGCCAGGGTCCCCACTGCTCCGTTAGCTGCAACCAATCCAGAAATGTCTTCTGAGGCCCAAATTGAAGGTGCTCGGTTTTGCAGATCGTTGGCTATCATGCTGTTAGCGAATCCAGCCTTAGCAAATACTTCACCATAGATTATTCCGGTTGATATTCCGGCGATTCTTTGAGTATTCCATAAGATGTTAACTTGAGTGATTTCAGTTGAACCAGAAACAGAATTGTGTGAATCTCCATTGTCATCTATCCAGGTACAGTTCTCGCACCATTCAAAACTATCAAATTCAGAATAAGTTATTTCCCCAGCATCATAATCAAAATCTAGAATTTCTCTAGTTGTTGTGACTTCGTAGATGAAAGGCCCCATTTTCGTAAATTCATGTGCTTCTCCCGCATCTACACCTTCTGGGTTATCTAGAGAATATGCGAAATATACTCTCTCCGAGGTCGATACTAACCATTCATCATCATAATCATTGGTGTAGTTTTTGTTTCCGTCGTCATCATAGCCATCATAGCCATCGGCGACTGCATCAGCCACACCTGCTTCTACTTGCCCTGCTACAAACGGCGCTAATGCTAGGAAATTAATCCCAATTAACACAAGTCCAGTCACTAACAGTACGCTTGCCTTTTGTTGGTTGTCCATGGTATCACTCAAGCCCCCCTCGTGTGCCCGAAGGAAATAAGCGATTCGACTCTAGTGTTACCTAGTGTTGCAGAGCACACCGGCTATATTCGCCTTTTTTTCCGAACTTAAGCAAAGCCGAATGCATCTAATTCCCTTGCGAAGGTATACACCATGATTGGAACTAGAATCACACCCATTCCGTGCGACCTTCGGATACCAATTCTAGGTGCCATAAGACCGATCATTGTTCCAATAACTAAAGTTCCAACTCCAATCCAATCTGTAGATATCCAAACTAGAATGGTAATGAAAGCACTAACCGAAATCACTAGGTTTCTGAGAGGTACTAATTCGTGCATTTTCAACATACCTTTTCCGACCTCAATCATTACTGGAACAGCAAATAATCCTGATGCGACTGTAATAGCAAGCAGTCTAACGAAATCGGCAGGCGGCTCAACAGCATTCCAAATGTCGATCGGATACATCATATTCAATGCTAGAGCGGCTCCAGAACGTGGCCTTCCTACCATGTACAGGAAACCCAGAACCATAACAGTGACTGCGGTGTTGACAGACGATAGAATTGCAATAATCTCTAGGTCTCTTTGTTGATTATTGTTGACCAAATCCAAGTCTGGTGTAGCACCTGCTTCGGAGAGCGCCTCTTGGAATAACAAGCGATCATCATCCGATAGGTCATCCATCCCCTCAAACACCATCATCTGTGGCATCTGTTCAAATCCAGGTTGAGTTCCATGCTCGAAATCTGCTGGAATGTAGTTGGGGTCGGTAAGTTTACCCCAAAAGTTTCGAGCACTCATAACTACGACAGTTGCCTGTGCCGCAGTCATTCCTGGAAGGATTGCCATAACAGAAGAAACTACTGCTGAAAGGAATGTTGGAACTGCCAAGGGTTTAGGGTCTGGCATTTCCCAATTTTGTTCTTGGGGTGGAATTTCGCTTGTTGTTACGTAGATATCAATTAGGTTTGCAATCCCAAATAATCCAGCTAAGCTAGGGAATAACAACGAAGCAGATGGGATTCCAACCGGTGATCTAGCGGGTAATTCGAATACCGCCCACCCATAGAATCCGGTAAGTAAGAAATAGGCCGTTGCAACTAGTATTCCAGCAACTCTAGAACTTTCCCCGAGTCGAAAATCAATCACATCATATCGTCTTCGAATACTGAGTCTCCCCATCGGTATAGTAAACTCCACTGGTTTTTTCAATGGCCATTTTAACTTCTGAGTTATTTTTTGTGACCAAACTGGCCATGGTAATCGCGTTGTTTCAGTCAAAATTAGGAATATGGAGATGAATAATAGAATCCATGGTAATTGTTCACGGCTTGCTTCATACAAACCCAACCCCGGATTTTCTCCGAAAAGTAGGCGCGCAACAATTAGCAGAGGAATTGACATCAGCATACCCATTTGGGAGCCGCGAGCAGAATATGCAACACCTTGAGCGGCTTGACCAGAAATCAACATCCTATGTCCCGGAAGTAAAGCGAGTGCCATGTTGTCATCGGGTGCTCCTACCAATGCACTTGGAATGTAATTAAGGAATGTGTGAACAGTTCCACATGCAACAATAATCCCTGCTACTGCATCTAAGGGGATACCAATGCCGACAGCAACAGGTGATAGTGACAAAGCGATCAAAGCGACGTTATTTACGTGGAAACCAGGAATTAATCCAGTCAAACAACCAAGGAATATCCCAAAAATAAATGACCCAATTAACCAACCAAAATCGATTAACCAAGGGTCCATTTCAACACCTCATCTGACATCTATACAGAATTGCATTGTATTCCCAACAGAATCTTCGGTGGTAGATAATCTTCCAGTCCAATCAAGAGGCCCTTGACCCTCTGCTTGGCTTGCCTCAGTTCCATCTCCAAGTAGACAGACCCTTTCTTCCGATCCAGACCTCTGAATCCATTGGTTACCATCTGCGTCCATAACTGCCTCTCCATTAATAACGACCAGTTTCCCAATATCCCATTTCCAAGAGTTGTAACCGTCCCCCCAGTTCAGTGTGTTTGGAGATGGCGGTTGACCTAGAGTCCAAGAACGGGCTTCAAGAATAACTCGTCCATCGCTTTCGGACCAGATTATTGTCGCATTGAATCGTATTGATTGACCTCCTTCGATATATTCTGCATGCTCACCAATTAGGTGAATTCTTAGTTTGGTTTGGCGTGCGAAGTAATCTGCTCCGTCTCCGACGTATCCTTTGTCGTAATCTGGAGGTATAGGGTCAGTAATCCATCCTTCGAATGTATGGTTCTGATTAAGATAACTAAATGGATTCTCGGCAACATCTAGTAGAGGAGTTACATCATCTCCAAAGTTACCTGCGTTATTTTCCGCCTTATATCCGTCTGCTCTCAGACAGATGGTTGCCTCATCTGTTGACCAGACCAACCGACCATACCATTTTCTTTCGACACCCTCCAATCCTGCATCTACATCTTCTTGTGAAGGCAATAAACAGAGCCGGTCGGTTGGAGAATTTCCGATTAACCACCATGTGCCGGAAGATTTGGTTGCTGTTCCCTCAATTGATACATTCTTTCCAACTTCATAGGTCAGTGTGTAGGGTTCTAACTCCCATGATAAGTCAACAACGGATCCTTCGTTTAGAACTTCAATCGCGGTTGCTTGTACTAATAATCTCCAGCGAAGCGAACGCTGATCATATTGTAGCCACCCAGAAATTTCCACATGGCTTCCTGCTTCTATCCAATCGATTACTCTCCCTTCAATTTGCATGTACAACAAGTGGTCCGCATTTCCATAGGAGGGGTTGTCCATAAGGCTCAATGAATGGTACGTGACATCAGGTTCAAGAGATTCGGACAAATAACCATCAACTTTTACCGACATGTTAGCGAAGTTCTGAGGATTCATTGCGACTTCGACCAATTGCATAGCCGTGTACTCTATCGAGTCGCAATCGGAATCAGCACACACTATAGCGCCGTATCCATTTGATGACAACCAAATTCGACCGTTCCATTCAGTCACTTCTCCTTCGACAGTGATTACGGTACCAATAGGGGGAATCTCATTATTTCGGTCTACAAACCATCGGACTTCGACTACCGAGTGGCCATCCACTTCTCTAACTTGCAAATCTATTCTGTCCGCTTGTTCACCATATGGGTCAACGACGAAACTAGTTAGCACTCCTTTGACCTTCACAGATTCCCTAGGATATTCATGAATCTCGTCAATTTCAATCAAATCGGGTTCTCGTATTACCGCATAGAAATTCATTGTAGATACTAGCAAAAGAGATGTGAAGAACATCACCCAAAGTTTCGCCATGCGGTGCGGATGGGTTTCTAATGCTTGAATATTCAGTGGTTGGAATCAGAGATATTTGACAATAATTCTCACTCGAGGTAGTACTTTTTGGACTGAAAATTTCTTGCCGAAGGAGAATAAGGTTCATCTCACCGATACTGTCGAGAGTCAGCCAGGACCCGTAGCTCAGTTGGTTAGAGCGCTCGGCTCATAACCGAGTGGCCATCGGTTCAAATCCGGTCGGGTCCACCAAATTATCCTTATTTCGTTGGTTGATTCCATTCAAGAAATTTGTGAGCCAAAGAGTAATTTCAGACAAGAATTAGTGGTTAGAAAATGGAATACAGCGAAGCCGACGGTGCTAACCCCTAAATACGGCCTAAGTCGGCCCCAAGATGATGAGCACTGCAAACAAGGTTCGACCTGCCCTTATGATACTGCTAGTGTACTTCCTAAGCACATGGGCTGCAGCAGCACCTGTCCAGGCTCAAGGTGCAGTTCCTGACATCACCCTGACATGTGACCAACCCCAACCAATTGATGTCTATCCGGGTGCAACCAGATCGAGTATAATCAATTGCAGAATTGAGAATCCAACCGTTCATCAAGAAAAGGTCAGAATTCAGATTCAGGCCGGCGTTTTGGCCTTCTCCGGCCCTGCCACCATGTCTATCGGAGGAGGCTCTGAGGTGTCCTTCCAAGTTCTAGTTCGGGCTGAACTCCGAGCGCCTGAAGGACAGCACCAAGTAACGGTCAGCGCCGAGGTCACAATGGCTAATGGCGTCCCAGTTACCAGCGAACCATCCGCTGCTAACGTAATGGCGATTATTCGCCAATTCAGTCGACTTCGAGTAGCATCTGAAGTAGCTTTCTTGCAACTACGCCCGAAGGTCGATTACAATTTGGTATTCGATGTTTACAACGATGGCAATGCCCTGGACCGATTCAATATAGAGATTGAAAATTATGACCAGTTGAATGATGACGGATTCCAACTTAGTATACCGCTAGTTAGTGTAGAAATCGAATCAATGGCTCCTCCAGAGAAGATTAGAGTTCAGATGAGAACGCCAAAGAACCAAGGTTGGACGGATACATATTTCGGTTTACAATTCAAAGCCACGTCAGAATACTCGGTGAGGACGGAAGGTATCCCGAATTACCAAATTCAAACTATGACGATTTACATCAGAGGTGTTTACCTTCCAGGATTCGAATTGATTGGTACATTGATGATTACAGCTCTAGCCGCAGCAGCATTTGCAGGTAGATCCTCAGGGTTAACCAATGATGAGGAATCAGACGAACTAGAACCTCTGGATGCACGTTTGTTCTAATAATCGATAATCCGTGCTCTGCCACCTATGGTTACATTGGGTTGATAACCGACACTAGGGACGCGATGTTCAATAGAGAGGTTACTGACATGAGTGATGGCGGATTGCTGAAGAAGGCTATGGACGTTCAACAACCAGCAGATGAAATAGTCGCCGTGGCGGCATCTTCACCGAATGAATCAAACGATTCTCCCAGTATTGGCAACATTCTCGGAACTATCGCATTGGGTATGGTTTTACCATTCTTCTTTCTGATGTGGTTCGGCGGGATAATTCCATTAATCCCCTCGAGCGTGCTTTCACTTATTGTAATATTAGTCTCGGTCTCATTCGTTTGGTGGAGATTGGATGGAGGACTTCCATCAATGGCAGGTGGAGCCGGGATAAATAGAACTGTAGCCGGCTCTATTTTTATGGCACTCATCCTTCTTTTAGGAACACCAGCATTACTATCCATTGTACTTACTGGAGACATGACTCTAGGCGAGATAGAGTTCGACGATGATGGCTCTGAAATGACAATTAAAATCAGGCAGAACGGTGGTTCAGGTTCACACGATGCAACAATCAGTATCAGCCAATCTGGTAGTGAAGTTATGAATGAGGTTCAATCATTTAAGATAAACAAAGAAGATAGTCGAGGTGATTATGGAGAGATTACAATTAACGTTGATGATTTCTATTCGTCCAACGCTCTTCCTTCAGATGCAAATCGATATGTTATCAGCGTCTCAGTTGGAGGAAATACATTTACTGAAAACCTTGATTCTAATCTACTTACCAGAACCATAACAGGTACAGAATCTTCTGCGACCGCTTCACTCAGCACCAATTCAGACCATTGTGGCGATAAAGAAAGATGTGTCAAAGGTGTTGCTTTGACTGGTTCTGCCGGTCTGGCTGGAGCAGTAGGATATCCGCCTGCAGGACTTCCATACGCCGATTATTCGATGCAGGTTACGATGTTTTACGAACGAGATAATGTTGCAATAAATTACCCTACAATTACAGTAGACAGCACTAGCGCTACATGGGATGCTAACGGTGGCGAGTGGGGCTCTGGAACCGGTATAATTGGAGACGCGGGTTCTTCATTACCACTCGGAGGATCTGAGTATGCCTCTGATATTCAAGCAGATATTATTCCAATCAGTGCATGGGAGGAGAATGATTACGGTTGCTATACTGTAAAAATAGAAATCACTCAACAATCCCCTTGGAGTGATAGCACACCTGTGATATTCGAATCCTTCTATCTCTTCGAAAAGACTGGCGATCAGGAAAACGGGGAATCCGAGACCTGGACCGAGTCTACTGTTGCATGTTAATACAATTCTTCTTCATCCTCTTCAGATGTTTTGGTCATCCTGAAGAAGAACGCAGCCATTGCTACAACTGCGATTACAAACGCAACAACAACAGGTAGAATTGAACCATCCTCGTCATCTTCTGCATCAACCCAGGTAATTTGCTCGCTTGAAGCGGTACCGCCCCCAAATGCATCTTCATCTACCAATTGGGTAGGTGTAAGTATCTCACAGGTCAAGCTTGCATTATCCACATCGCTATTCATCCAAGAGAATTGAATTGTGACTTCCTCTCCTGCTTCTACCAAACCGCCTGGATAACTTGTCATTTGTGCCGCGGCTCCAGTTTCGGTAACATCACATGTGAAGTATACAATGGCAGGAGCAGTTCCACGATTTGCTATTGTTGCCATCAAGCCAACGCCACTACTTCCTCGTGATACGCTTTCGGTTGGTTCTTGATAAACAAGAGAAATAAATTCAATTTCTGGCGTATTTCCGTCGATTACAATTACCTCATCCCAAGTCAATGGGATTATTCCACCACCATAATCGTCCAGTGTTTCATCCATATTCCATCCGGTTCGATATTCTAGGATTTCTATGCTGGCGGATTCAGTCCAAACACTTCCATCTGCCCAACCTATCTCGACAGTTCTAGAATCACCTGAGTCAATAAGGCCCACTCCGTTTTCATCACTGAAATATGTCGATGAAGTTATTTCATATTGACCAAAATTCAATATCCTGAACAAAACTCCAGCAGCATCAAAGTGAACTTCTTGAGAATCCATGATTTTCTCCCAGCGGTCTGTGTGGCCACCACTTCCCACCACATTTTCCCCCCAATGCAACCTTGAATTTGCATTTGCACGCACGTCATGGTCATCCTTACTCATAGAGAATGTAGTTTGACCACTGAGAATAAGTTCAGCATCCTTGTTGGAAATGATTGGTCCTGTTCTGTCTATTGTGGTTGAATGCAAGGTCATCATCCCATCAACAACCACCATGCATCCTAGAATGGAAGCCTCATCAAAATCAGCAGTTCCGGCGACATTTAGCACACAGGTATCACTATCCTGATCTAAGCCCATCATATTGCGATGTTCTAACTCAATAGCGTTGTAGGTAATTGCTGATCCTACATCAGGGGTCATGGTTACTGTAGCAAGATGAACTGATTGATGTCCATATCCAACTAAACCAACCCAAACATCGTCTGTATTGGAATCGAAAGAGAGGGTAAATTCACTACCGTTCAGATCGATGGGGTCTTGCCCTTCAATGATAGCCTGACCTCCGTAAAATGTTCTTGTTTCTCCCGAATAAAATGTGGCATCGAACGCTCCATCATAATCTGAACCAGGGATTAATACGGCCGAACGATTATCTTCTTCCCAAAACCCGTAACCTGCTAATCCAGTCGGAGGATTATTGTCTTGGATTTGGGAGTTTTGGACGTTGAGCATACCCCCAGATTCCACGTAAATATTCACTCTGTCATTTATATCGAGAGTGAGTCCATTAAGCGTTAAATCCCCTCCGGAAACGATTCGTAAATCGACCTCTAGTGAGCGATCTTCAATCCATTCAACCCTTGAATCGATGATAATTTCTGATGGTTGTGCAACGACGTTAAGGGGGGTTGTTGTGGCTAAAGCGGTTAGCAAAAATGTTGCCAATAGCATAGTCTTCGATTTTCTCATCAATGTCGCGTGCAATAAGTAATCAATGAAGGAATCGGCACCATGTGCAAGAAACCGAGAGTTCTTCTCGCATGAGGGTATGGCGGGACTAATGTCAAGCATGGCGGACCTTGCTTTCTCCGATGCTACTGTCGGAGATTTTGCCATTAACGTGCTAACCGTCTTGATTCTATACGGACCAGCGTATTTAGCAAATACAGGAGCAATGCTTTTTGGCAAATGGATACCTGATAAATTCGGCTTTGAAAACCACAAGATCGATGGAGGTAAAATTCATTCTGATGGGAATAGGTTACTAGGGGATGGTAAGTCTTGGGAGGGACTCATCGGAGGGGGCGTCTTTTCTGGAATACTGGTTATGGTTTCGCATTTCGTTTGGGATGGAAATGCCCCTTCCTCAGACCAGCCATTCATCGACCCATTGTTAATCTCTGAACCAACGGATTGGTTTTGGATTGGGAATGAATGGAGCGCTGCATTTGTGCTAGGATTCACTCTAGGGTTTGCTTGTATGTTGGGCGATATGGCAGGTTCATTTGTAAAACGTAGACAGGGTCTGAAAAGGGAAGGAGAAGTTAGTTCAAAAGCCCCTCTATTAGACACTCTTCCATTTGCGATTTTCATATTCCTAGCCGCAGCAATTTTATTCAGAGATCAAATAATGATGCATTATGATCTAACTACTCCAATAATTGCAATCATTGTTTTGACTCCAATAATTCATCGATCGTTCAATTTATTAGGTTACAGACTCGGATTGAAGTCTGTTCCATATTGATCTTTATCCATCAAGTTGCAAGAGATTTACTATTGCAATGCATTAATTTGTTATTGGATTTCGAATATAATATGGCCGGAATGAAGGTGCTGATAGTTGGAAGCGGTGGAAGAGAGCACGCCCTCGCAATCGGACTATCGGAAAGCCCCTCAGTCGACTCAATTCACACTTGTCCAGGTAACCCAGGCACCTCAATGTTAGGAGTCAATCACGATGTTTCTGCTACCGATGTAAACGCAGTAGTTGAACTTGCAATTGAATTATCGGTTGACCTAGTGGTAGTTGGTCCCGAAGCCCCGTTGGTCTTAGGACTATCAGACTCATTAAGGGCAAAGGGAATACCGAGTTTTGGACCTCATTCGGAAGGTGCTGAATTAGAAGGTTCCAAAATTTATGCAAAGCAGGTGATGGAAGAATTAGGAATACCCACAGCAGGTGTGCAAATTTTGAAGGCAGATTCCGACATCGATACAGCCCTATCTCGATTTTCACCACCTTGGGTAATCAAGCGAGATGTACTAGCTGCCGGAAAAGGTGTGGTAGTAACTGAGGATTTTGAGGAAGCAAGCGTTTTCATCCGAGAATCGATTTCCACTGATGGTTTTGTATTATTAGAAGAATTCCTCACAGGCGAGGAAGCTTCTATGTTGGTAATTATGGATGAATCCGGATACATTTGCCTACCCGCAAGCCAAGATCATAAGAGAGTTGGAGACGGAGATATTGGGCCAAATACTGGCGGCATGGGCGCATATGCTCCAGCTCCTGTTGTAACCGAATCAGTGAGGCAAAGGGTGATTCACGAAATAGTCGATCCGATGCATCATCATTTGCGCAATCAACCAATTCCATATCGAGGAGTTCTCTATGTTGGGCTTATGATTAATGATGAAGGTGCTCCAAGCGTAGTCGAATACAACGTTAGGTTCGGAGACCCAGAAACTCAAGTCACAATTCCACTGATAGAAAGTGACCTTGGTGAAATGCTTCTGGCAGCTGCTGAAGGTAGGATTGAGAGTTATCATCCAATTTTTTCCAACAAGTCCGCAGTCACTGTAGTTTTAGCCTCTGAAGGATACCCAGGTCCTTCAATTACAGGTAGAGAAATTACCGGTGAAAATACTCGGATCGAAGAAGGTGAAATTCTCGCATTTGTACACCAAGCCGGTACCCTTCGGAATGAACAGAAAAAACTTATTTCCAGTGGAGGAAGAGTCTTATCCGCAACCGCTGTAGCGCCTAATCTTGCGATTGCCGCAAACACTGCCTACGCCATTATGGAAGAAATCAATTTAGCTGGCTCACATTATAGGAGAGATATTGCTTATCGTGGGCTTTGACGGTTTTTTTGGAAACCTAGGCTCGCTACTACGTAGCGTAAACTCCGAGAACGGTTATAACAGAAGTTTGGGTCGCCGCGACGCTGAGCCTTTAGGCTGCAAATAGACGGTGATGAAATAATGCCATATGAAAACGGGAAAACGGGGGACGTCGGCCAGTACAATGGACTGGTTTCGACACCAGCGGTGTTAGCAGGATTGCTTCTGTTACTCTTCGCTGCAACATCCCTCTCTGATGATGCGATGATTGACACAGGAAAGTTGGTTATCCTTCCCGTCGCAGCTGCGTTAGCGGCTGTAATGGGAAGGTTTTGGGTATCTGCCCTTCCAGAAGATTCACCTCTAAATCGAAACTCGATATTCGTACTAATCTTTGCTGTAGGACCGGTAGCCCTAGAAATACTCGGATTTATTGACGCCATACTAGCAACTACTGTTGCATTTGTGGCTGTATCAACACTCATTCTTGTAAAATCCAATAGAAATGAGGAAGCAACAATCGTATTCTCTATGGTCGCTGGGTTCCATGTTTCTGTGGCCTATGCCGCATCTATGCCTGAATTGGCACTATCCGAAGGAGATAGCTTACAGAATCTATTAATCGATGTCCAAAGGGCTGGTATAGCTGCTAATTTCTTCTCATTCTATGCTGCATCATTGATGCTTGGGACAATTTTTGCTGTATTATTCAGAGGAGTATTGTATGAGGGTGGAAATGGGTCTTTATTCGAAAGGCTTCCAAAGAAAATAGATTTCTCAGAGCATCGTGATATACTAATCACTTCATTCATTCTCTTGATTGTTAACTTAATTCCGCTCTTCTCAATAGCAACCATTTCAGATGCTGCTACCTTTGAGGGGCACCATTACCTTGGAGGGGTATGGGCTTTAGTAACCTCAGCAGTAGTGATGTTTGTAGCCTTCTGTCGTGCTGAGAGATGGCACGTTCTGGGGGCAGTAGTAGCCGTAAATTGGCTGATCTACACTATCTCTCACTTGGTCGAGATCGGAGTTAGCCTCCCCGAACAATTAGAATTCCTAGCCGGCAATGACTTCGGTGGTGCGTTCTCTTGGTTCTTCATCACATTCTGGCTGAATGTACTTGCAATCATGCTTGCATCTAGTGGAAGGTTCGGAGATATTGCTCCTCGCCGTGAGCCCAGTCAGTTCCGCTTATGGTGGAGAGATAATTCCTATTCTATCCTAGTCGGCTCCGCAGTAATTACTGGTCTCCTGATTAGAACCGGTTGGAACGTCCTTCCTGCGATGAATGCAAACATAACAGGGCTATGGGATATGACTGGAGGCTCAGATCCATGGTACATGAAGAGGGTTGTAGATTACATTGTAGCAGAGCATGCACACTTCATTTTCGATGCTGACCGGTCTTACCCTAGTGGAGGAATCAATCCTCGACCTCCACTGTTTTCTTGGTGTCTAGCACTAGGTGGCCTCGCTCTTGAATGGCTAACTGGCATAGCAGCCGAAGAAGTCGTTTGGTGGTCCGTTGCAGGTTTGCCAGCAATTTTCGGAGCATTAATTGTCCTACCAGTTGCAGGAATTGCAAATCGCCTTCACAGCGCACAGGCAGGAATATTCGCTGCTTGGCTCATGGCATTGATGCCCGGACACATTAGCCACTCAACGTTTGGTCTAGCAGACCACGACTCTTTCGCACTTCTTTTCCTAACCCTAGCCATCTACTTCTGGGTTAGAGCGTTAGGAGAAATTGGCAGTGAGAGGGTATTCCGCGACCCAAGTGCCAATCCACTCTACTTGGTAGCCGGAATTCGAGAGATGTGGAATAGAAATCCTGTTATGATGTCCTATGCAACATTAGCAGGTATTAGCTTCTCAACAGTAGCACTTGGTTGGAAAGGATTCGTTTACGGTCCCGGTATTCTTTTCCTAGCATTTGCTTTTCAGATAGTTCTCAATATGTTCCGCCGCCGTGACAGCCTGCCCCTTACCTCGGCAGCTTTGCAGATGATGTTTACAACATTCCTAATCCCATTACCTTTCTACATATGGCCCGGACTTAACCTACTTTGGGCCCCAAGCGGATTCCAACCTATGTTCTATATTGTAGGGTTCACGATTGCATTAGGTTGGGTCGCATCTAGCTTCCGCGACAAACCTTGGCTATTGGTTTTAGGCAGCGGTGGCTTACTATTTGGCGGAATTCTATCGGCATTGTGGATTCTACAAACCGCTGAATATTACGACGGCTGGGATATCTTATTCACTGGCGGATTCTATTTCTCAAAGAACAAGATTTTCGGAACAATCGGTGAGGCTCAGGCCCCGAGTAGAGGTGTACTATTCGCTTCCTTCGGCCCGATTGTTACACTGATTGCGTTAAGTTATGCATTCATCTTACTCTGGCGAGGTGCCCGAGAAGAAAAGCAGGGCCTTTCGCTCGTTGGTTTGTGGGTTCTTATTGCCTCATACATGGCTTGGACTGCTGGTAGATTCATTCTCAACGCAACTCCTGCTATGGCCGTTGTTGGGGCTATCGGAATAGCCGCTCTTTGGAATATGGCTGATTTCTCCGGCTTCATCAAAGAATGGCGTCGCGCGGGAATTGGAACTCCAAGAGCCCGTTTCCGCTCTGCTAGAACTGCTAGTGTGAAGAAGCCGATGATTCCAGCCTTGGTGCTAGTGTTCATGCTGGTGGCAACTCAACATGCAACCTACGGTATCGATTCAGGTATTCCAAGAGGTGAGACAGCCTCGGGAGATGTTGATCAGGTAATTTACGATATTACCCCTGACGTAATGAGATTTGATATCGGTGGGCTATCACTTCTAGATAGTAGTACATACAATCCAACAGCGAACTGTGGAAATGGTTGTTGGTACATGGGAACATTCGGCCCTGGATTCAACGGCGGGGGTTGGAATATGGCCTATGAATGGCTTTCAGAACAAGATTCTGATACTGATTTTACCCAAAGACCTGCTTTCGTCTCTTGGTGGGATTATGGATTCCAAGCATTGGATTCTGGAGAGCACCCTACCGTTGCTGATAACTTCCAGTCCGGTATTCCTCATAGTGGTGGAATGCTACTATCCTCTAGTCAAGAAGATACACTTGCTATGTTTATCGCCACATTGGCTCAAGGAGACAGACAATATTCCGGAAACGGAGAATTTGGCGAGGAATTTACCCAAGCCATTCAGAACCACCTAACTGCAGAACAAATTGAAGAGTTCCATGATATTCTATCACTTGGACCCGGTCAGAAGCAATTCGTAATCGATCGTTCTTTGGTTCTTATCTACCAAAATGTACAGGAGGTACAAGATTCATCCTTCACAGCAGGAAACCTAAAGATTACCACAGATCTGATGCACGGTACAATACTTGATGAAAATGGGCTTCCAACCGAACCTATGTGGTTTGTCTTTAAGGATGGAAAGCAAGTTGGAAATGCGACTCTAAATGAGACAGAGGCTAAATCGATTTTCAACCAGGCACGTGGATCTAGCCAACCCTATGAGGAGCAAACAACGCATTACGAAATTGGTGGTTACAGATATACTGCCGACTTAATCGAAAGTTATGATGACGTTTCAACAAATCTACATCGTGCTAATGCCAAGTTAGGTCTGTCACGTGCTTTCCTAACCACGGCACTTACCCTAGATGAATTAGTGGAAATGTACCACGATATTTCTTCTCAGGTTGTCTACGAAGTTCAGGATTATGAAGGTAGTTTGGGAGAAACTATCGAACGAAATAATGAGATTCGCTATTTCGCAATAGACGATAGATTGTATCCGCTTGGTGGAGCGTATTACGCGGACCAAAGTTACCATAGAGGTCAAACAACTGGAATCTTCTACGCGCCAACCACCCTTTCTGGTCTAGATCCCAATCATTACATTGAATCGGTCTATGAGACTCAGCGAGGAAATAGACCCACAGTCTTCATGAGTTCTGAGCGCTATGAACAGGAGTATATGTCGGATGTTGTCAAACAGCAATCTGGAGCAATGGAAGATTCCACAGATATGATTCAGCTTGTCGATATACAGTATCAGCAAACCGAATCTTTCTTCGAGACCATGGTTGCAAGAATCTATGTCGGATATGGGACTTCAAGTTTGGGACTAACAGTTGACCCGTCACAACCAGGGCCAACATGGGCTATCAGCGGAACCCCAGGTTCCCCGCTCGAGAACGCTTTCCCGCTTCCAGGTGCAATGATGAATCACTTCGTCATTGCCAATTGGTATGATGACGGCTCAGACTCCCCTGATGAGGACAACAACAGCGTCCCAGATATTTTCGACGGTGGTTATGCGGCAATAGGCAGAGCTAATTCCAATGTTAAGGTTGTAAAATATTACAGTGGTGCAACTATAGAAGGTACAGTTGAATTAGACGGAATAGGTCCTGTCCCAAATGCCAGAATATTAATCGAGAGGGATGCCTTTAGTGGCGAAGAGGTTGCCGATGAAAATGGCAATGTAATAGACCAAGACCCTCGAACTTACTGGATTCCTATTGGAACAGTAGATGCAGATGAAAACGGACATTATTCCTTCACTGTCCCAGCGGGTAAGATTAGAGTTTCAGCCTTCTTTGGTGAGTCTGATCTTAGGGCGGCTCGGGATGAACTAACAAGTGGTGGTGGAGGTATGCTACAGGATGTAGCAACCGAATCAACAACTGGCGAAAGAAATGTCAATCTTGTCACTGGAATATTGGGTAATGTTTCCGGCTCTCAGTGGTTATCTGAGACTATCATTAACGTTTCAGGAGAAGATGGCCATTCCAATGGTCAAGCACTCATTAACGGGGATATCATCGTAGAACCCTCATTCTCCACAGGCCGATTAATTTGGAATGGCGCCGGCTCGTTTGGTGGTGAAGCAATCACCGATGCTGTTGTTGAATTGTCTCCTACTTGGGACCAAATCGAGATGCAACCAATTATGTTGGAAACTTCCACAGGTAGCGTAAACGGCCCTGACCTTGCTTTCCAAGGAATCGGCCAAGTGACATTTACTGGTGAAGGAGAGGTCATCAGCAATGGTCTGATGACAGTCAGCGATTTCGTAGGAACTCATACACAAACAATTCTTTCCGGGCACAGCCTTGCTGGGTCAGGTGAATTTACCGGTCGAGGGACTCTCTCCGGAGTAATTGATGGGGAGGACATTGTCGATGGTGAATGTAACGAAAATGGAACAATGCCCGAGAATTACTCTGTTTGTTCCCTATCAGATGGAGACTTCTTGATTGACGGTGCTGTTAATGCAACTGGAAGATTTACCTCAAACGGTACATCCTCATTCTCACAAGAACACAATGGTTCGTCACTAATTGGAGCAGGTGTATTCACCGTAGATGCCAGTAATGAGGAATTAGACTCCTATGGAACCCTAAACGGCACAGGTACTTTCAGTGGAGAGGGAGAGTTCAGCGGACCTATGGTTCAAGCTGGAACATTCCATCTAATCGACGCCATACCAGGAAATTACAACGTAGCAGTTATCTTCAACGATGGAACTAGAATCGAAATCATTGATGGATTTAACGTTCCTTTTAGAGGGGTGCCTTCACTTCATGAAATCGATGTTGCAGGTGGATCCATTTCCGGAATATTAACGGATGAAAATGGAAACATTCTGGCTGGTTCCGTAACTATGGTTCACTCCGAATCTGATAATGATACTATTCTCGGAGAATGTAGTGACGTGATGTACGCTCCTTGTCGGTTAACTGCAGATGAGAACGGTTCTTTCGAGTTTGGCCCCATCATTCCAGGAGAATACACATTTGCTTTGGATATGGATGAAGACGGCTTCAATGAAGTAGAGTTGATGCATGAATTCGATGCAGAAATGGATTCGCAAGTTGAATTCCCAACTCCAATACCTACCGTGTTCGATTTGAGATTCTCACTAAGCCAAATCGTTGATGGTATACAAACCCCAGTTGATGGTCTAGAAAATTTGACACTGGTGAAGAGTGATAATTCAGCACCACCAGTAGTTGCAGTATTCGATAACATCAGTGGAGAATACATGGCAGAATTATCCCAAGGTCAATGGATTCTCAGCCATGACTTGAGTGATTCCGAGCAATTATGGGAACAAATTGAACTTGAATCAGACATTTCTACTTCATTTACATTCAGAGAATCAATGAATGTTATTGGAACAGTCTATTACGAC
>JALRLV010000006.1:48628-97764 GCA_023268715.1 Candidatus Thalassarchaeaceae archaeon
GACACCAATGCAGAGGTTACCAATTCCCCGATCCAAGCCGAGATTGTTGACTTCACTCAGGTGATTTTCCATTGGGAGAATTTCACTACAACCGAAACTACCGACGCAAATGGTGTATTCAACGTCGTATTGCCGATTGGTTCTGTGGTTGACGCTACGGTATTTGGTAATGTATTGAATGTAGTTAATGGTACCCGGTTTACAGTTGAAGAGGGTATGGAAAATATCACAATGGTCGCACGTCCAGGTTACGATGTTAATGGAAACCTAAATCTAAATCGATTAGGGAATTATTACTCGTCAAACCTAGAAGGATGGGAGCAGGTTACTGTATTTGCGACCAATGACGAAATTGATGCCGTATGGCACATTGATGTCACTCAATTTGGCACCTTTAACACGATTTTACCCGATGGAAACTGGACATTCACAACCAATTTAGATTGGCTAAATGCAAGCGAAGCAACTCTGATGGTTGATGGTGAAAATGACACAATAGAGATGTACCTTTACCCTGCTATGTCCTTCCTTGAGATAGATTTCTTCCTAGATAACACTGGTGACAATAATGCTACGAATGGAACACCAGTAAATTATCAATTCTCCATTGTCCCATTTGAAAATAGTGCAGGCCTAACAATTAATGTGGACGAAGATGGCGAAGAATGGATATCACAAGGATTTGCAAGAGTGCCTGTTGAAGCGGGTTCATACCGAATCAATGTAGAACTTTCAAATGCCCGTACCGGAGATATTTTCGGAACACGAATAATGACAGGAGATGCCTACTTTGAGGTAGGCTTCGGTGGTGAAGTAGTTAGTCGAAGTATTGGTTTTGATCCAGAATGGAAGATAGACCTGACATTCACCAATGAAAGTGGTGGACCTTTAGTTGATCAGCTAGTCAGATTCATCAATCCAGAAAACAGTGGCGAAGTTATCACTAGAAAGACCGATTTGAATGGTACACTTATTGACCACTTGGCAGATGGAGAGTGGATAGTAGTAATCGATTCCGTAGAGACAGATACCGGAGTTATTGAAGGTGTCCGAACGACGATTACTGTATCCGAGCAAAACGCCAACAACGCTGAGACCATTTCAACTAGTGAACTCGCTTCATTCTCAGTTAGAATTTCTGATTCAGATGGTGTTTATCTTGAAAATATGGAATTGAAACTGACTTCTAATGATGGACTAGGGATTGTATATCTTGACAGTACCGATGAATTTGGGCAAACATCAGGGATTATTTCTTCCGGTTCATGGAATATCGAACTAAACCAAACCGTAGATAGAACTCGATACGTTATCGCTTCAATCGAATTGTTAGATGGAGGCTTAGTTGCTGGTGAGAATGATTTAATCGATATCATTTCATCAACACACTATGAGTTGTCTGGAACAATATTCTGGGATATTGATGACGATGATGACGCAGATGTTGGAGAGGGCGTACCAGATGTAGAAATTCTAATGACCAGCGAAGGCCATGATAATATTTCCCAGATCACCAACGCGGCTGGCGAATGGATTGTATTTGTTCCTGCAGACACAACTTGGCAGGTGTCAACATTTAGAGAAGGATTTGACCAAGAAATTGAATCCATTGCTATGAATGCTCCAAACTCGGTAGAAATAGAGCTAACTGCTGGATATGTGAACATCTATGGAAACGTAAGTCACTCTGACTTGTCAAACATTGGTGAGCAAGTCGAATTAATCTTGATTCCTTCACATGGAATGGTTCGAGATAGAGTAGTACCCGACAAGGTATTGGAGGATGGAGTCTGGAACGGTCAATGGACCGCTTCTGTCGAACCAGGCCGTTGGATTATCAGAGCAACATTTGACGCATCAAATCTAGTAGGAATGGCTAGTATTAATGCAGACATTAATGATGGCGGAAATGTTGACATCGATCTATTGTATGGTGGTTGGCTATATCTCTCAACTCAATGGCTAGATTTTAATGGAACCCAGCATCATGCATCTGAACTCGAAATACAAGGTGCCGAGATTATTGATGATGTGGAATTCATTCTGTCTTCTGGGGCAGGGGTCCGATGGGATGCAATGTTGACTGAGACTGGTGAAATATCCATCCTGATGCCTACTGGAATGATCGAGGTCGAAGGAAGCTTCTCTGTCGATCAAATGGACCGGGTAATGGAATATTCAACAAGCAAGTCAATCAACGTACCAGGTTCAGGAACGGATTTGACCGCCTCGGTCACACAGGACATACTTTTCGACAGAATTTCAAACCATACAATTAGTGTTACAATTGTATCAGTAACTGGTGGAGAACTAACTGATGAAGGTGAGTTTAATGATGTTCAAGCGACCCTTGGAGAGGAAGGTGAATATGATTCAATCGAGTTTACAATGTCACTTGATTATCTTGGACATGAGACTGTGTCTAGTTACACCGTATCAGGAAATGTCGCAGGTACCGATGGTAAAGATTGGAAGGTAGAGGTATGGGATCAGTCGATTGAAAATTGGACTACTCCTTTCACCTTTGAGTTTGGTTTGGATAGCAACAATAGCACAACCTACGATAATCTTCTGCTTCGTATAACTCCGGCCAATCAATCTACTGCACAGTCATTGACAAATGGTCACACTGTAGATATTAGATTCACTTCAGCAGATGGCTATCAGTTTGAACAAGACGTAATTGTTAGAATTCCACAATTCCATGATTTCGAGTTAAGGGAACCACTATTGGACATATACGGAATTCGTCCGGGTGAAGAGCTGTCAATTCCTATATTATTCACGAATACCGGCAATGGTGATGAAAGATTCAACTTTGTATTCGATGATACTCAGCTCCCACCAGACTGGCAACGAACAGGGGCTACATCACACACACTGGGTGCATTTGTTGAATCAACTCACACCATCAAGGTAATCGCTCCAGAGAATGCTACAGGAACCGAAGATTTCATCATTACAATGTCGGTTACTGACAAGAATAATGGGACCTATGCACCACTAGTAATTAGAGTGAAAACCTCTCTTCCCGTTCTTGAAATTTCCAACGTCTATTCCAATGGAGATCCATTATTTGGAACAATTCACACATTTACAGTAGTTGTGGAAAATACTGGATTAGTAGATGCTGAGAACGTCAAATTGGTCGGAACAGTTCGTGGTGCGAACTTAACCTCAAGCGCGACACAAGATGTCCTCGCCGGAGATTCGGCAACCTATCTAATTGATGTAAATCTGACAAACTTCGATGGTCCGTCCACAGAGTGGTTTGACTTTGAGATTATTACAGAAGGTCAAGAATTTACTGAGGCCCCTGAAATCGTAAGTAAGAGATACTCGATGAAGGCCCCTGCAGTAGATGATACTACGGCTACTACCGTAATTGGTGTTGTACTTGCGCTAATCCTAGTGTTTGTTGTATGGTACTTCACCAGATCGGGATCAAGAAGACCTGGTGCGCCATTCTGATCTTAATGACCCCCCTTTGCGACCTTGGTCAAGACAAGACCTCATAGGTGAAAAGCAGATACGTAAGGTTGGTGATTGGCTAATGACTCTTGAGGATCTCGAGTTGATGCCTGAACCTGAAGATAGCAGGTTGCTAACAGCAGTCGACCCTCAGGCACCTGGGTATCCCGGCTCTGACTATGGGTTAACCGATCAAGAAGCACGAGAACTTCGATGGCCCATAGGGCCAATGAAGGAGTTTCTATGGCCATGGGGTGCTGCCAGTTTCGCTATCGGAACGGTTCTGTTGTTAATGGCTTGGTCATCGATTCAACCCCTGTTGATTTCCTACCTTCCAGATTCAGAGTGGGCATATCAGTCTTCAGGAATTAGGGGACTGCAAAACCAGGGCTATTTTGGTGATGAAATCCATGTCTGCATAGTGGATACAGGAATCGATTATTCTCACCCTGAATTTGAAAATAGTAATTTAGTAGGCTTTCGAGATTTCTACTCAGGAGACCACGAAAATATCCGCGACATAGGTGGGAATTATCACGGTACCTTGATGGCTGGATTATTAATTTCCAACGGCACTTATGTCGGGGCGGCCCCTAGTGTTTCACTCTCCGTAGCCTTGGCTCTTGGACCTGAAGGAGAAGCAGGTCAGTCTGACAGAGTCTCATTGGCAATTAGGTGGTGTAGAATTTCTCAAGATGTTGATATCATTAGCCTAAGTTTAGGTGGCGATCCAGGAAGTGGAATGAGCAATCTCCAATCTGAAACTGTAAAAGCGGTAAATGAGGCACTGGAAGCAGGTATTTTTGTTGTCGCCGCTGCTGGAAATAATGGCAACAAGGAGAATATTAACGACGTGTCAATTCCAGCAAATATTCCGGGCGTAATTGCTGTTGGTGCCTCCAAAATAGATGGGAAAATTTGGGCAAATAGTTCCGTAGGTTCCAACATTGATCCTTATTCGAATGAAGAGAGAAGATTTCCAAACCAAAAGCCGGAAGTTACCGCACCTGGAGTCAGAATGTTCTCCACAGCATCGACAGAACTCACACCACCTTACGCCTATTCTTCGGGGACCTCTGACTCAACCGTTATCGTTGTTGGCGCTCTTGCTCTGATTCTTCAAATTCATGGGGATGAAATGAGAGGAGAGGACAATATATTTGACTCTGAGGAAATGAATTTAGTGAAAGCAGCTCTCGCAAATTCATCCCTAAACACACGCGATATCGATGCTATTCATTCAACCAAATCAGGGTACGGTGAATTGAATGCAGAGGCATGGTTAGATGAGATTAGGACTGAGTTTAATCTAAATTCATAGTTATCAATTTGACGATTTTCCTTAACCGAGCCTTTGGCTCGATGAAACCCTATGATTAAATCACCTCTAGATACCGGGAGATTATGACCGGCACCCGAGCAAGAAGCCAGTTCCTAGTATTCTTGATGCTAACGAGCACAATGTTGGCCTTAGTTGGCCCCGCCTCGACAGTATCTGCTACCAATGAAACTACAAGTGGAACAATTACTGGGCTCGAGAGATGGAGCGGAACACATCAACTCACAGGAGATGTCACAATAGCCGCAGGTGCAAAATTGATAATCGATCCCGGAACTGATATTTTATTCCCAAATGGGACTATGCTCGACGTTCGTGGTAACCTGTGCGCCGGAACTGCATCTTGCGGTTCTAGTGGCAATGCTGGTTCAGGAAATCCGATTACTCTAACATGGGCTGATCCTGGGAACTCAAATGCAACAGGAGAATGTTACGGTTTGGGCTCTGGTAACTCACAAATTTGGATCAGAGACCCCTCTTGCGGAGAAGGTGTAATTCTCCGAGATACGATGGACCTGTCTCAATCGGGAATGAGAAGTATGCATTTCGAGGGCGCATGGGGTGTCCCATTCTATGTTCAATTGGAATACGAATACCGGTATGGTGCATTAATTTTAGACGGGGCAAGCCCTACTCTACGAGATATGAGATTTCAAGACATAAACACAACCAGTGTGCTTGCAGCTAATTTAGCACAACCAAATTTCATCGGCGGACAATACGTTGCTGGAAATGACGGTGAGAGTGGAGTAACTGGCCAGGCCGTACAAATTTATGGTGGAGGAACACCTATATCTCCTATGATTTTCAAAGACGCAACCTTCCAATCGACCAACAATGGTTGTGGAAATAGAGATGGAGGAAGGTCCGCTATTTGGGCCTCTCAGACATTTATTCGAGTTGAAAACTCAAATTTCGCTGGTGGAGATTTCGGAGTTAGTTTCAGAAATTCCGCCGGAAAGGTGACTAATTCCACTATCTCTGTTACATGCAACGGAATTGATGTGAACAGCCTTAAGGCAATTGGAAATACCAATTATGATGTCGAAATCGCAGATAATGTCATTGCAACCGCCGAAAGAACTCCAATTACTGCTTACTCTGGAGCGGACGTTCGAATTCACAATAACCAGCTTGCCGGAGCGGGGGAGGGTTCTGGAATAGCCGTTTATTCATCTAAGGCTGAAATACACAATAATGACATCGGACCGATTGGTGGTTGGAATGGCCTTTGGCTGTTAGGAAGTTTTGATGTAAGGGCAGAAAATAATACAATATTTGATACAGCAAAAGAACCTATACTTGCAGGAGAATATGGCACTCAAGCACCATCTCCAACTCCTGCAAGACTCTACTTAGCTAACAATACGATATCAACCCAAGGAAGTGGCGAATGTTCCTCACAAAGGTGGTGGGGTGGTTCTTTCACATGCCCTGCTATAATGGCACACAGATCAGGTGTAACAATTGTCGATAATGAAATTAATGCGGGCGGAACTGCAGATGGAATTAGAGCAACTGGGGCCTTGCTAGATGTTCGCAGAAATATCTTCAACGTTCAAGAAACCGGTGCTATATTGCAACAATATGATAGCGGATTCGCAGATTCTCAGCAATATGGAACACTTGCATTCTTCAGCAATAATGAATGGAATGGAGTTAGTGTAACCTACAATGTATCTAAGTCATCGGTGACAGTACAATCAGAATACATACCAAGTCCTCCTCCTGATGAACATCCAGTCTTACTCAGTTGGGCGGATCAAGAGGCTTGGGTACAGAATGGTTGGCAAAACGGAGTAATTCCACACGAAGTAAAGGCTTGCGACACCTGTGACGATTTCACTCCTTACAATTTCCCCTTGGCGATAAATATGGACAACAACTCCACAGTTTTCACCTTCTCTAATCTTTCAAACTTGGATTTATCAAAGGTGAAGATTCAAACTCAACCAACAAAATATGCAGTCCAGGTACAGAGGGCTGAACTAGTAAGATTCCAAACTCTGGTCAACGGCCAAAAGGTGGAAAATGCGAATGTATTGATAGAAGACGCGCTAGGAAATGACCTATACAGCCTAGAAACTGACTCCGATGGCTATACACCATGGTTTTCTCTAGCTTCTAATTTCCATCTTGATTTCAGAGGTTTGGCCGGAGGTGATAATCCGGATGGGTTTGCAGATGATGAATTTGAAGATTCATGCTCAGATGGAGAAGACAATGATGGCGATTTATTACTTGATACAGACGACCCAGATTGTGATTATACAGCAGGAACAAGGGAATTATCACTCTACAGGTACACTGCATACAAATTTGGCTATGGTATAGATAGTGGGGAGTTTACTCTTTCAGACACAACATATCAAGATACTTCGTTCCTACATAACGACCCACCCAGTGTCTCTGTAACACAAAATGACGGCGAATCTTTCAGAAGAGTGGTCAATTTGACAGGTTCTGCCCACGACGGAACATGGGCAGGAATTTACGAAACTGACGAGTTAGCCCAATGGGATCAGAAAGGTTTTGTTCATGCTGTTGAAATCAAAGACCCATTTACAAGCGAATGGAGTGCTGCTGGATATGCTACGGATTCTTCTGGAGCAGAACCCGGTTACGTTTCCCGTAACAACCATCCATTCAGTAGTTGGTATTACGAATATGATATGACCGGTAGGCAGGAAGGAGACTATACTTTCGAAATCAGAGCCTTTGATGGTCTTGAATATTCTCCGATTATTACTCGGACAATTCAGGTAAATACACAGGCTCCAACAGTCTCCGTCACCTCTCCGAGTACACAATCAACTC
Source organism: Candidatus Thalassarchaeaceae archaeon (assembly GCA_023268715.1). GTDB lineage: Archaea > Thermoplasmatota > Poseidoniia > Poseidoniales > Thalassarchaeaceae > MGIIb-O1. Next base: position 56,256 of record JALRLV010000006.1, read on the forward strand.
ATGCGGATGGGACTGTGACTTTCGAAGGAACCGCACATGACCCATACGGGTGCCCCATCGATTGTGGTAAAGATATCGACCAGATATATTTTCAAATAGCGGGTCCGAATTACAATGTAATTACTTCCACTGAAGGTGGTACAGACTGGTCTTGGACTTGGGATTTTAGCGGACTTCCTCGTGATTTGGCCACATACACATTTACCATCTGGGCATCTGATTCCAATTTCTGCAAGGGAGAAATTGATGAATGTGAAACTGTAGTTATCGATTTGCAAATTGACAATCAAAATTCACGCCCATTTGTAAGCCTAACATCTCCTCAGAGTGGACAGATATATGCAGTTGATGAAAAATCAATTATCAGCGGAGTCGCTAGAGATAATGATGGCGATATCACCCGTGTTGATGTAGAAGTGTTTGATGTATCTAATGGATATCTTAATGTCTTCACAGGTGCAGTTACCGAGATAGAATCTAATGGCTATTGGGAGCTAGAATGGGATTCAAGATTATTAACTCACAACATGCAATATCTGATCAAGGCAAGATCCTATGATGGATATGAGTACAGCGATTGGATAGAAGCACAGGTAATTGCAGATAATCCACCTGATGCTGATAACAATCGACCAACCTTTGATTCGACAAATTGGCAGACCGAGATCACTCTGTATTGCGAATTCGATACCACATCTCAAAACCCCTGCACAACAGTAGAGATTGATTTGTTGGAGTTCTTTAATGACGTAGATGGAGTTAATTCATTAATTCTTTCAGTTTATGATGATCCTGCCAGAAATTCAGATGACGAATTCGGATTGGTCGTCAACATAGGTATCGACGGTTCTGCCTTCTATGATCCCAAGTCAATGGGATTCTACAATGAAGACATGGACACATGGTCGCTGAGCAACGTCATATTCGTGGCGACCGATCAATTCGGTTCAAAGGAAATTTCCACCCCTGTGTCATTCATTGTGGTCCCAATCGAATTCTATGTGGCTCCACCAGACCAAAACACCGCAAGCGATGATGAAATAATCATCTTCAGCGGTTCTGGTTTGCCTGGAAAGACAGTTAGAGTGACATTGGGCGGAATTCAAGTCAACTCCACAGTGGTACTTGAGGATTCTACATGGGAACTAGGAATTCCTGGAGCTATGCTAAGCAAACCAGTGATCCCGGTGTTTTCCATAAGCGGGTCAGAGTCAATTGAAGGGGAAGAGATTTCACCACCATCCAGTGGAGGAGGAATTAGTCTGGTGATGATTATTTCCATAGTTTTCGTAGTCATTGCATTGTTGGTTGGCGCACTTTTCTTCCGTGGAGTAATTACTTTCGAAGAAGATGACGAAGTATACGATGAAGCAGAAACAGACGATTCAAAGGGACTTAGAAGCGAGGACCACCCAGGTTGGCTCTGGGACTCTGAAAATGAAGAATGGATTCCTGATCCTGACCATGTTGGTGAGTGAAGCAATAAAGCCCACCCCACGGTTAATTTCTTGAATGATAGAAATCGCAGGTGCGATAATGGCGTCTATGGCTACTACCCGTCCGGGCGTTCAGGAACGCATTTTACTTCATCTCCGTGATTATGTTGACTACGCGGACAAGGTGGAGGTGCCTTTTGCGATTTCTCAAATGGGTATTGCAAATGCTGTCTCAATTGCAAGATCAAATGTACCCCGTGCAATTTCTGGAATGAAAGAATCTGGTCATCTAATTGAGAGACAAGCTCACGTCACGGGTGTTTCGCGAAAAAGAAAAGCATACTTCCTAACTACAGAGGGAGTAGGTCTTGCAGACAGTATATGGGATAAAGTATGTGAACAACCAGTTCGATTAATTCATTCGGATGGACGAGCTGAAAATCTCGATCTACAAGCAGCCTTAGAGAAAACCGAATTACCATTGAGGCACGTAGATATTCTGAGATATTTAGATGATTCCGGCACTTTGGACTTGTCAACATTATCTCCCGATTTGATTGAAAGAGATCTCTCCAAACACATTGAGAAGCAATTGGTAAATTCCCTGAATGATCTACCTAGATTACGCCGTTTTTTCGGACGGGATGATGAAATTACCAAAATGGCCAATATCCTAGAATCTGAATCCACAACGCTATTAGTCCCTGGAATTGCAGGAATAGGTAAAACCGCCTTATCCTCAAAATTACTCGAGCGATTTACTCATCGAAGAAATCTGCTCTATCACCGGTGTCAGGATTGGGAAGGTTCGAGAGCGTTTCTAGAGGCTTGTTCCGAATGGCTTGCGATGATTGGAAACAACGACTTGAGCGATTACGTTTCCTCAACCCCAGTGCCACAGGTGACAATGTCAGTAAACATAATTATTGAGGGGCTAAAAAATTCCCCAGCCCTTATCGTTGTCGATGATTTACACAAGGTAGCCGATGAGAACTTTGTTGCAATTCTTAGAGGGCTCACCCTTCGAATACCAGAGGCCGATGAATTAGGTCTGGTCATGTTCTCTAGATCATTTAGAATGGTGGTTCCAGAAAATGATTCCAGTGGTAGTAAAGTGTCGCATTTCCTGCCACTCGAGGGCCTAGACCAAGATTCTAGCAGACAAATTCTAACAGCGATGCCAGATATTGATTTGCAACAATTCCTTCATATCTATACTCTATCAAGAGGGCACCCATTGGTCCTTGAATTGATAAATCGAGGTAGTGTAGGGGAAACCTTCCACTCAACCTTAGAGGCATTTGTTGAGAAGGAAATTTTCAGTAAACTATCAGGTCCTCAAAAGCGCCTTCTAGGAGCAATTGCGGTATTCCGTGAGCCAATGCCATTGGCCTCACTGAATACATTAAATGCTGACTTGGATTTACTAGACGACCTAGTAGAGAAAGGATTAGCCAGGAGGATTGATTCAGACAATTATGATGTCCACGATTTAGTAAGAGAGTTCCTTGTTCGGTCCATGGATGAATCATTGAAAGCTGAGTTGCACAACAATGCAGTAGAGTGGTATAGAAGGAGAACCGAAACGGCTGTTGAGAAAATAGAATTCATTCATCATCTAAATGCATCTGGAAATATGGATACACTTGCCGAGGTATTGCAACGAGATGGCAGAGAATTGGTTAAGTCTGGTCATATCGAACTCCTAGGTATTCTTCGAGGCCTAGAATCCGATGGATTTAGCTCGATTGAATGGGGTCTGATAAGAGAACTAAGAGGAGATATTCTTTCGATACAAGGTCGATGGGACGAGGCAGAAGAAGAGTACGCTGCGGCTATTCCAACCGCTAAGAAACACAAGGAGGCTGAGACACTTGCCCGATTACTTTCTGCTCGTGCTGACATCGCAATGAAGGGTGGTGCTATGGATGACGCCCTAGAGTTGCATCGCCAAGCATTAGAAATTCAGATAGCAAAAAGGGATGCTGTTGGTGCCTCTAAATCCTACATCAACATGGGGTACATTTTTCGCCGACGAAGAGACACAAGACACGCTCTGGAAGTATACGGGAATGTGGAGGAGCTGTTAGACACAGAAACCGATCCGAGTTTGATGGATGCTAGAGTGAGGCTAGCATCAGCCTTCCTAGAAATGGGTGAGTTAGATCGCGCTAGAGATCATGCAATGGCAGCTCACGACGGAACAAAGGACAATGGATTAGATGCTCTACATGCTCGTAGTAGGGCAGTTTTAGGCAGATATTATGCTAGGATGAAAGATAATGATTTGGCTTTACTTCACTATTCCGCAGCGTTGGAAATATTATCTGAGGCAACAGATCCTCACAGTGCTGTAGAGGTTGAAATGTTGCTAGGTCAAGTCCTAAGCGATGCTGGCAGGAAATCGGAGGCCGCAGAACGTTACTTAGATGGTCTTGCGGTCGCTGAAGCCAATGATTTCAGATTATTACAAGGCGAATTACTTGCAAGATTAGGTGAGGTCGAAAGCGACCGTTCTGCGAGAATGAATTATCTACAACGCTCCCTTACAGTATTCCGTGAGTTAGGTGCCGTTGATCGCATGAGGGATGTTCAAACTGCAGTACATCGAGCAATCATGGGCCATTGATTTGAAGCTCAATTAATAGGATTGAGTTTTGTTAATTCACCCTGTCCCAGCCTATTAGAAAACTCTGGCCCTTCTTGCTTAGAGATAGAAAGAACTCCGTTGAATTTTTCCCCGATTTGGTGCAAAACCTCTGATTCTGCCAAATGTGGTGCATTATTTTTCTCAGACAGATGGCAAAGTACTATGCTAGTCAATTTTGGATGTAGTATATCTGCTAAAATATCAGCAGTTTGTTGATTTGAAAGGTGCCCCCCTCGTCCTGAGATGCGTTTTTTTAAGGATGGGGGGTATGGTCCTGAAATTAGCCTATTCAAATCATAATTTGCCTCAATAGAGATGTGTTCACACCCGGATAAATGCTTCATCAATTCAATCGTCGGCTCGCCTAAATCAGTGACAATAGCCGCCCGTCTTCCGTCGCCATTACTCGCAATTACTGCGACGTTATCTGCATCATCGTGAGGCACAGGTACCGGAAGCAAACTCAAATCGTCCGATATATGCAATCTTTCTAGTCCCTCAAAAGTTCTAACCTGTGAGATAGGTTCTAGCCCCAATCTCATCGTGGTCTCTAAATTAGCATACAACCGTGCACCCCACTTTTTTGAGGCCCTAGCGGCTGAATTAGAATGATCAGAGTGATGGTGACTTACAATTATTGCATCGATTGAACTCGCTTTTACTCCTGCCAAATTCAATCGTTCTTCCATTTTCTTTAGCGAAAACCCACAATCAACAATCACCCTCGTATCACCAGTAGAAAGTAGGGTGGCATTACCACGGCTACCACTTCCAAGGTGAGTTATGTCTAAGGTCATTGAATCAGTAGATGGGGCGAGGCTGTAAGGTCTTCAATGCAACCCCGAATGCGTATTCTAATTCACTTATTCTCTAGCCCTCTCACGCACGCGACGGCGTAGCCGTCGGACAACTATTTGCGGAGTATGTCCGAACGACGCTCCATCACCGTCATAAGTCAAACAAGAGCGCTCACAGCTGTCAACTAGAGGTCATACCATGCGACGGAAGCAAACCGCGTTTCTCGTTACATTGTTGATTTTGAGTAGCCTCGTCTTTGTTTCCCAAACTAGACCACAGGCACCAGTATCATCTGTTGACCCACCAGATGTGCCAGGTTCAGGGCCTACGGCTGTTGACCAAGATGAAGACCTTATCCCTGATATCCATGAGGTAATTTTTAGTGAATCTAGACATATCGATACACCCTTTGGGGTTGTAGTAGTTGAAGGTCTAGACCCAATGAATGGTTCGGACAATATCACCGATTTTGATAGAGATGGCGCTAGCGCATTGATGGAATATTGTTGGCCATGGACCTTGGAATCCTGCTTCACAGAGCGTCTTTCACTTACCGGTAAATCTCCGAAGGAAACAGAATCTGGATTTAGAGAGTATTTGGATCCACGTGAATCTGACACAGACGGAGATGGTCTTCCAGATGGCTACGAAATTTACATGTGTACTGAAGGAGGTGCTGGTTACCAAAATCCAGCAACTAGTGAATGGACTTGTCTATACTTTGATCCCCTAGATGATTCTGACGCAATTGAAGATGCAGATCTCTGTATTGAACAGGCCAGTGAATGGGGTTGTGGGGATGGATTTGATGTAAATCGAGATGGGGAAATTGACCTAGATGAAAGATACACCAATTCTGAAGAATATTGGTTCGGTGCACCTTCAAATTGGCTAACAGAAAGGGATGGTCTGTGGTGTTCTGGAAAAATGCCTAACCTGCACCCTAATGCCTGTCAGGACGACATTCAGAGGCCTACCTTGGACGATGGATGGTTGGGAAGTGACCCTCGTCGCATGGACTCTGATCATTATACCTGGAGTGAACTAGTTCCAACCAGTCTCGCAGTGCCCGGAGACGGTATTCCTGATGGTTGGGAAGCATACTATGGCCTCGATCCAAGAAATGCAAGTGATTCGACCCTAGATTCTGATTCAGACGGATGGGATATAGATAGAGACGGATTTATTATTCCTGATTCATCAATTGCGACAGCTCGTTTTGGTGAAGCGTTCAGCAATTATGAAGAATACTTGATCCACATCGATAGCGGTCACTGGGTTCGTCCTGGTTTAAGGGGGACCATGTTGACACACCAATTAGATGAAGTAATGCTATTCGACCAAGGAACAAATCCAAATTTGGTTGATGGAAGAGTACACACCGTTCTACCAGATAATCCTCGAGATCGTCTACTCGTAGGTTCAGCATATGGGATAACAGCGATAGATCCTTTTGAGGGTATTTCTTCTACCTTTGATTTGCCGAGTGGCATGGAATTATTCACTATGATTCGTTGGAATCCATCTTCTGAAGATTACCTTATTTTGGGGACTAATCATGGGATCCATTCTCTAATTCTGGAAAATGGATTGCCACAGATGGATACATTGTCTGATTCAAACTTAGGGTCGATTCGAGTCATAGAACGCCTCGAAACAGGTAGTGGAGATTTGGATTTAATTTTACTGGGACACGGTTCAAATGCTTGGAGGGTGACAATCTCCGAGCCATCATCGGGTTTTGGTAATCCCGACTTTAGTGAAGTGATTGCGATACAAGAATTAACCGAAATGTTGGACCCGGTTGGTGCATCATTCACCGAAGTCATCCACGTTCCAATGCCTGGCAGGGGTCCAATGTTGATTGTGGGAACCGATAGTGGAATGATTCGATGGGACACAACGGATGGTACCTCATCCATAGGTGAACCATTCTGGATATACACTACAGAGGATGCAGAAGAATATGTGCAATTCGCCGATTTGCTGAATCAATCAAAGTCGGCTGTCGTCAATGTCATGGAGTTAGCCGGTCCAGTAGCCACTGACGGATCATTAGAGGAAGTTACTGGGGTTTGGTTAGGGACCCCTGGAGGACTTCACCTTATTGACCTTAATTTGTTTGTTGGGCTCCCTAAACAGGCATTCAACACAGACAGGATGTTCAACATAGACCGTTGGGGAGAAGGAGCTAACGACATCCACTCAATCTATACCATTGATGGACAGATATTTTTGGGCTCAAGGGATGGAACATGGACCCTCGAAGGAGGTTCACAGGGTGTTCTTGGCATTGATGAAAACCAAACGAGGATGCCTGGGCTTGTGACTTCCCTCACAACTATCATTCATGATGGGAAGCAGTATTTGTTCGCTGGAGTTTCTCCCGGCGAATACATGAACATCATGCCAATAAATCCCCAATCTCTGGATTCGGATTTAGATGGAATGCCGGATGGTTGGGAGTTTGTTTACGGACTAGATCCTACCGACCCCTACGACCGATTTAGGGATGCAGATGCTGATGGGGTATTCTTTGAGGTTGGTGGAGTCAGTTTTAACCGAGAATGGTCTAACCTTGACGAGTATAGATTTGTCAATACAAGTGAAGGTGGCTTCAATGGAACAGATCCAAGAAATATTGACACTGATGGCGATGGTCTGACTGATGGACAGGAATATTGGGGATGGTTTGCAGATTCTACAGACTTCTCTTGTCATTACCTAAATGATGAGTATATTTGTGATGATGAAGTTGGAGAGGCTGCTCTAGATGTTCATTTATCGGGTTGGTTGAATTCTGGTGCAGGAGGAGGAACTGACGGGCCTACCGATCCAACCAGTTTAGACAGCGACGGAGATGGAATGCCGGATGGCTGGGAAATCGAACACCGCCGCTGGATTGGCGACGTCTATACAGGAGGTAACCTATGGACATTAGATCCTAGAGATCCATCTGATGCAACTATGGACGCCGATGGAGATGGCTTGGACAATGTGTGTGAATACAAATGGGGTCTATACGTAGAAAGTGTTGCAATAGAGGGTTTACCAACTCACGGAGAAAATGCTAGTGCTGCCATGACTTGGACGAAGACAGATCCAAATAATCCTGATTCAGATGGTGATTCTCTACCAGATGGTTGGGAAGCTCGCTATCAATGTTCATGGGGTAGAAATAATCGTGGAATAAATCCTCTAAATGGCTCGGATGCTCTCAATAATCCAGATGGAGATGGATTTGATGTCAACTACGATGGAGTACTTGATCTCAACGAGAGTCTCGTAAATTGGCTTGAGTACCACCTCAAAGATCAAATCATCTATTCAGATTCTACTGATTCAGGGCTTGCTTTCCCTGAAAACTTCACAACCTTACTTACTCATGAATCTTGGTTAGGGTTTGCAGGTGATTCATTCGGTGACAAAACTAGCACAGCATATCGTAGCCTAATTAATGGTACAACAAGTGAGGATGTCGGTGCCGCTAACCCACTTGATTCTGATTCTGATAGGGATGGCATTCCAGATGGATGGGAATTCTATCACGCACGTTGGAGTTTATTCGATGAATCTTGGACATTAAATCCTGTCAATGAAGGTGATCAAATAGGCGACCCTGATGGAGATGGGATGAATAATTGGGAAGAGTATAACGTAATTGACGGCAATTTAAGTGAGATAGATGATCTTACGACAGTACCTCAATTTTACTTACTCAATGTTGGAGGAGAATCACTTGCTACCCCTTGGCTGTCGGCGGAATCGACGCTCTCTTTCGGAACTTTCCTCAGTGAAGAAGAAATACAACTCAGGGGATATACTTCAGACCCCAATGAGCCTGATACCGATGGAGATGGGTTGCTTGATGGGATTGAATTAATGTTCACAAGATGGAATTCAACGGATGAGACATGGACTCTTAACCCGCTTGTAGCGGGTGATGGAAATTATGATTCAGATCGAGATGGTATCACAGATTTAGTCGAATTGAACCTTACAAATAAAAATCCACAGAATGGAGGTCTTTCTCCTCCTGATGCACCTAGATTATGGGAAGAAGCCGAATCTCTGGACCCTGATGAAGCCGTAAATCGAGTCTACCGTATTCTATTCAACAAGGAAGGTAGAGCGGAAATCGCACTAGAGCAATTCGATGATTGGCAAAATGGAGGTCCCGCAAAACCACTTCTTCTTGCTTTACTTGGTATCACCGACCCTAATTCTGATGATACCGACAGAGATGGTATGAGTGATGGATATGAGTATTGGTTCACGGAATGGGATTTGGAAAATAATATCTGGACGATGAATCCACTTACAGATACCGATATCAATCTAGATAGTGATGATGATTCATTCGATTGTAATGGAGATGGGTACATTTCAGATTCTGAATCCTTCGATAATCTAGCTGAGTATGATGCTCGTGTGTACGGTAAGCGCTCGGCTATTGACACAATTCCAAATGGAACAGGGTTGGTGTCGTACGGTCAGGACACAATCACCGCATACATGCAAGAAAAAGGAATGTCTGAGCAGGCCGCAAGAGATCAATTGTGGATTCTATTTTCGACCAAGGACATCGAATCTAGTGATAGGGCAGGACTCATTAATGCAATAGATCCTGATAATTTCAATTTCAGTCTAGCGGGTGTTTCCGACCCAACAAATTCAGATTCGGATAGCGACGGTTTACCTGATGGTTGGGAATTTTGCTACTCAATATACGGGGAATGGTTACCTGTCAGCGACTATCGTTGGTCGTTGAATCCACTGAATCCGTTGGATATTGATTACGATCCGGATGCTGATGGTTGGTATGACAGGACAATTTTCGACATCCCTGCGGAACAAGGAATTTGGGAAAATAGAGAGTTTACAGCGGCTCTTGCAAACCAACAACTTCTTCCTTCTAACTCTGAATTATACTTCACTAATCTAATGGAATACAATAACGGAACTCATCCGTTGGAATTGGATAGTGATGGGGATTCAATGGTAATGGAGCCAGTATTTAGTGGAGGTATTGTGGTTGATTATGTACAAAATCTCAATCTTTCAGATGGTCGAGAGGTATTCAAATATGGAACAAATCCTCTCGATAATGATACCGATGGAGACATGATGCCTGACTTCTACGAATACTATCGTGGATGGAATGAGACTAACGATAATTGGTCGTCTTATCTTGAAATCTCAGTAGTCTGGTATCAAGTCACTCCGAATGTTCTGAAACCTGTTAAGGTAAATGGAGGGACCATTGCTAGACCGGATTTAGAGTATACATGGTTCACTCACGATGCGACTGACCCTAACGATGCGGGGCAAGACGCAGATAATGACGGAGGGTGGGATTGCACGGGAGGCAATTGTGTCTATGTGCCGTACAATAATTTCCAAGAATACTATGGAGTAGTAAATGCAACACTCTCATCGCCAACGTTAGTAAGACAGGCCAATCTATACGATTGTTCTGGGAATATTGTTCAGGAGTGGTGGCAATTAAGGGAGTCTCTACTTGGGATCTGTGGAGGAGCTGCTGCCTTACAGAGCAACTACATGAGAATGTACAAGATAAATAATGACGATTTACTCTATGCATACATCGTCAATGATAACGATGTGGATTATCAATACCTAGACGAATCTGATGACGAAGTAAATGTAAATGGTGAATGGACTGACAACTACCAGCGCTTTGCTGGAGATAGGTATCATTACCCAAATACAGGACTAGGGGAATTTGTATGGGGCTGGTGGATTATTGATATTGATGGAGATCAAATTGCTGATGGAACAGATCCAAAGAATTGGGATACAGATGGGGATTGGGCCAACGATTTCTTCGAAATTGAAGACGATTTATTGGATGGAATCCGAGGCAATTCGGGTTCTCCAATTAGATATGACGACCGAACAACAATTTGAGGTCAACCCATTCGGTTGTTTCATCAGTAAGCTTTGCGAGGGATAATCGTGGATGAGAATGCCAAGATACCTGGTGTTGATGCCCCAATCGAGGAAAGATTACTATTTCTGCAAGAAAACATGGTAAATTTCGTCAAACAATATAACCTACCTGTGATTGAAGTATCCCTAGTTGTTTCGAAATACATTCGAGCACTATTAGAATCACTTGAACGGGCGGCATCTGCAAGTGGAGAAAACATCCCTGAAATTATCTCTAAAGCGTGGGAGATAGATACTGATATGAGTGTGCCAACAATAGATTCCTTTCCGTTAGATAAACTGCTTGGAACACTAGATGAAGATAGAATGGATATCTTGGATACGATGATGAGAGTAATCATCAATGGTGCAGAGATTCCATTCTCTTCTGCTCTGACGTTACTTCGAGATTGGGAAATGAGATTGAGAATTCAAATGGCAGAGGCGACAAGCCCAGGTCATCTCTTTAGCCCAATGGAATTACCAGAAGGATTCTAGTTTCCCCCAACACAATACGGGCAGGATTTGGTAATGACGTATTGTTCACTTCGCATTTCTTCTTCGGTCAGAGGCTCTCTGCAAGCCCAGCACATCTCAGTTGTGGTCTCTTCTAATGCTGGATCTACAGCGACCCTTCTATCAAATACGAAACAATCTCCATTCCAATGTTCTCCACCAACCTCTTCGAAGTAACCGAGTATACCTCCCTCCAATTGTCTGACGTCCGACCATCCTTGTTGCATCATAACTGCACTAGCTTTTTCACAACGGATGCCGCCGGTGCAGAACATTACCACAGTCTGATTTTTGTCGATTTCAGACTCTGCAACCGCATCTGGAAATTCCCTGAAAGTGGATAAATTGAGGTCAATTGCTCCTTCGAATGTACCTAATCGAACCTCGTAATCATTTCTAGTATCCAGAACAACAATTTCTCTACCTTGGTCTAACAATGTTTTGAATTCGTGAGGTGTGATTGAATCACCAGTTGATTCTGCAGGCCGAATAGAATCTAACCCAAGGGAAATAATTTCCTTCTTCAACCTAACATTCATCCTCCTAAATGACATTCTATCACTATGGGATATCTTAATTGGAATTCCCTTAAACCTATTATCTGATTCTAGGTAATTCAAAAAATGTTCAATCGCGGATTGTTTCCCTGAGAGGAAAAAATTGATTCCTTCATGACTTAACAGAATTGTACCCAGTAACCCTACTTCATCACAAGTTGATTTGAAGGGGGCACGAAGGTTATCTCGATCTGGCAGGTCAACGAAGCGATATCCTGCAATATTGACGATTTCACCTGTCATTAAATCACCTAATTAGATTCAGACCGTGCGACTATTCCGCTTGAAACCCACCATGCATCGCCAATAGACCAAATGTAGAGTAGTGGCCATAATACTACGGTAAGGATTAGTGGAAATTGAACTGCAAACCAACTAGCTGCTTTTCGATGTTGTCTATTGAAATGTTGGCCAATGAATAAGAAAGGTATCAGTGCAAAAGCTATGGCGATTAATGGCCTGAATGCACCCCATGGGCCTATACCTCCACTAATTTCGTACCAAATCACCTTGACAACGCCAAAAGGGCCTGTATCGTCCACCTCATCGTCGACAAACTCTACGACGTAATCCGCACTCATTACCTCATGGTCAGGCCTTTTGCGAATGAATATGACGATTCTTTGACCACGCAAGACACAACTATGGATAGCCCTTCGGTGGTACGTGGAACCCAGAGTCCTGCTTACCTCATTCCCAGAATTTGGAGGACACAATGAGAATATCTCAAAGAAAATAATGTTGGCTTTCGAATCTACTGGTATTAGGGGGATAAAATTAGAAACAGAATTATTAACATGTGATGAAGAAGGTTCACGAAGAGTATCCAACCTTATCCAGCAGGGAGAAAAATATGACGCAATCATACAACTAGGACTTGCCGAATCTAGAAATAAAATTTCATTGGAAAGGTGGGCTCATAATCACTCAAAATTTAGGATTCCAGATAACTCGGGAAGAATGGTCGAAGAAATCATCCTCGAGCGTGGGCCTGAAAAGTACCAAACAACGGTTTCAAAGCATATTTTGGATGAGGAATTTGAAAACGATGAAGATATAGTTTGGAGTAATTCCGCAGGCCAATTTGTATGTAACGAAACAATCTACAGGACATTAAATTCGATAGAATTAATGGGTGGAAAGATACCAGCAATTTTTGTCCATTTACCCCAAGAATCGGAGATTTCGTTTACAAGGCAAATGGAAGTAATTTCTCGTATTATCAAAACACTGGCGTCTAAACCGAGGTTAGAAGTCGTAGGTGCTCTCTTGTTTAATCCTGAAAGGCGAATATTAGCTTGTAGGCGACCACCGCAAGACGTCTGGGCTGGTTGGTGGGAATTCCCTGGAGGTAAGATCGACGAGGGTGAAACTGAGAAGGAGGCTTTACGCAGGGAAATCATGGAAGAATTAGGAATAATTGTTAATCCAAAGAGTAGAGTTGCAGCCCTTCAATATGAGTACGAGGATCGATTCGTCTCATTGTCTATCTGGGATTGTGGAGTTGTTGATCAGGAATCTATTGTTGCAAAAGAACACGATTTGATTTCATGGTTAGACCAATCTTCGCTCAATACAGTAAAGTGGCTTCCAGCCGATGAACCTTTGATTGAGGAGTGGATGAAATCCGGAATACCCTATTCTTGATTTGAATTCATGGTTCTATTGCCCTTATTATCAAACCATTCGACAGGTTTTCCATCCTCGTCCATTCTCAGGTCATCACCCAGACTTCTTGGTATGTTATTTCTACCCTCATGCCAGGTAACTTGCTCAAGCCACAAACCTAGGTCTTCACCTTGTAATGATACTTCCATTACTCCTCCGAGAGGCACTTCCTCTACTACAAATGCAACCTTGCCTACAAATGCAGCCTGTCTAGATAATTGAAAATGAGTGGAATCTCCCTGTAGGTTCATCGTCATAGCATCAAATGCAGTGTCTAAAATCCGATTAGTTGAGCAATATTCGATTATTCCGGTCAAAGATTGAGAATTTCCAGAGAGTCTGGACTCATCTCTGGTGACTGGATAACTTTCGTCCTCCGCTGTAATTTCGCAGTCCCAATCAGGAAATAGTGACTTAATTGCCTTCTTGACAAGTGTGAAATTTTCATGGGTTTTGACGATGGTGGAGACAGTAATCTCCGGTTCCATGCCTAATCCGAGGATGTGCATAGGTCATGATTGCTGTGGATAATCGGCCTCCCATGTTCACGAATAATTCAAACCATTGATTTGCGAGGCGCGTCTATGGCACAGCGTTCTCCGTTGATTAGCGCGGGTTTGCTTCTAGCGCCTACAATATGTGTTGTTGCGCTTAGGTTTGGGCTTCCAAACATCGAGGAATTACTCAAACAAGACTTGATCGCCCAAACGATTATTCACACGATTGCTGTAATTTTAGGAATAATCATGTATCTTAAATATCGAGTTGTTGAAGACCACGAATATCACCGTTCTACTGCAATCAAGGGACTATCGAGTATGTACCGACTTGAGGATAAAGGTCTGTGGAACCGTGGAGATTCTGCATTGGAAAAATTGGAGGCTCAAGCCCGTAGTAAGCCTAGGGGAAGAGCGGGATTAAGATTTCAAAATAGAATGAGTGGTAGAATATCGGATTTGAATAAAGAAGGCTCGGAAATCGAACTAGATTCGGAAGATTCGCGGATGGATGTAGATGTTCAAGTCGAAGGTGTATCATATAATTCCGATACTAACGTAACTCAATCAGAAGATGACAACAAGCCTGCCGGAGCGTTAGGGGCAAGTGCAGAAGCTTCCGCTCAACGACGCCTTGCAAAAGAATTAGCTCGGCGAGAAAAGCAAGTCGCAAAAGACGAAAAGAGGGCACAAAAACAGGCTAAAAAGGAAGCAAAGGCTGCTGCTAAGGCAGAGAAAATTGCCGTAAAGGCTGCAGCAAAGAAATCGAAATCAACCTCTTCAGAAACTAATTGGGATACGATGGAAGACTCTCAATGGAAACCCTCAGTTCCCTCATCTATCGCACAATCTGTAATATCTTGCCAAGAGTGCGGGGCGGTAAACAATAGCGGCACTGCATACTGTAGTAGTTGTGGTGCTTTTCTGTAAGCATTCCAATGGGTTGAAAACAGGCGCGTTGGAGCGTTGGTTGTGGTGGTCACCTGAGTCAGAAGAGAGACTACTATGAGGTATTGGGCCTAGACCGGAAAGCGTCGGACACTGATATCAAGAAAGCCTTCCGCTCCAAGGCTAGAGAATTTCATCCGGATAAGAATCCAGATGACCCGGAGGCGGAAGCCCGCTTCAAGGAAGTACAGGAAGCATACGCTATTCTTTCCAATCCGGATGAAAGAAGAAAGTACGACATGTTCGGCCATGATCGTCCTGGTGGATCACCATGGGGATCAGGAGGGTTCCAAGGTGTCAATATCAGCATAGACGATTTATTCGGAGGTGGTTTTGACTCGATTTTCTCATCTCTTTTCGGCGGCGGTTCCAGACAACGATCTTCACGAGGTGCAGACCTTCTGATTCGGCATGTGATTAGTTTCCAAGATGCCTTTACTGGGCTTGATGACGAAATAGAAATCGACGTATTGAATCGTTGTGATAGTTGTGAGGGAAGTGGTTCCCAAACGCCTGATGGTGTCAGGGTTTGTCCAACATGTGATGGGAGAGGAAGGCTAACTCGTATAGAAAGAATAGGTCCATTCCAACAACAAGTAACCCAAGATTGCAGAGCATGTGGAGGCGATGGTAGAATCATCCAAAATCCGTGTAAAAATTGTAAAGGAGAAGGACGAGCCGAACAACCAAAGAAAGTCAAATTTAATGTCCCTGCAGGTATTGAGAATGGAACTAGATTGAGATTGAGTGGACACGGAGAATCTCCTAGGCATCAAAATGGAAGACCAGGCAATTTGTACATTGAAATTGAGGTAGAAGAGCATGATTGGTTTGAAAGAGATGGTTCGAATTTATTGATGGCTCTTCCAGTAAGTTATGTTGACCTAGTCTTGGGGACAAATATTGAAATTCCACACATCGATGGTTCAAATCTAACTGTTAATATTAGCCCTGGTTCAAAACCAGGGGACACTGTTACAATTCCAAATCGAGGGCTACCTAATCCAAGGGCTGGGAGAGGTAGAGGTGAGGTAATGGTTCTACTAAAACTCTCAATGCCGAACAAGCTATCGCGCTCTACCAAAAAGCAACTAAATGAATTGAAGGAAGATTTGGCTAGCGGCGCATCAATCACTGATGACATCATTAATGAAGCTAGATATAGGCGCCGTTCATGACCAGTCTATCGCTCTGTTCGGTACTGCTGCCAAGGGCTCTCCGTTTACCAATCCGGAAAGGTGGAAGCCAATATTCGAAGGCTCTCCTGAGATGGTTAATCTCAGGAATGTGCTGGTTTGAGATGATAATGTGTCCAAGAATATCTCGTCACCATTGAAGAGGTGCCTAGGTGATACTTCGGCAATGTTTACGCTCGATCCTTCCGGTGCATAAACTCGCATAGCAGCCAATTCCCAAGGGGAATCTGAGACATGAATTCCAATCAGCATCGTGGCCATTCCTTCGCTTATTCTCCAAGCACAAATTTCTACTTGTTCTGTGTTATGTCTGAGTAAAGGCTCACCCCAATCTTCAACTACGGCGCGCCAAGGACTATCTCCTAGTTGATGGAGGGCTGAATCGATCACCTGTTCATTGGTTTCTTCTTCTGCGAGTAATGCAGTTAGACGTTCACGTAATCGCCTCAATCTACGTAATTCATGCTGTTCGATGTCGATAGGGCCGAGTCCGTCTCTCCAACGATTTCTATTCCAAAAAATGACTAGTATAGTAGGGGCGAGAAGGAAAATCCCTGCAAAGATATAGTAATCAGTAAACAGGTTTGATTGGTCAGTGAATAAATCAGGGTTAATATCGATAACTTCCCCCCCATTGACGAGTTTGAAATCATAATATGTCAAACTAGCATCGCCTATTTTCTCAACTCTAACAGCATGGACGCCAAAGGGTACATCGATTAATCCTCCATCTGATGCATTTTGAATCAACCATGATTCTTGATTAAGTACAAAAATTTGGTAACCAACTGGTTGCGTAAGATCTGCGTCAATATGTAATCTAGAGCCATTCGCAGAGGTTACCTCGAAGGAATAAACATCAACAAATTCGTCACCTGACATTCTTGCACTGATGGTTTCATTGAAAGAAATCTGAGGCCAACTCACAAGTTCTTCGGAATCCAACCATAGTCTGTCAGGCGCGTCTCCCATCGCCCCTGCATCCCCCTTAGGATACTCCGTTAGGGCGATATTCCATTCTGCAAGTCTTTCTGAAGTCATTCGAAACTCCAGAGCCACCGTATCTACATCCGTCGTTATTGCACCTGTGCAATCGCCCTCTACATTGGATAGCGTCCCATCAGAAGAAATCAACAATACTTCGAAATTTACTTCATCAAACTTATCCCAACAATTCGGTGAAATTTCCATTCTGCTAGCGGATTTCACTCGAATAGTGTCTCCTTCCGAGTCACTTGGCGAAATCCAACCGATAAGGGTCTGTGCCTCGGTTGGGAATGGCAATGGTTCGTACTCACCCCAGTCGGCAGATAATTCCCCCCATGAAGCCTCTAAATTAGGAGGGTGGCGTAATATGTACAACTCATAAACGGCAAATTCATTTTCAGGCAGTTGCTTTAATCGTAGCCAAAGATTTCCGTCTTGGGGATATTCAAATCGGAACCAACCGTCATCGTTGACTTCATAGGCCTCCAGGAGACTCTTGGAGGAATCGTTTCTAAGCCAAAATTCTATTTCTACAGATTCAGGCATTAATGGCCACGGCATTTCGATAATATCGCCTGGATTGCCAATAATTTCGATTGAATCTTTATCAGATCCATCATTAAGTGAGCCAACCACTAAATGAGTCCCTGAGGGCTGAATTTTTTGACAATTATCGATGGGACAATCCCAGATGGGGTCTACAATTTCTTGGCTAACGGTAATGCCTGGACTGGGGACATTATCTAACCAATCCTCATCTTCAATTATTATCGAAGAGTAATCGATATTTACCCAATCACTCATCTCGAATCTCAAATCATCCATTGATGTTCCAGTGTTGGCGATAACTTGGAAATCAACCTGTCCGGAAGCTACGAATGATAGCTCAATTCTATTTGGGTCAGAAACCGTATAATTTTCTTCTTGAGTTGTAACTTTGAGTTCCATTCCAGGGCATGATGACTTCTCACACCAGATTCTGATGAAAATAGGGCTAGGGCCCTCAAAATCACTGGAATTGTCGATTAGAGTTACCGTATTTTCACTATCCTGTGCAGTAACTTGAGAAACACTTCCAACTAGAAATATGAATAGCACCAAAATGGCACTTGAGGTTCGGCTCACGGCCCTTCGGGCCGGCTTCTGCATTAGAATGCTTCAAGCGAACCGCATCGTTAGCGGCCTCGATGAGAGAGGGTGCTGATGAGCGGCCGCTGGCGCGAAGTGTAGTCGCAAGAGGGCGGTTTGCACGTATTTTCTCTCTCGGTGATCGAGCCGCACCTTCCTCCTGGACTCCCGGGCTGGTAGTTTCTTCAGACGATCCTGAAATCCCACTTCAATTTGCTGCATTTAGAACACAACGAGATTCCAAGACCATCCCTGCTAAATTGTCAATGGAAGTGCTGGGCGACTTTTGCCTACCATTTGGTGAGTCGGAAATTTGGAATGCCGAGGAGGGGCTCATTCTACCTTCCAGCCTAGTTGAATCGAATAGCGGAGAAAAACCCAATGGGGATCAATTTTTACCCGTCTCTTGGCAATCCCTGCATCATGATGAGGGGCTATTGGATAAAGCGCTAGAACCATCAATTGTTGCCATTATTGATGCGCCCCAACTTGCAGAGCGGCCCGGTAAACTGGTAGAGGCAATTGATGCAATTAGGAGACGATTCCCTACCTCACTCATCTGGACACCGGCTATAGGTGGGCCAGACAATTGTGCCTTACTTTCTTGGATGGGTGTCGATTTATTCGATTTATCAAGATCTAAAGAAGCCGTTGCAAGAGGTGTCATCTTAACTGAAGATGGCCCACGAGAACCGGAATCGACAGCAGGAGAAATATCTGACTTACAAACTCAAATTGACGCATGGAAAAGAGCCCTCGGGGCAACACGTTCAGCCATAAGAGAAGGAACAATTCGTCAACTTGCAGAACGACAGGCGTTGTCGAGCCCTAGGTCTGTCGAGAGACTCCGAAGACACGATTCAATCATGTCTGAAAAGGCAAGTGTGGATGCTGGTTCTGCCGGATTAGAAAGCGTAGTCAAAGAAGGAACTAGACTTCTTTGCCATTCCTACACAAGCAGAGATGACCCATTAATCCAAGATTGGAGAAGGCGAGTTTCACAGGTTCATACCCCCCCGAATCACCAAACTAAGGTTCTAGTCTTGTTACCTTGCTCTGCTCAGAAACCATATCGTCTTTCAAAATCACATCGCAGGTTTCAAAGAGCAATTCAAACAAGGGGTGTAAATGAGGTGATGGTTACTGCACCATTGGGTCTGGTTCCAAGAGAATTAGAGGACTTCTGGCCAGCGGCTCATTACGACATACCTGTTACTGGAGATTGGGATGTAGATGAATTACTAGTCATTCGGGAGATGGTCGAAGAATATGCAAGCAGGAATGAATTTGAGTTAATAATTAATCATTCCGGGATAGATATTGAAATCCCAAAAATCAAAATTCTCGACACAAGACAGGGAGAATCTCCTGGTTCACAGGATTCCATCAATAGGCTACAAGAAGCCATCGAAGATGCAAGTAAAGAATACCAATTACCAAACCCCAAAGAAAGTATTCATCGACTTGAGAAACTCAAGTCGGCCTCACGTTTTCAACACGGGACTGATGAATGGTTGGAAGGCGCAAAAGTATCTGGGAGACCACCAATTTTCAGAATTGAAAAGGACGGATTACAAATTGCACTATGGAATCCACGTTCGGGGCGTTTTTCGTTTTCTAAGGCGGCCTTACCGATATTAGATGCCTTTAATGCTCTACCGAGGGTTGAATTGATTTCTAATTTTGATTGGCGAGGGGATATATTCTCTACAAACGTCGTTAAGGCCGACCCGAATATTCGTTCTGGCGATGAAGTTCTAGTCTTCCAAAAAGGTGTATTGGTCGGTAGTGCAAGAGCCGAGGCTTCTGCCTGGGAATGGCCTAGGGGGCCGGGTAGACTGGCCAAGGCCAAGCACCGTCTTTGATGAACCACCCTTTGGGTGGCATGCGTAGCGATTAAAGAGGGGCAGGAGGTCGGCGAGCCGCTTGAGGTGACCTAATTGGCACGAATGCATAGTAAAGGCAAGGGAAAGAGCGGCTCTGATAAGCCGAATGTTTCCGAAGCTCCAAAGTGGTCCGAATCCGATAAAAAGGCCGTAGAGGACCTAATTCTCAAGTTATCTGGCGAGGGAAAATCAACAGCGATGATTGGAACTATACTTCGTGATCAACATGCCGTTCCAGACGTTAGGTTGGTTACAGGGGAGAGAATCTCCGAAACTCTAGTGAGAAATGGAATTGGAGGGAAATATCCTGAGGATATGATGAATCTAATGCGCCAGGCATTGAGGATGATTGACCATCTAAACACTAATCACAAAGACTTACACAATCGCCGACAATTGGAGTTAACCGAATCTAGAATCCGTCGTTTGGCCAAATACTACATTGGTACAGGAAAACTTGATTCTGATTGGAAATACAAGAGAGATCAACTCCGACTAATGGTGGAGTGAGAGTTACCTTTTACCCCACTAAAAAATTGCACAAGTGCAAGGCGATGGGGATTTGAACCCCACACATCAAGCAGGTACCATGAGGCAACTGCTTGAGTCGGAGCCTTTCGTATCGGTGGCTCCCATCCTGAACCGAGCAGTTTCTAGTTTCAAAGGACACAATGGTCCTGTGATGTTGCTGGCCGCTCCATCCCTTATTGGCGCGCTTTCTATTGCACCTATTGAAGCAGCCTTACTCGACCTAGGTTTACCCTATCGTCGTCGATTTAAATTGGAGTCACCATCCAATGGTTCTTGGATTCACATATTAGGCCCCGCTCAAGACTCAGGCCCGCAATACATCTCAGAACCTCCTCGCTTGAGTCTTGAGTTGGCCCTAGTAGATGGATTAGTTTCCTCGTCAGGGGATGCTAGAAGAGGACCGCTGACCACTGTAGCCCAAGCCCATGCAATCGCTCAATCATTGGCACCTGATGGAACCCGGGTTCGGAGATTACGCCCCTGGTTAATTTCTGGGAATTGGTTACATTCAGCACTAGATACGACTTACGACCCAGTTTTCACTGCGCTTAGGGATATTTTAGTTGAAGAAGGCAGTGTTAGAATTGCTACAATGCCAGAGGTCCCATCAATCGAATTATCCAATACACCTTGGATAGAACCTTTGGCTCTAGAGGCTGTATCTTCTAAATGGCCAGATTTAGATTTGGAAGGTAGGGCTAGAGCCCTTTCGCATCTGATGCGTCCTGCACTATCACGTTCAACACCCTCAACTGCTAGAATGGAAGAACTGGGTTGGCATAGAGTGATTGGGCCTAATTGGGATTCAGATTTGGCATCGGATATCCTCAGAGCAGCTAGACTTTGGAAAAAAGGCTCTGCTAATCTAGCAGCACATTCTCTTGTTGACTCATTATTGGGGACAGGGCGATCCCCAAAATATGAATGATCATTCCAGCCGTAAGGTAGATTCGCAGCCACTACATTCCACCCTAAGCGGTCTAACGTCTGACTCTACGGCATTAGATACTCCACACTTTGGGCACTTAACGTGAGCACTGGCTTGTTTGCCTCCTTCCCTCCTCTCTGAAAAATCAGACCTTGGGGATACTAGTGCTACGGGGAAAACCAGTAACATGCTTGAAGATACGACGCCTAGGACAAACGGCATATCAAGGCCCAATACATACAGCGCTAGAGAAAGACCACCAAGAACCACAACTGTAAGCATCGTAGGGACCCTTGCTCGCCTCCTTGTCATAGCCATACCTAAGCCTAAAGCCAAAACTAGCATGAAGACAGAAACCATCGCCGAAACCAACGGTGAATATAGAGCGCCACCGGTTGGTACAAACTCAACTCTGAAAGATTCCTCGGTATCTAAATCGCTCTCCTCTATTGTAACGATCTCAAAAATAATCCATCTTCGATGCTTAGCATCGATGTCTTCAGCCGCTACTCCTCCAAGTCCCTGTAGAGCGCTGGAGCGGATTTGTACGTCCAATTCAACCTTGGTGTACAAATCATCATCACTTGGTCGGATGAAGGATTCGATCAATTGTTGTCTTTCACCGGCAATTATATCGTGGGATGTGTCAATTCGGATAGTCACGCTCTCGGCGCTAAATGCCCTAGTGTGGCCCAAATCGATCGTTATCTCAGTCGGTCCAAGATTTACTGGGTTAACACCAAGAATCGACTCAGCGTCTAGGTAAAGTCCATTCGCGAAGAATGATTTCATATCTGCGGCAGAACCAACTAGATGGCTGTTTAATGCAGCGATTTCAGAATCGTCTACCTGTCCATTATTATATTCGGCGCTGGTAATGCTGTCAGAGTAGGTTCTCAGATTACGCCACCAACTATTGGAGGAGAGACTATTGTTTCCAATATTGTCCAATCCCCATCGTACCCACTGAGACATTGCACCATCAAATTCGATTGTTACTTCTCTCCCAACCATATCTCCTTCAAATTTAGCATTTACATCAACCAGTAAATTTGTTCCACCAGTTCTTAGAGGCTCAACAGCAGGGTACCAACCACCTGTGCCACCACCTCCTTCTCCTGCAACGATGTTGTATGTGCGATTTGCTTCTATTCTTAGGGCAGTTTGTGGAGTCAGATGGAATGCGACCATATATGATCCAGAATCTGCAGATTCTGGCATTTGCCAAGCAAAAGTAACCTCGACCCCGTTATTTGTTGGTGTTGCAATTGGGCTATCTGGAAGGGCATTACTAGCCACGACCAAGCCTCCGGTTGATGCGGACCACATTCTATCTCCAAATCCAGATTTCAGAAGGATTGGGAAGTATACCAATCTTCCATTCACGCTTGGTTCTTTCATATCGATACTAACTAAGGGGAACTTCATCGAAATTCTTCCAGAGAACTCATCAGTTCCCCAAATGAAGCGAATTCCAGCATCATCTTGAGGGCTGGAAAATGATAAACTTCTAACTGAAAAAGTCAATTTTATCTTGTCTCCCGAACGAACTTCTCCCGCAAGAACCTCTACTGAGATCACTACTTCTCCCTCATTTGTGAGGAACAATCCGGCTCCAGCATCTCCCTCGAAGTAAGTACTGCCAATATTGACTCCTATTGTGGCATTTACTTGGATTCCAGCCGCTGCTTCTACCTCATACGGAATACGGAATTCCCAAGTTGAATCAGGGTAATCTCCCGTTAATCCCCAAGTTGTTTCCCAAGATCCAATTTCAACTAATCCTTGAATGGAGGGTGTGACAAATTGCTCGAATTTCTCGTCAAGGTCGGAATCAAATGGTGAAAGTGACCCCTCATCAGCGCTCCCAGTCAAATATAGGTCAAAATCTTGTGAAATACAACACGCTCCATCTTGATCTGCAGCTACTGGTGAATATGGCATAATCACTAGCATCAGTAGTGCGACAATTAGCACTGCTCCTCCTCTCTGAGGTGCCTGCATATTGAGGGGTGGCTGGCTTTACACCCTTGAATGCGACCCTTGTAGGATTCATTTTCTGAAGGTTTCATTATCCCGGCGCCGTAGGCGCCGTGTGCACACGCGAGGCTGAATAATCTCTAACCGTGCAAAAATAGTAATTCAACAGGACCCTTTTCTGGAACCTTCTCGATTTTTGCGAAACCCACCCTTTCTAACTGTAAGATTTCACCCTCAACTATATCGATATTCTCGATTAGCCCTTCATCGATTCTAAATTCAGTCCCTATTGGGGTAGTTAGACGAGCGTTTCGACTCTGATTTATTGGTAACCAATGCACTATTGTTCTCTTGTCACTTCTTTGTAAGGAGCTCACTTTTGCCTGATTTTCCATTATCGATACATCTGCGAAGTCCTTCAATCGTAGTTTTTCAGAATAATCCCTATCCTCAATTACAAATTCCTCCGAGATTGTCCATTCACGAACCCCCTCAATTTCTCCGTGTGGGTGGCGAGCAATTTGCAACCTATCCGGGTGTTCTATCCCGTCTAAATTAAGCGACATATTTCTTGGATTTCTAACGAAAGTTCTCCTTTCACAAACCGAATCAATCACGGAAGAATTGAATGACTCAATGGTTTGCATTGATATTGAAATGTCCTTCTGAGTTAATCCAAGATCTAACCAGAATTCTCGGAGGGCTTGAGGTTCAAAACCCCGACGTTTCAATGCGGAAATAGTAGGTAAACGGGAATCATCCCATCCCTCAAATTTTCCATCAGCAATATCGACCTTCATTCCAGAAGTGGAGAACCCTCCAAACTCGTGTACCTTTACCCGCCCCCAATATAGGGGTTCAGGATATTTCCATCCAAAGTGGCCGTACAATAGAGTCTGTTTTCTTGTAGAATCCATCAAATCCTTACCTCTAACAATATGGGTCACTCCTTGAAGATGATCTTCAATTGCACTTTGGAAATCTAGTAGTGGCCAGACTTTGTATAGGTCTCCGACCATTGGATGTGGGCTGTGTTGTATGCGTAGAGCAGGCCAGTCACGAAGTGCAGGATTGGGTAATTCTAGGTCAGTTTTGACCCTTACAACCGCCCCGCCTTCCTCAATAATACCATCATTCATGGCCTGCCAATCTGAGAGATTATTTTCGGTATTTTTTTCTCTACATGGGCAGGCTTCTGAATTATCCCTGAGGTCCTTGAATTCTCCAGCACTACATCGGCAGACGTAACCAAATCCGGATTCAAGCATTTGTTTGGCATATTCAAGATAGATAGGCATTCTTTCACTTGCCCGGATAATTACGTCGGCAGGTCTGCCAGCAAGCCATTCGTATTCTTCTTCTATCCAACCATAGGCTTCTGGTAGAGGTGGTTTTACTTTAGTATCGGTATCATCGTAACGCAAGACAACCTTACCGGAATACATCTTTGCGAATTCGGAATTAATCACAACTCCTCTCGAGTGTCCAAT
The DNA here is from genome assembly GCA_023268715.1 of Candidatus Thalassarchaeaceae archaeon. Classification (GTDB taxonomy): domain Archaea; phylum Thermoplasmatota; class Poseidoniia; order Poseidoniales; family Thalassarchaeaceae; genus MGIIb-O1. The sequence continues at coordinate 81,404 of JALRLV010000006.1, forward strand.
AGTAAGTGGCCCATTTGGATTAGGTGCAAAGCGCAAAATCACTTCCCCCTCAGTCACGTTGGGAAGTGGTTTTAGTCCAACTTTTTTCTGTTGTTTTTGTCTTTGTAAAGCCTCTGGATTTGTTGCTGCTAAGGATTCTCTAACAGCATCAAGACCATTCTCTTTTGCCATTTGATTTGCCGCTTCTACCTCTATTTCCACCAAGGATTTGAGTTCTTTTGCTCTAGGCCTGAGATCCGCTCTTTCGCCTAATAAGCGACCTAGTACAGAACCGGATTGACCGGCCCCATCGTACTCCAGGGTATTTTGCATAGCATACTTTCGAACAGTATCTATGGTTTCTGTATCCCAGTCGGAATCTACCATGCTATCGGGCCTACGGCCCGAAGTCAGGCATTTGACGCTTCTCTACCTTACCAGTCATCAAGTGACGATTGTACAACAGGTCCTCCCTGCTCCGAACGAATTGGAACAGGGGTTCCGTGCAACTTCTGCCAAATATCAGATACGGTTGCCCAACTCCATCTTAGGGAGTCGTGTGGTTTGCCATTTGCCAACATCTTTTCTACGGCAGCTCGTGTAGTTTTATCCGAAGGATATCCGGAACCAATTTCAGTACCTGTTCGTGCAGCGATTTCTTCGATTGCTGAGTCTCTTGATACTTTTGCGAGAATTGAGGCTCCTCCTGTCACTAGGTCTCTCGAATCCATGCCATGTTCGGCCTCAATCCTCCAATTTTTCCAGCTTTCGCCTAATGATGTTTCAAGTCTCGTTGCGAACCTCCTTTCATTTACGTCACAAGCATCTGCACGAATCACTCCCGATTCATTAAACAAATCTGTAGCAATAATCGCCTCGGAAAATAAATCGATTTCCAGACTATTCAAATCCGAATTTAGGCTGTTAAGATCTATTCTTTTCGAGGAACAGAGAATTACTCCCGATCTCCAAATTCCATCCTCTATGAAACTATTGATTTCATCGAAAATTCGAAGACGTTCATTGGGTGAAAGTTCCTTTGAATCCTTTACTTGTAATTCAGTTAATGTTTCGACATGATTTGGTGGGATTGCTAATGCTGCGACTACCAAAGGCCCGATTACAGGCCCTCTCCCAGCCTCGTCGACACCAATGATCCAGTCACCGCCCACAGGTTACCGGAGGTATCACGGGTCTTCATCATCACGCAAATCTTTGCCAAGAGAATTCAATCTGTCATCAAAATCATCTAAGTCCAGCACTATGTTATCTGGATGAATTAAATCACTTTCTTGCAATTGTTCTGCCATTTCGATTGCATCGAGTATGGCATCCTCGGCTTGAGATTCGTCAAGCAAATCCCCGGCATCGTCGATTACCTCTGCCTTTGGAGCAGGTGAAATTTCTCTAGAATGATTTCCTGATTTTTCCATGAATTCCTGCTTGAAGGACTCTATGTCGGTTGTTGGACTCTCTATCAGTTCGAGTTGTTTTTTCTCACTCGAATCAAATTTTGACATCCAGTCTCCAACTTCTTCAACAACAACCGTAGGGTAATTTCTTCTGTAATGTTCCCTGTCTGCTTCAATTCTGTGTCTAATGGCAAAAGCTACCGCGGTTGTTCCGACAATACTGACAATTACGATTAGAATAGTTTGCAACCATCGCTGCAAAAAATTACTGAAAATACCAGGCCCATCAGGGTCAACCGGTTGGGATGGTTGCATGCCATCAATTTCAGTTGAATGTTCCACAGTATGTTGAACTGCTGGGTCTCTAAATGATCTGATTTCGACTGTTAGAATCGCATTTGAGGCGATTGGGACTTCATTAGGAACCTCCATCCAAACCTCAAAAATTAGGACTCCATTTATTGGAACATCAAGAACTTCGAATGATCTACCTTGGTTGGTTGAAGAATCTACTTTATTTGGGGGAATTACTCCAAAATCTGTAAAATCAGTGCATTCGACACCTACAACCAATCCATCGGGGCTATTTCCTATATTCTTCACTTCCCAATAACCGGTCAATCTTCCATCAATCACCTCAGCATCGGAGCGAATAATTTCCCAAGCGTGAACAGCTGCGATTGATACATCAAAACTAACCTCTGCAGGAACCCAGCCATCGACCTCTAATTCTAGTGTTACTTTTCCGATAATTCCCGCTTCTAATCCAATTGCAGTCCAAGCAGAAACATCGATTCCATGGACGGTTTGACCAGGACCCAAAAATCGAGTATATTCTGTAATGTTAACAACTAACCAGTCTGGTTTTTCAGACACACTCAGATTGAATAGATAAGCCGCATCTCCTGTATTTTCAATAAATAATTCTACCAAACAAGTTTCTCCTGGTTTTACATCGAAATTGCAATTTACATTTGTTATTCCTAGGTCGCCACCGGATCGAGGCACTATGCTAATTGTCTGGTTTAATCTTTCGATATCTTCGACACCATCTGCCCAAAATTGAATCATCATTTCCAATTTCCCAGAGGTTAAAATCGGAGATTGCACCTGCATACGAACGGTAGTGATTTCGCCAGGGTTCATATCTTCCAAACCAGCACGGTCGTAGATTATTGCAGTCCATCCTTCATATTCAAATGAAAGGCTAGGTGTCTGTATCGGAGTACCATTGAGGTAAACTGGTGCGATATTTATTCCAAGGGAATTAATCGAGTTACCAATATTCTTCAACTCGAATTCTAGGTCGACAACACCCCCTGGGTCGATAGAAGCAGTCCCACCTCCTTCGATTACTTGCATACCCTTCCATTCACCATAACGAAGTGAAAAATTCCACCAATCTTGATTGCCGGTATGGTCTCCAACCAAAGCTACGCTAAACTCATGAATCGATTCTGCAAGAGGGTAACCGGAGTCTACCTCAGGCGCCGTAACTCTAAATTCTACCCACTGAACAACATCACTTGGAGCATCAAATGAAAATCCAACTTCCGGACTTGTTGGATAATCCCATGATACTTGCCAACCAGATGGACTAGAGATTTCAATTAGCGCAGTAGTGTTGACCTCTGCTAGGTTAGTGAAATTGGCAGCTACGCCAATAGTTAACCCCGGGTCAATATTGAAAATTGAACCGGAAGAGACTCCGAATTCAACTCCTAAATCTTCCAATTGCCAAGGGTATGTTAATCCTGATGTGTTGAATACAGTGTGGTCTGCCCATTGTTGCAATTCTAATGTTCTAGATTGGTTTATTCCTCCAGTACTAGGTAGACCGACCGACGGTTCTCCGGTAACGGATACATGAATAACGCAGGCGGCTAAATAACTCCCTTGAATGGAGGGGTGACTCCCATCCGAAGCGTATAGGTCGGAGAAAATAGTTCCATCATCAGTAGCATTAGATATGGAGAAAAATATGTTCTCAAATGCCATCCCTACAGGAGCGATGAACACAGGTCTCTGTTCTGATGATAGGTTTTCAGCATAAGCAAGGTAACCAGTTTCTAGATGATGTTGCATCGTTACGTAGTCAGGATATCTCCAACCATTGCTCTCATCACCATTTCTGTACCCCCAAGTCATTAGAAAGAAGGTATCTCCACCATTGTCATCAACCAAATCATCGATAATTTGAGCGCCTTGCATACTATCTTGCCAATATGACGAACTTGTTGGGAAACCCGGAACTTGGCTTTGGTCTTGCAATATCACATAATCGTGAGGCGACCTTAGGGTGCTGGACCATTCAGAACCTTCAGTTTCAGCTTGTTCTCCATGCCAAGCAAGGGTCTTACCTCCACTAGTTAACGACTGTACATCGGGAGTAAATCCTGATGAGGTTAGTAAATTCTCAACTCTTACACTTAATTGATTGTTGGATGTATATGAATTTCCGATCAATAATAGGTCAAGTGTAGAATCATAGGAAGCCGAATCAAAAGATTTCGGAGGCTCATTTAATTGGCTCGGCGCTGTTGACACGGATAGCAATGCAAGAATCATTGCCATGGTCAAAGCCCTTCCTCGCATGGGAGACGCTCATCGTTCTCGGCTTTGATTCCTACCCTTTCGCGATGATTAGCTCAAACGAAGCAACTATGGTCTTGGGTGCTGTTCGAGGACCATGGCATCGAAGTGGCCATTTGGTAAGAAGAACGCCCCCGCCAGACCAAAGCCTACAGAAGAGAAGGCTGAGGTAGTTGAGTATGAGAGAAAGTCTGAGGACAAACAGAAGGAGTTAATGGAGGACAAGAGCCACCTAAACGACAAATCTTTTCTCGACGCAATGGCACTATTAGGCGATGATTGATTTTGAAGACTCAGAGCACAGGGTCTGGGATGAGACGGCCTATGGCGTCGATGTCGAAATCTCCTGCTTGAATTGGAACCCGAAGACCAAACTCAGAAGCAACCGCAGGGTCTATTTCTCCAATTTGTCCGATTTCTTCCCCAGATACAAACACCTTAGCGCCCCTTCCTGATAACCAAGGTCCTTCGTCCAATTCGGTTGATTCCCAAACTATGTCATCAAGATTTGCTCCAATATCTCTTAGGAGGGCTTGTGCGAATCCTTTGGCCGCGGAGAAACCTCCACCAACTTCAGCACAAGCCCATGCAGCCCTTGTAGCATTATGAGAGTCCAATACAACCGTTCCAATTTCGTAAACTCTTTGTGGTAATTCATGATGACGATTTGCTGCCAATAGCTGCAATAAACTCGGAAGGACTCTCTGCCTCATAATTGTGTGGTCAATGGTAATTGGGTTTGCTAATTCAGTAACAGTTGCCAAACTCGCCCATCGAGTATTATCAAATTGAACTCTTTCGTTTGATAATGTAAGACTTTGAGTTTCTTGAAGATTCAATGAGCGTAAACTTTCTCGAACTCTCCTGTGTAAGTGTGCAGACGGTAAAGGTATAGCATCTAGATGAACGGATGATAAGATGTTGGGCATATTCTCATATCCATACCCGATTGCAATATCTTCAACAATGTCAACTGGATGCATTATGTCGGATCGCCATCTAGGCATGGCGATTACATGTTCTCTTTCACCTACTTCCAGGTCAGCCCAACGCTCGGCTTTGTTTACTCCATCAGTAACCGCGCGTGAGGATACCAGATTACCTCCCATCCTTTGTATTGAGGAGGCAATTTCTTCACTTCCAAGAGTTAAGCCAAGTATTCTTTCAATCAATCGATCAGACACTCTGTGTTCTTTAGACTGCATATTTGGTGTCATTCTAACCTGTCCATCGTAACCAGTGACCTTCACTTGTTCTATTGTTCCGCCGCGTTCCGATAAAGCAAGGCAAACGAGCAATAAACAAGTTTCTACGGCTCTTTCGTCCCAGCCGGTTACATCAATGAAGAAATCTGTTGTAGATTCGCTAACTGTGGTGTGTTCTCCATTAATTATCGGGGGAAAAGATAGTATGTCATCATTCGAATCTAATATTACAGGATAAACATCCATATTTTCCATTAAATGAGCGTATTCTACCCCTTTCGGGTGTTCTCTAAGTATCTCATCGATTGACATTTTGTTATCCATTGCTAATGGGATAAAAGAGTGTGTTCCAGGTACGGTAACCACTCTGAAAGGGGGGCTTAAAGTCGATAGATCATGGACTCCAATAGATGAAAATCGCCTTTTTCGACCGAGGCTGAGGTGCAATTTTTCCTGATGGTCCATTAAGGATTGAATAAATTGGTCTTTTTCCTCATAAGTATCTCCGTTATTTACTCCTCTGACAATCGCACCCATGATGATTGGTCGAACTGATTCAAGACTGGAATCAACCTCCAACCCGATGCGGCTATCTTTAGTTTCAATAGTTGGTTGTTGAATATCTCCTTCTAAGAAAGCCCTCGCGGCCCTTGCCATAGTTTCATGACTCAGGAGATCGGGTCGATCTGGAAAAACCTCAATTTCTATTGATTCTTCATTACTCCCCTCTACCACACATCCGATTTGAGATAATCTTTCTAGCCAATCATCTGCATCGTACTCCGCTCCATTTTCTGCTTGTATAGAGCGAAGTAAAGAATGACTCAAGGTGATAGTTGGCAGAATAACACCTCAGTTTCTCAACCACATCGGAAGCGGCCTGTCATATCCTATTAATCGAAGACCAGATATTGCTGCAGTGTCATGGTCGAGGGCTCGTAGGTTACGTCTTGTTAATTCGGCGAGATTATTGATTCCCAATTCTAACATCCAACCTCTTAATGTTCCATCAATCCAATTTAGCGCCGCTTCAACATCATCATTAGGAGCAGGTGCTACAACTGCAGAACATCCTGCTCCAATAGTGATGAGCAGATCTTCCGCAGAAGGGGCCTCGTGCATCTGAAGTAATATTCTCCTTCCTTGATTTGGTAAATTCATTGCTTGAGCGACTAGTCCAATTCTGGGTAATGCCGCTGCGGCCCTTGAGCCTCCGGCTGAAGCAACATCAACTAATGCACCATCAAGGTCTAAATCCACAACTAAGCGGAATAGGTGCTCTACCCTTGAGATGCTGTCCTTCAGGAATACTAGGGAATTGTCGGCCATCCTACTGTAAAGTGAAACCAATAATGCTTCGATTTCTGCATCGTTAATGGCCGGCATCTTAGTTAGATCTAGAACCATACCAGAACATTGATTGATTATACCTACAACGTCTGAGAGATTTTCTTCGGTGATTAAAATTAGGTCATTCGACCTAGGTGCTGAAGTCACCAAACCCGGTTGATTTGTGGAATATCTTCCAATCTTTCCAGTCATGTTTTCCGTGCTGATTATCCAAGGAAGAGGAGTCGTCATAGCATTTTCTTCTTGACCAGCGGGATGTATTGGTGAGCTAGTGTCTAATTTGGTAAGGGAGGGTAATCTATCTCTTGCGGATGGCACCAGTGTGATGCCTTCGAAGCCCTCCGTGATGGATATCTCGGGTAACTCGGGTTGCGGAGGTCCATCTTCGCTTGATACGATCACCAAAGCGTCTGAATCAATGTATAGTCCCAATGGTTCAAGATGTTCCGCCAATTCATCCACTTCAGCGGAATCGATCGACCTCATTGTAGCGCCTTCTCCCGGTGGTGGACAGGAACCAGAAATGATCACACGGCCGCCAACCATACCTCTCCCAGGGTCGCTACCAGTGTTTCCAAGGATGACTACAGTACCACCACTCATGGCGGCACCAGTTGCAGATCCAGCATGACCTCTTACAATGACGAATCCACCCTTCATCTCGGCTCCGGTTTCATTGCCTACCGAGCCTTGGACGATAATCTCTCCACCAGCCATTTTCTGGCCCACCCGGTCTCCTGCATCTTTTTCTACAGTGATTCTACCAGATTTTTGGAAGGCGCCCAACATTGAACTACAACCCCCCTGAAGAGTGAAGGTCCCACCATTATTCATTGCACCTGCACACTCTCCCAAATCACCCAAAAGTAATACTCGCGATTTTTCGGGAAGATGGGTGATTACACCAATCTCTCCATTCTTGGGTTTCTCGTCTCCTTGCTTGCCCCATCCGATGCGCACCAGCAAGTCTCTTTCGAGTGCTTGCTGCAACATCTTATCGAGGTCTCTGTTCAGTTTGACACTCTTTGCGGTGATGTCGCGCATGTTATCTCCAGCCATCTACGGGGTGGATACCGTCTTCATTCTGACGGGTAAGTAGATAGTGAATATTACGATATTTCAGTTTATTTTTCGCAGCGTCTTTCAAGAGTATCATTGATAGAGGTTCGATTACGGCATCAATCCGCCGAAAGGGCAAATGGGGCTACACAATGGGGTCAATTAAAGTCGCAATTAACGGATTCGGAACAATCGGAAAAAGAGTCGCAGATGCTGTAGATGCACAGGAAGACATGGAGATAATTGGGGTTACCAAAACAGGTCCTTCCTTCGGCTGCGATTTAGCTGTAAAAAAGGGCTTTCCACTTTACTGTACATTCGATGATACCGAAAGAATTTCGGCATTTGCTGAACATGGGTATGAGTGTAGAGGAGGTCTTTCCGATCTTTTATCCATAGCCGATGTAGTAATCGACTGCGCCCCTGGAAAGATGGGTGCGGGTAATCTTGCCAAATACAAAGCCGCTGGAGTCAAACATATTTTCCAAGGCGGAGAAAAGCATGATCTTACTGGCCTCTCATACACCTCATGCGCAAACCATGAGACAAATTTGAATGCTGAAGGAACAAGGGTAGTATCTTGCAATACCACAGGCCTTTCCCGGACCTTGGTACCTCTTTACGAGCACTGTGGCTCATTGAAGGTTGAATGCACAATGGTCCGACGCGCTGCTGATCCCGGTGATTCAAAGAAGGGTCCAATCAACGCCATCAAGCCTGTTCTAAAAGTACCAAGCCACCATGGTCCTGATGTAATGACCGTCAAGCCAGAAATTGAAATCAACTCACTAGCCGTTGCAGTCCCGACCACAATAATGCATGTTCACTCAATTATTGCAGATTTACCAAAAGGGCATGGCCTGACTACTGAATCAATAATAGAAATGTGGAAAGAACAACCCCGAATAATCGTCATGCATGGAGAAGAGAATAGGATCACTACAACGGCCGAGGTGATGGAAATGGCTCGCGACATCGGCAGAAAGTGGGGGGATTTACATGAAATCTTTGTCTGGGAAGATGGGGTAAAGTTAGTAGGAAATCGCCTGTATTATTTCCAAGCTATCCATCAGGAAAGTGATGTAATCCCCGAGAATGTCGATTGCATTCGCGCACTCATGGGGACTGAATCTGATTGGAAAATTTCGGTGGCGAAGACCGATGCCGCAATCGATGCCTACTACAATCTTTGAACGGATTCAAGGCCATTTTTTTTGACTTGACCATAGGTCAATCAACATGAACGGTCAAAAGCCCCTCAATTCTCCCAACGGTTCGTGACTGACCGCCGGCTTGCACTGATTACCCTTTTCATGCTCCTATTGAGTGGATGGTCCATAGGAGTCACATCTGCGTCTGATTTAAACTCTCAAATTGACTCTGAATATGACGAAATGGAAGATACAGATTCTAAATTTCAGCCATTTTCAACTGCCTCTGCCGGCACTTATGAAATAAAGCAAAGTTCGGGGTATATTCACTCTCCATACGGTAGTTTTGACCCCATTCAACATCCTATACCACTCGGTCCGGAAAATATCTTTGATTCAAACGCACTTGATAGGACGAGATTTGCTCTTGTACAATCAAACACAGCAGACTTGACTTCACTTCACCAAAACTTACAGGACAGGGGATTGGTGATAATTGAAACAATTCCTGATGATACTTTCATTATCAAAATTCCAATCCAATTCAATTCAGCAAAAACTCTCCTTGAATTGAGTTCTATGGATGGGGTTAGATGGGCTGGAGAGTTGCCAATTGCATGGAGGGTCAGCAACCAGGTCGCTTCAATTGCAGGAAGGGTCGCAATCAATGTAGACCTAGATATCACTCCAGTGCCTGATTTAACCAACGTACAACTAAAGCAACTGCAAGCCGATCTTGAATCAGTATCTGAATCGGTCGGGATAAGAGATATTTGTGACCCTCATCTCTGTCAACCAAAGTCAGTTAATGCAATTTGGATTCCAATTCTTGCCATGGATGGAAGAATTTTACACATAGATCAAGCTTCAGAATTAACAATCCATAATTCGGTGGCAAGTAACATTGCAGGAATCAATCAGGCTCTAGTTGACTCCACCAATACTCTGAACGGAAGTGGTGAGGTTATTGCAATTTCAGATACTGGATTAGATGCAGACCATGGCGATTTCGACGGAAGAGTTAGAGCGGTGTACAATCAATTTGGACCCGATAATTCAGCGTCAGATAGTAATTCAGGACATGGTACCCACGTAGCCGCCACACTTCTCGGTGATGGTTCAGGTGACGTTTCTGCGTTAGGAATGGTGCCAGCAGCCACATTCCATTTCTACCAGCTTGAAGTTGACTCTTCGGGAGTCTTGGCGAGATGGGGTTCACTGTACGACATGTTCTCGCATGCTTGGCAGAATTCTGCAAGGATTCAAACCAATTCATGGGGTAACCAGAACTTAGTCGGCGAATACAGTTCCGATTCTCGTTCCGCAGATGCTTTCATTGTCGACAACCCTCGATTCTTGGTCCTATTTTCTTCCGGAGACCTTGGTGAAGACGGCGCGAACACCGTAACTCCTCCAGGTTCTGCCAAAAACGTCCTCACTATTGGTGCTTCAACAACAGGTTCTATGGGGTCTGACCCCGAAGGAAATGTGCCAACTTTTTCTTCAAAAGGAACAACATTGGATGGTAGAATCAAACCTGATATGGTGGCACCAGGAGTTATGTTATGTTCTGCTAGGGCAGAGGAAGCGAGTAGTGCCCAGGGTGAATCTTGCAGTTCCTCCACACATTCCGATGGCACAACTCCTCTCTACATGGCCTTGAATGGTTCTTCAATGGCTACCGCTGTCGCAGCAGGTGGTGCTACGATGGTGCGCCAATACCTAAGAACTGACGTTGGAATTACCGAGCCGCGTTCAGATTTAATCAAGGCATTATTGATTAACGGGGCCGAGGATATTGGAGTTGCAAATATACCAAACCCTTCGGAGGGATGGGGCCAAATAGACGTTGCAAATTCAATTAATCCAATTGACGATGGAACAGATTTAGATTTATTCTTTGATGACAGTCGAGAACTAGATCCCGGACATAGTTTCGTTTACACCTTTGTTGTTGACTCGACAACCGATTTCGATGTAACCCTAGCTTGGGTAGATAGAGAAGCATCAGTAATTGCTAATCAAAGCGCTGCAAAATTAGTCAACGACCTAGATTTAATTGCAACCTCTCCAGATGGAACGGTATACCATGGAAATGTATTCTCTAATGGTTATTCGACAACGGGAGGTGTCGCAGACCAATTGAATAATGTTGAGCGAATTAAAATTCCAGCCGGAAATGGCGGTATTTGGAGTATTTCTGTGGGGCATGCAGGTGGATTGACTCAAAGTTTTGCATTGGTTTCTACAGGGATGTTACAAGAGCAATTAATTGCAGACTTAACCGTGTTCGAGGGTTCCTTGAGTACTTCGATTTTAGCTCCATTACAAGGAGATACTGTCCTAATTGAGGCCTCATGGCGCAACCAAGCCACCCAACCCAGTGGTGCTTACACTATTGAGGTGGAGGACCTAACTGAGGGGACAATACTCTACACTTTGGAAAAGACTTCTTTGGGTGCTGGAGTAACAACTTCCCTATCCTTCCCTCACGTATTCCAAACAACCGGTGACCATGTATTGGAATTGAGGATTGACACTGAAGATACCGTTGTTGAATTGAACGATGAAAACAATGGTGTGAACAATAACCACTATCAGTTAATGGTTGAAATCTCCCAAATCGGAGTCAGAATAACTCCACTAATGGAAGATGGTTCCGTTCCTGTAACTCCATCCGAACTGCAACAGGCATTAACTAAAACATTAGATCCCAGCACAGGTAGTTTGCTAACCCATGAATTCTTACTGCAAAATGAAGGCACTTCTGCTGTTTCTGTCGGACTTTCGGTGACACCTGTCCAAAGGGTTGACGATCAAGGAATATTACAATCTCCAATTGACGAATGGTGGAAATTACTCAATGAAACTGGCCCTTGGGACCTTGCAGCGTCTGGTGATGTCGGTGATTCGAAAGTTGTTACACTAACGTTGGAAGATGTCGATGCGGATTTAGAAAACCCCGCAGGTCCAAGGTATGCTCTTCCCGGAAATTTCGTTAATGACTTGAATTTATTCGACAAGGACGCACCAACTGTTTCTCACACCATCCGAATCACCTCTATTGTTGAGAGGGTAGAAGGTCTATTCACAATACAGGCGGGAACTGGAAATGACCTTGGTGCTAAGCCAGGACAAACTGCCGCTTATTCACTTTCGATAAGGAATACAGGTAATGGCGACACACAATATTCAGTAAGTTGTGATAGCCCTAACCAATGGATTATCAATATCGCAAACAGTGGTTCTTCATCAGTGGTATTGGACCCACTTAGTCGATTGCAATTCCTTCCGCTTCCAATACACGTCAAAATCCCAGCCACGTATGGAGGCGAACCAGCAGCTGGAGTTACTGAGGACATTACTTGTGTTACCACATCAGTACAAGATTCCTCGGTAACGAAGACAGATGTTGCCACTGTCACTGTATTCGAGAGTTATGATTACAAAGTCGACTTGGAAGATGAAGATGGGAAATTATTGGGGGCATTAGCACTTGCAGAAGATAGAGCAGTCCTAAATGGAGATATTTCTGAAACTACTGTGATTGTATCTAATGATGGAAATATCAGAATGGATTTCATAATGACAGTTAGTTCCTCATTGAATACATGGGCGACTCAGTTAGTATACGGCCAACAGCAAACATCAGAACAATTGCAATTCTCGATTGAAGCAGGTGAGTCAGCAACGGTTTCTGTTCAGATGATGGTGCCAGAAAATGCAGAGATGAATACTAGGAATACATTGACACTTCGAACAACTCTACAAGGAGGAGAGGTGGTTGTAAATGCAACCCGATTCATTGTTCAGGAAATCGCAGCCCTTGATGCATCCGAGGATTCCACCATTTCCCTATCATTGGGTCAAACAGGAACTACAGAGGTTTGGATCAGAAATGCAGGAAACGTTCCGTTATCTTTGACTTGGAGCATTGGGAGTCTACCTGAAGATTGGGTTGGTGGTTTCCAATCGCTTATTCCATCAACACTAGATATGAACCGTGAGGCTCTTGTGACCGTAGGTTTGGATGTACCCGGTAACTTACCAGTTGGTATGACGGACATAACGATCCCAGTTATTGTTGAAGCGACCACTCCGGGAATGGAAACTGTAACTCATACTTTCCAATTGAATGTTGAGATTACGCCATCAATTTATGTAGAACTATCTTCTGATTCAATGACGCTTAATGAAATCAAATCTGGTTCTTCTGGGGCATTCATAATCTCTGTTACTAATTTAGGAAACCAACCTTCAGGGTTTAGTTTTCAGGTTAGTGAATTGTCGAATTGGAATATTGAAATCAATCCAACAACGGTGGATTCGATTCCAGTTGGACAATCCGTGGAAATTACCGTTGAAGCATCTCCTCGTAAATCTGCATCACCCGGCTTGGCGAGTTTTGTATTCTGGGCAAATTCTACAGATAGCGGAGGCGATTCTACTATCACTAATAATGAGATTCTTCTGGAAGTATCAAGGTCGAGAGATGACTCGTGTAGCGGTATTGGTTGCTTGATGGTATCACTAGGGTTGCCTGAGTGGACTCTTGCAATTGTATTCTTGGTGGTTCTATCCGGTTTAGGAGTTGTACTACTTCGTATGAGAAAAGAATCTGAAAACAACTTGAGCCCTGATGAGGAATTAATTCCTTCAGGTTCAGCTCTTCATTCCGGTTCCAAAACCGAAAGAATGGCCATGGCTCTAGAAACCGGATCGGCAGGGGAGGTATTGAGTAAGTCTGTTAGTGACGATGAAATCTCAGATGTTATTTCCTCCTCAGCTCCATCTCTTCCTCCTCCAGTGCCTGTGCCTCCTGGCGCAATGCCTCTGCCTCCAGGTGGACTACCTGAAGGATGGACGATGGACCAATGGGTTGCTTACGGCCACCTTTGGTATGAGCAGAATACCTGATTGCACTCAGGCACTGACTTAAGACCACGAAGCGGCTGGGGAAGCCGATGACAGGGTCAATAGTACTCTTTGGGCCACCTGGTGCTGGAAAGGGAACACAAGCGGGCAGGATAGTGGAACTTACTGGTAAGCCACAAGTCTCCACAGGTGATATGTTGCGTGCAGCTGTAAAGTTAGGCTCCCCAATGGGAATGGCTGCTAAGGAATTTATGGACGCAGGATTATTAGTGCCAGATGAGGTAATCATTGGTTTAATTCAGGAGCGTTTGCAGGAAGATGATGCTTACCAAGGAGTGCTTTTCGATGGTTTCCCTCGCACAATTCCACAAGCGGAATCCCTCGATAAGATAGCCACAGTATCTTCTGTAATTTCGATAGAAGTTCCAGATGATTCAATCGTAGAAAGAATCGTTGGAAGAAGAATGGATCCCGAAACTGGAGATATATATCACGTCACATTCAAACCCGCTCCTGCTGAGATAACGGATCGGTTAATCCAAAGGCCAGATGATACCGAAGAAACTGTCAGGTCTAGGTTGGAGGCCTACCATACGCAGACAGCTCCTCTCGCGGATTGGTACTCAGAGCGAGGATTACTAATCAGAATAGATGGAGATGCCTCAATTAACCAGGTTGGAGATTCAGTGGAAGCGGCAGTCTCTAGAATTTTATGAGGTGTGTTTATGCCAGGTCGTAGAAGAGGCCGAGACTCCAAAAATAGGAAGAAGAAAGCCGAAGAATCCATCGAGCACCTGTCCAAATTAATTTTGCAATCGGACAGGGAAATTTCGAAATTGGCGGCTAGAGATTTGCTAAGGGTGTCGAAGCGGCATGGTGTAAGGGCAGAAAGCCACATTCGAGATTTACTATGCAGATCGTGCAATACTGTGCTTAGGCCCGGAGAAAACGCTAGGGTCAGAATTCAAGATGGGATTCGAAGGATAATCTGCTTAGATTGTGGTAGAGTTCATCGCAATAAAATCAGCAAGGTGGAATAGTTATGACGTCTGTGCCTAATCACATAAAACGGATGGCCAATGACAGAGATCTCGTAGTTTCTGTAAGGGTTGGCAGGAATGGACTTACCAATGCTATAGTCGAAGAACTCATGGATCAGTTGAACACACGAAAATTAGTCAAGATAAAAGCAAACAAAGGAATTGTAGAAGATTCAACGGATAGAACCAATCTATTCTCTGAATTAGCGCAACGAACTGATTCAAATCTAGTTTTTCATAGAGGCAATGTAGCAGTATTTTGGAAGCCCTGAACTTAGTATTATCTATATGCTAATCAACATCGGGACAACTATGAGCAAGACATTGAATGGAACGGGTATCTGCCAAAGGCTGATTCTCCCAACTTTATTGAC
This sequence comes from Candidatus Thalassarchaeaceae archaeon, assembly GCA_023268715.1. Lineage (GTDB taxonomy): Archaea > Thermoplasmatota > Poseidoniia > Poseidoniales > Thalassarchaeaceae > MGIIb-O1. The sequence goes on from JALRLV010000006.1 coordinate 96,441, forward strand.
AACCTTTCTCATTCCTAGTGTATTGGGCGCATCTACTAGTGGTGGCCAATGGGTAGCTCCAGAAATGCCTAGTTGGGCCATTCCAGCAGCCTTCGCAATTTTGCTAGGTGTTTATGCCTTGATTATTTTCGAATTAGTCCACAGATCGTTGGCTGCAGCGATTGGAGCCGTAATAGTAGTCATTACACTTCATGCGATTGGACCCGGCCCAGATTTAGGCACAATCGTGACCTGGATTGATGAGGAGACACTTGGTTTGTTAATCGGTATGATGGTCATAGTTGACATTCTTGGAAAAACTGGTATTTTCGAATGGGCTGCCGTACAAGCATACGCCATGAGCGGCGGTTCAATCTGGCGACTTTCGATTATTCTATGTACAATCACTGCGGTATTTTCGGCCTTCTTAGATAACGTAACTACGATACTCTTGATTGTCCCAGTTACCATACAAATAGCCCGTGTTTTGGGTATTGAACCAATTCCTCTAATTATAGCAGAAGTAATGTTCTCAAATATTGGCGGAGCCGCAACTCAAATTGGCGACCCCCCAAACATAATCATTGGCGCCCAACTTTCACCACAAGCCCTTTCCTCCAATGAAATGTTAGCAGGTCAAGGCATAACCTTCATCGACTTCATTATTCATGTAGGTCCGGCAGTAGTAATCTGTATGGCACCATCATTTTGGCTGTTAAAGAAGTTGGAAATGGAAGGCCTTTCTGGGGAACGACATCGTAATGTGGAACTACTGAAAATTAGATATGGAATAAAGGATAAAGATTTGCTGAAGAAATCAGGTGCTATTCTAGCCTTGGTCATTTTCGCATTCTTCGCACACTCTAGTTTTCACCACCCAATTTTCACTGTAGCTACAATTGCTCTAGGTGGTGCTGTGCTAATGCTTTTAGTTACATCTCCACATCACGTAGAGGAGCAATTTGATGCCGTTGAATGGACTACAATCATCTTTTTCGCTGGCCTCTTCATAATGATACACGGGCTCGAATTTATGGGTCTAATCGACGCCATTGCCGATGGTATATCTGATACAATCAAACAGGCCGATGAGAGTAATCGATTGATGGTAGCAGTACTTCTATTGCTTTGGGTATCTGCAATTGCGTCTGCATTTATCGATAATAGTCCATACACAGCAACTATGGTCCCTGTAGTAATCGAATTAGCCTCCGATCCAGAGCTAGGGTTGGCTCTAGGCCCACTTGCTTGGGCCTTAGCGCTTGGCGCCTGTCTAGGAGGTAACGGTACAATAATCGGAGCTTCTGCGAATGTTGTAGCAGCAGGTTTGGCAGAAGAAGCTGGT
>JALRLV010000070.1 GCA_023268715.1 Candidatus Thalassarchaeaceae archaeon
ATGCGTCTCCTGCTGTTGTGACGCTGTAATCAGCTGCCGTATAACCAACAGCACTACCAGCGGTGAGAGCGCCAAGCCCGCCAGCAGTGTCCAGAGTGATATTAGAACCAGACACCGAGTAGCTAGAGCCAATTCGTGTGGCTTGGGAAGCAGCACCATCAACGGTCAGCTGAATGGAGGACTGAATCTTGTGGGTGATGTCAGCATGTGCCGCTGGAGCAGCGGCAAAGAATGCGATCAGGGGCAGAAGGCGCTTCATTTTGCGCTGGCCTTGGTTTGCTTGTCTTCTACGTTAACGTCCTTCTCTTCTTTCTTCTTCTTGTTTAGCTTTCCAAGAGCTGGCGTATAAGTGGCCGCCGTCCCAGTGAGCAAACTGGCTGGGAAAGTTGGATCGACAGCTTGAGAGAAGATCCCTAAATAATTTGCGGTCAGAATACCCATCGACCAAAGCAAAATCGTAATTCTTACTAAGTCGCCTAGCCAAGAGTGGTCTTGACTTTCCTCCTCCTGGGGTTGGTTGTTGGCGGTCTCTGCCATGATGGGTCAGTGCTTGGGTCGAGGCATGGTTGAAGTTTGGGCTGCTGTTGCTGGTGCGTCAATCACCGTTGCAGGTGTTGGCGTTACGGGTCTGAACCGCCAGAGTCAG
>JALRLV010000071.1 GCA_023268715.1 Candidatus Thalassarchaeaceae archaeon
CCAGTAAACATATTGTCCATCTTATCAGTTGGGTTTATTAACGCTCTTTCAGGTCTTAATGAGACTGTTGTTTTCTCACCTTTAGACTTAACAGAAATTGGATTAGCTAATATTTCTGAATTTGCTAATTTAACTTTGCATTTATCTTTAGCGATATCAACCACCTCTCCATTAAAAGTATTATTTTCACCAATGAACTCAGCAACAAAAGAATTTACTGGCTTCTCATAAAGTTCAGCTGGATTTGAAAGTTGTTGAACCTTTCCATCATTAAATACTGCAATTCGGTTTGACATAGTTAATGCCTCACTTTGATCATGAGTTACATATACAACTGTTACACCAATACTTTCATGAATATGTTTAATTTCATATTGCATGCTTTCCCTTAAATTTTTATCTAGTGCTCCAAGAGGTTCATCCATTAAAACAACTGCAGGGTCAAATACCAAAGCTCTAGCAACTGCTACCCTTTGTTGTTGACCACCTGAAAGTTGAGCTGGCATTCTAGTTTCGAAACCGCTTAATGAAACCATCGATAATGCTTTATCAACTTTTTTATCTATTTCATCTTTTTCAACTTTTCTTACTCTTAATGGAAAAGCTAGGTTTT
>JALRLV010000072.1 GCA_023268715.1 Candidatus Thalassarchaeaceae archaeon
TTCAAATAATTTGTACGAAAGTATAAGCATTGAATCACCTGAAAGTATGGCTTGATTCAAATTCCATTTAATATGTACAGTTTCTTTGCCTCTTCTAATTTTGGATGAATCCATTATATCATCATGAACCAAAGTGAAGTTGTGAAAAACTTCATTCGCCAAAGATGCAGGCAATGCAAATTCAATATCATTATTAAATAAATTACTTGATATTAAAGTTGATATTGGACGAATTCTTTTAGACGGAAGTTTTAAAAAATATTTAATGGGATCATAAATTTTAGAATCGTTTAATTCATCTAAAAAAATTTGAATCGAATTATTTATTTTATTGTGATAATCTGTAAACATATCAAGCACTAAAATACATTATATGATTGTTAATTAACAGTAATTTAAAAAAGAAACTTTGGAAACTAATTTGGTTTTTAAAGTTTCCATAAGTATATTTGCACTCCAATTTTAAGACTTGAAAGAAAAAATAATTCAGAAGGCTCAGTATCTTTTTGTTGCATTTGGCTTCAAAACTGTGACTATGGATGATATAGCTAATGAACTTGCTATATCAAAAAAAACAATTTATAATTTTTTTGAAAACAAAACTGAATTAGTT
>JALRLV010000073.1 GCA_023268715.1 Candidatus Thalassarchaeaceae archaeon
TTATCTCTGCAATTTCACTAATTTCTCCACCTACAAGTACTAGACCACCATTTTTTGTTCCAGTCAGAAAGGTCTCAACTGCAACTCTTGACGAACTGTTGTTTTGTAGAGCTTTTGTTAAAACATAATCAGAAATTAAGTCTGCAATTTTGTCAGGATGTCCTGGGGAAACTGTTTCAGCAGTTACATATTTTGACAATTTAAGTCTCCTTGTTAAAAAACGCAAGGATTGGAACGCCATTTTTTGTTGTATAACCACATCAAAAAGCACCTTAGTTGGCATCTAGGTTGCTGAGGAATTCCTCTCTCTATGCATTTAATATGGTAATTAAAATAAAATGTTTTTCAATCAATAGACAAAGAAAACTTTAAATAATTCTCTAGCTAACCTTTAACTATGATTACTGATACTAAAAAAATATTTGGTCTTTTACTATCAGTTGGTTTTTCATCGATTGGTTTCATAGCTGCAATCACTGTAACGGTATTGGCTGCAAGAGAGGTATCAAACAATCCGTTATTTCTTGGATTCCCAAACGCTGTAGGTGTTGGTGGTGCGTTTCTTGGAACCCAAATGTTTTATAAAATTTCAAAAAAATATTCCAGACT
>JALRLV010000074.1 GCA_023268715.1 Candidatus Thalassarchaeaceae archaeon
CTCTTGTAAAGTGTTCGCTCTCTATTCCAGATGTAATTAATTTCCAATTTTTTCCATAATCCTCAGTTACATATAAATAAGGTGTAAAGTCACCTAGCTTGTATCTCGTTCCTGCTATGTATGCAGTACCTGTATCAAAAGAAGAGGCGTCAATACTATTTATCATCATCCAATCTGGCATTTTCTTTGGAGTTACATTCTCCCATGTGTTCCCACCATCTTTTGTTAAATGGATTAATCCATCATCACTACCAACCCATATCAATCCTTCTTGAATTGGAGATTCATCAACAGCGAATAAAGTTGCATAATATTCTACTCCGGTATTATCTTGAGTAATAGGACCACCAGATGAAACAAGTTTTGTCTTATCATTTCTTGTTAAATCATGACTGATAGTCTCCCAGCTTTGCCCCTCATCAGTAGAAAGATGAACATGGTTAGAAAAAGTATAAAGTTTTGACGAATCATGTTTACTAAAAGCAATTGGAAAATTCCAATTAAATCTATATTTCATAGCTTCAGCACCTTCACCAAGAGTTGTAATTGGCCATACATTAATTACTCTAGAAGTATTTTTTTCATGATTTCTTCTTTCTAAAAACCCTA
>JALRLV010000075.1 GCA_023268715.1 Candidatus Thalassarchaeaceae archaeon
GTTATTGAGTGACACTGGCAAACACAAAGAGCTAAGTGAACAGGTGTTACAGTGCACTTCATTGATGTTTGCGATCTTTAATTTTTGAGTATCGGACATATTCACCTCGTTGGCACGAGTATAGCCAAAGAGGATTAGTGACCCAAGTCAAAAAAACGATATTTATCGATAAGCAGTGCTTATTCAGTCTCTTTTATAAGAGTCTTAGATAATTCGTGAGAATCGCTGCTCGCTATGGTTTATGTAAGCATCAAAGGTCATGCAGACTCTGCGAATCAATAGGCGCCCAGCGGCTGTAACATCTAACCCTTTCTCATTCATATGAATAAGTCCGTCATTTACCATCGGTTCCAATAGACGAAGCTCATCAGCAAAGTACTCTTGGAATTGAATACCAAGCTCTTTCGACTGATCAGCAAAGTTCAACTGGAAGTCACAGATCAGGCGAGTAATCACCGCGCGACGAATTTTGTCATCGTCGTTCATTTTGTACTCTTTACTGATCGCAGAACCCTCTGCATTGACGCCCGCATCATATTTCGTGATATCGGGGCTGTTCTGCAGGTAGTAGTCACCAATCTGACTAATAGCCGAGACGCCA
>JALRLV010000076.1 GCA_023268715.1 Candidatus Thalassarchaeaceae archaeon
ATAACTTTCTGATAAGTCATTGATTACATTGCACACTTTAAATTTATATTCATTAATACTAGCAACAGGAGTTACTTCTGCAGCAGTTCCTGTTAAAAAACATCCAACAAAATTAGACATTTCATCTGGTTTGATTTTTCTTTCAATAACTTTAATACCTTTTGATTTAGCAATATCAATTATGCATCTTCTAGTAATACCGTCTAAAAATGAGTCTGGTATTGGAGTGTGTAATTCCCCTTGAGCATTTTTAAAAAAAATGTTTGCTCCAGTAGCTTCTGCGATATTTCCTTGATGATCTAACATTAAAGAGTCTACATAACCTTTAGCTTCAGCTTCATGTTTTGATAAAGTACAAATCATATATAAACCTGAGGCTTTAGTATCCCATGGTATAGTATTAGGAGCTGGTCTTCTCCAGTTTGAAATATTTAATTTAATGCCTTCAACTTTTAGTTTTGGATCAAAGTAAGATCCCCATTCCCAAGTTGCAATCGCAACATGAATTTTTGTTTGTTGTGCTGAAATAGCCATCATTTCAGTGCCTCTCCAAGCCACTGGTCTCACATATCCATTTTCTACATTCTGAGTTGCAATT
>JALRLV010000077.1 GCA_023268715.1 Candidatus Thalassarchaeaceae archaeon
AAAATGATTAGATTATCAAAAGAGGCTGAGCCAGAAATTTATGAAACAACAAAAAAAGTAGGAACAATACTTGAAAATGTTGTTATGAACGATGAGACAGGTGAATTAGACTTGGATGATGATACATTAGCAGAAAATACACGAGGTGCTTATCCGTTATCATTTATACCAAATTCTAGTGATACTGGTAGAGGTCCAATCCCTAAAAATATAATTCTTCTAACTTGTGATGCATTTGGAGTATTGCCTCCAATTGCTAAATTATCTGCCTCTCAAACAATGTATCATTTTTTGTCAGGTTATACCGCAAAGGTTGCTGGCACAGAAAAAGGGATTGATGAGCCTGAAGCAACTTTTTCAGCTTGTTTTGGTGCACCCTTCATGCCAAGACATCCATCTGAATATGGTAATTTACTAAAAGACCTTATTCATAAGTATAAAGTAAACTGTTGGTTGGTTAATACGGGTTGGTCCGGAGGCCCAGTGGGTGAAGGGAATAGAATGCCTATTAAAGATACAAGAGCCCTACTAACAGCAGCTTTAGATGGTACTTTAAGTGAGGCAGAAATGCGTATTGATAATTTTTT
>JALRLV010000078.1 GCA_023268715.1 Candidatus Thalassarchaeaceae archaeon
CCATCACGAGCAAAGACAATACGCCCCCCAAAATGCCTGCCACCGCGGGAAGCCGGCTTCATTCGAAAAATAACCTTGAAGTCGCTTAAGGTGTTGGCATGAAGTCTGGCGCGGGCAAGCACAGTGCCGGATTCCGATAACCAGCCTGCCTGTGCCCCCTCCGAGTAAGAGAGATAAATGAACTGGTTCTCACGGTGGTTTGGGTGTACAGCAACATCAAGTAGACCGCCCTGGCCATCGACTGCAATGGTGTCGGGCAGTCCCGAGATCGCTACAGGCGCTGACTTGAAGTCGGAGGCAACACGCAGAAGCTGGCCCGTTCGCTCAGTAATAAGAAGGTCACCGTTGGGAAGCCAAGCCACCGACCAGGGTTGGTCAAGACCGCTAACCAGACGTTTCACTGTAAAACTGGGGCTCTTCGTCACCGCCTGAGCCTGAGTGAGATCCTTCGAAAAGCTTGGCTCTGCAAGGACACTTTGGCTCGAAAAGAGTAAACAGGCTGAAATACAAACGAATGCGATTTCAAGTCGCATACCAAACTCCGCAGTTTTAACAGTGACTTACTAAGTCTAAC
>JALRLV010000079.1 GCA_023268715.1 Candidatus Thalassarchaeaceae archaeon
GGTTTCATCAAATATGGTAACAATTGCTGGAGAAGTGAAAACAGACCTAATGGACAATAAAGAAACCATAGAAGAATTAGTTAGGCAAACTGTCAAAGACATTGGTTATGAACAAGAAAACTTCCATTGGAATTCATTATCTTTTAAAAACTTAATTCATAATCAAAGTGTCGATATAGCAAGGGGTACTGATAACTTCGGTGCAGGGGATCAAGGAATGATGTTTGGTTATGCATGTAATGAAAATGATTCTTTAATGCCAAGTGCAATCTTCTACAGCCACAAGATTACGAAAGCACTTTCATCTAAAAGACATAGCGGACAAGACTGGTTAGGCCCAGATGGAAAAGCACAAGTAACAGTCGAGTATAGTAATGTGAATGAACCTATAAGAATATCAAACGTTATTTGCAGTACTCAACATAGTAAAGATTTAAAAGATAATCCTGATGAAGTTCAAAAAAGAGTAGAAGAAATTATCAAGCCAGAATTAGAAGAAATGTTAGATAAAAATACTATCATTCAAGTGAATCCAACTGGGAATTTTGTAACAGGTGGACCAGATGGCGATAC
>JALRLV010000007.1 GCA_023268715.1 Candidatus Thalassarchaeaceae archaeon
GTGTCGAAGCGTTCTATAATCGATCGGAGAACCGTCATGGTGAGAAGATCGAGAAGACGTGAGCGAAAGACGGATTATGCCCTGGTCCCGTGAAAAGCCGCAGAGATGACCGTACCGAGAACTGACACAGGTACCCAAGGTGAGTAGCCTAAGGTGTGACGGGTAAAGTACCGCGAAGGAACTCGGCAAAATCGCCCCGTAACTTCGGGAGAAGGGGTGCCAGCTCTGAGGAGAGCTGGTCGCAGTGACTAGAGGACTCCGACTGTTTAATAAAAACATAGCCGACTGCTAGTTCGAAAGGATGTGTATAGTCGGTGAATCCTGCTCAGTGCCGGTATCTGAAATTGGGTTTCAACCTAACGAAGGACCGGTAAACAGCGGGGGTAACTATGACCCTCTTAAGGTAGCGTAATACCTTGTCGCTTAATTGGCGACTTGCATGAATGGCCTAACGAGAGTCCTACTGTCTCCGCGGTACGTCCGGCGAAATTGACATTACTGGCGCACAGTCCAGTACCTTCAACCTGCAAGCGAAGACCCCATAGAGCTTTACTGCAGCCTGGCGTTGTACAGTCGCACTTCATGTGCTGAGTAGACGGGAGATTTTGATCCGGAGGACGCCAGTCCTCCGAGTAGTCATACATAGAGACACCGTCCTTGGAGTGTAACTGTACTCACTCTTCATGAGAACACCGCTTGGTGGGCAGTTTGGGTGGGGCGCCACGCGCTCGAAAACATAACAAGCGTGCCCAAAGGTCAGCTTAGGTGGTTCAGTCTCCACCGTTAACCGTAAGGGGAAAAGCTGGCTTGACTTGAATCGGACCAATAACGATTGAAGATGCGAAAGCACGGCCTAACGAACCAATCTACCTCATTTCTGGGGGTGATTGATAACAGAAAAGTTACCTTGGGGATAATTGAGTTGTCACCAGCAAGAGCACACATCGACCTGGTGGCTTGCTACTTCGATGTCGTCTCTTCCCAACCTCCTGGTGCAGCAGCTGGGAAGGGTGGGGTTGTTCGCCCATTAAAGGGGATCGTGAGATGGGTTTAGACCGTCGTGAGACAGGTTTGTTGCTTTGCGGTTGAAGCGTGTAAGATGCCTGATCGGAAGGGCCCTTTAGTACGAGAGGAACGAGGGCTCGGAGCCACTAGTTTACCAGTTGTCTGGCAAGGCAATGCTGGGTAGCCACGCTCCAGTGGATAAGAGCTGAAAGCATCTAAGCTCGAAGTCATCCGAAAGACGAGGCATCTCAGGGGACTCGTAGAAGACGAGTTTGATAGACAGCGGGTGTAAGCACCGAGGTTCGCCGAGGTGTTCAGCCCAGCTGCACTAACCCCCCGAGCATTCATCTTTCTACTCGCCCACACCAACACTTTTTGTGGGCCTCTGTCCAATAGGCAATTTCGATTCTATCACCAATCCAATTCGAAGGAGAGTTGTGCACGGCCAAAGCGGAGGGGTAATACCCGGTCCCATATCGAACCCGGAAGTCAAGTCCTCCTGCGTCGTTTACTGTACTGTGGTGCGAGAGCCCACGGGAACTTGCGTCGCTGTGCCACTCTCTTTCACCTCCCCGCATCAACATTCATTCACTATGGGCGTAGCCATACATACAGGACAACACAGGTGAGCCTATGGGAATCTCGACCGGAGACATACTTGGACACGCTCAAGTTGGAGTGTATCTTAGTGTCATAGGTGATGTTTTGTTCCATCCTGCATCATTGGATAAGCCGGCTGTTGAAGAATTGCAATCAGCATTTGATTTAGAGTTATATCCATGTTTAATTGGTGGTTCAGCATTGCTAGGCTCTCTAGTTCGTGGAAACAAGAATGGATTAGCAGTAGCAGATATCGCAACTGAAGCGGATCTCGATGAATTAACCAGTTTCGGGGATATTGTAGTTCTAGAGAGTGGGGTAAATGCCGCAGGGAATCTTGTCACTTGCAATGACCACGGTGCAATAGTTAGCCCAGTCATTCCAGGCCCTGGTGCCGAAATGATTGGCGAGGTCCTGAAGGTTGATACCCTTCGTACCAAAGTGGCAAGTCAGGAAACCGTTGGTTCGATGACTGTAGCAAATAACAAAGGAATTCTTGCTCATCCAGATATATCCGCAGAAGAGGCGGAAAAGATTGCGGAAATTATGCAAGTGCCTGTGATGGTAGGAACTGTTTGCTTTGGTTCGCCTTACGTTGGCGCCGGATGTGTGGCAAGTAATTCCGATGCACTCGTAGGTTCAGGCTCTACCGGGCCAGAATTAAACAGAATTGAGGATGCTCTAGGCCTTATATGAAGCTAAATTGCTGTAGGGGCAACATGGTCGTCTTCTTTGTCATCCTTGGACCGAACTCGATTCCACACATTAGTCATCAATTCATCATGATGTTCTTTACAATAGTGAAAGCGACGATATGCTTCACGGAATGAATAGGCCTTTTTCCCAGTAGCTACAAGGAATCCTTCGGGGGATAGTCGACTAATTTTTTCCCCCTCGGCTTTGCATTCTGTGTAATCGCAGGTCGGCATGGATCTTTCTGAGGTGCTACTCAGTTTTGGGTTCTTCGGGTTGAATGATAACCAATGGGGAATTTGCCTCGATGCTATCCCCTGGTTTGCAGTTAACTGCGGTTACTTTGCCAGATAGGGGTGCTTGAATTTCATTTTGCATTTTCATAGCTTCTAGTATCATAACCACATCTCCTTCACCTACCTTATCACCTTCTTCAACCGCTATCGAGACTATCTTGCCAGGTATAGTAGAGGAAATAGTTCCTGATTTTTTCCCCCTTCCCTTTTTTTTACGTTTAATACCTGCCGAGTCTCCAACAGAACCACCTTCGATTTCTATGTTGAAACTCTTTCCTTCAATGGTAACGTTCCATACTCCACCTTGCTTTTCAAGTTCGACTTCGTATTCCTCACCGTCGACTTTGACTTTGCGTTTTTTCATCTTATCACCTAGTAGTACTTCTCCGGGTGCGGGCTCGAAACAAATTTCTCCTTCCAATTAGAGACCTTCTATGATCGCGAGACCAGGCTTCTCCTCCATCTCTGCCTTCAGAGGATTGTAATGCCTGTCCCTCTGATTCCTCTAGCAACACTGCCAGTATAGCAGCAGCCCGCAGTCGGTCTTTTTTCCTAGCCATAATATACCTCACAAGGGAATGTTTCCGTGTTTACGAGCGGGTCTGATTTCTTCTTTTTCTAATAAGGCGCCCAGTGCTTTAGTCAGTTTAGCCCTAGTCTCCCTCGGCTGAATGACATCATCTAGGTAGCCTAGGGACGCCGCTCGATATGGATTTGCGAATGTTTCCTCATAATCATCGATTAATCTCTTACGCTCTCCTTCAGGATCTCCTGCAGAGCCTATTCTGCGCCGATGAATAATCTGCACAGCACCTTCAGCGCCCATAACTGCAAGTTGAGCCGAAGGCCAAGCAATATTGTAGTCGCCTCTAATGTGTTTACTACTCATAACATCGTAAGCCCCACCGTATGCTTTACGAGTAATTACGGTTAATTTTGGTACGGTTGCTTCAGCATAAGCGTAGAGTAACTTTGCACCATGGCGAATAATCCCTCCCCACTCTTGACTGGCTCCGGGAAGGAAACCTGGAACATCTACAAAAGTTAGCAATGGGATGTTGAATGCGTCACAAAATCTTACGAATCTGGCTGCTTTTACTGAGGCATCAATATCCAAGCAGCCTGCCAATATTTTTGGCTGATTAGCAACTATCCCAATGGTATGCCCGCCTAGTCTTCCGAATCCAACAACAATATTTCCGGCAAAGTCTGCTTGTACTTCTAAGAACGCTCCATCATCTAGAGTCGCTTCGATTGCATCTACTATGTCATATGGAGTAGTTGGGTCATTTGGAATCAACTCATCTAGAGTTTCACATTCTCTATCAAGAGGGTCTGATGTTGCCTTTACGGGAGGCTTCTCAAGATTATTTAGAGGCAACATCGCAACTAAGTCTCTTACCAATTCTAGCGCATCATCATCGCTATCTGCAGTAAAATGAGTTACTCCTGACCGAGTTGCATGGGTTGATGCGCCTCCTAAATCTTCGAAGCTAACTTCTTCATTTGTGACAGTCTTGATAACTTCAGGACCTGTAATGAACATGTGAGCGGTCTGGTCAACCATTACTACGAAATCGGTAATTGCAGGTGAGTACACAGCTCCACCAGCACATGGGCCCATAATTACCGAAATTTGGGGTATAACTCCGCTTGCTCTAACATTACGGAAAAAAATCTCCGCGTACGAACCTAGGCTAGCAACCCCTTCTTGAATTCGAGCCCCACCGCTGTCGTTCAATCCAATTACAGGGGCTCCAGTCTTTAGCGCCATGTCGAGTATTTTGCATATTTTTAATCCATGCATCTCACCTAATGAACCACCATAAACTGTGAAATCTTGTGCAAAACAATACACGGTTCTACCATCAATAGTACCATGCCCACATACTACCCCGTCACCTGGAATGACATTTCTATCCATGTCGAAATCTCGACATCTATGTTCGACTAATCCATCGACTTCTACAAATGAATCGTCATCCAATAATTGTTCAATTCTTTCTCGAGCAGTCATCTTTCCACGGGCGTGTTGGGCTGCGATTCGCTTCTGCCCACCACCTGCTTCTGCCTGTGCCTTGCGGCGGCGCAAGTCATCGATACGTTCCTTCACGCCTGACATGGTTGAACTCACAACGAGTCAAAGCCGCCCATGAGCATTCCTAATGATAGAATACAGAGCAAAATGTTCCAATCGGTTCATTGAAGGGTATCACAGATGTCGGAAGAACGACATAACCATGCGGATAGTAGTCGCCAAACCCGGCCTTGATGGCCATGATAGGGGCGCTAAAGTAATCGCAAGGGCCCTACGTGACGGTGGTCATGAGGTGATTTACACGGGTCTACGTCGAACTCCTGATGAGATCGTTCGCATTGTTATTGACGAGGACGCAGGTGCAGTAGGCCTTTCATCACTCTCTGGTGCTCATTCAGTACTAATTCCAAGGGTATGTGAAGGATTAAAGGAGTCAAAGATGGATAATGTAATCGTATTTGCAGGTGGAATTATTCCTGAGCATGACCGAGCAAGTTTGTATGATGTTGGGGTTAGGGCAATTTTTGGTCCAGGCACAACCTCTTCAGAAATACTAGAATTTCTTTCAACAATCCAAGAACGCTCCGAATCTGGAGACCCAGTGGGGGTTGGAGAAGAGGCAGGGTGGCACTGGTGAGTGAACTAGATGACTTGTTAGTTGAAGCTCGCTCTGGTAATCGTCGTTCACTTTCTAGATTACTTACACTTGTTGAAGAGGGTCATAATTCCCCAATAGAAAGAGGGATTGGCTCATCTTTGGGAATAACCGGACCCCCGGGTGTAGGAAAATCATCTCTTATTGGAAAAATGATTGATGTATGGGTCGAAAGGGGAGAGTCTGTAGCAGTCTTAGCGGTTGATCCATCATCCCCTAGGAGCGGAGGTGCTCTACTTGGAGATAGGATGAGAATGACAAATGCAGACTCTTCAGATTTAGTATTCATACGTTCACTTGCCACTAGAAACCATCCTGGTGGATTGATGGATTGCTTGACACCTATGGTTGACATCCTATCTGAATGTGGTTGGGATAATATCCTAATCGAGACCGTTGGTGCGGGTCAATCAGAGATTAGAGTGGTAGCATTCGCAGATAGAATTCTACTAGTGGATGGGCCTGACAGAGGAGATATAATTCAAGCAGAGAAGGCAGGCATTATGGAACTTGCAGATTTGATTGTAATAAACAAATCAGATTTGCCTGAAGCAGAAAGAGCAGCAAAGGCTGTAAAATCAGCATTGTCTGTTGCCGAAGATGAATTCACTCCCGAGGTACTACTGGTGTCAGCCCATTCAGGGATAGGTGTTGAAGAATTGGTCGATGAACTCGAAAACACAACTACATCTTCCGAAAGAGAGAGGCTAAGAGTTCGTGAACGTTTGATTTCGGCTTGGGATTCTGCCCTACTTACTTCACCAGAATTAGATGATATTTTGCAAGCCCTTGAAAAAGGAAGTATATCTTTGATTGATGCAGTAAATAGCGTTCGCAAGGATGGTTGAATGATGGCCGAAATACCAGTTGATATCGATCACGCAAAGCATTCTGTAGGTGGAGCAGGTGGGCACTGGTTTCGCCGCGGGACTCACATTGCAATGTGTATTATTCCATTCGCATACTATCTTTGGGGAAATGAAATCGCAGGATTTGTGAACCTCACTCCTCGTGAATTTGTTATCGCAGTACTCGTATTCTTTGTCGTAATTGAGGCAATTCGAGTAAAGATGAAAATCGTAATCGTTGGTCAAAGAGAATACGAAGCAAACCAAATTAGTGCGCTAGGTTGGGGAGCTTTTGCAGTGTGTCTAGCACTAATTTTAGCCCCACAAGAGGGCGATGGTCTAGATGCTGGAAAATATACCATACCACTGATTTGTGGCTTGACCTTTGTTGATCCAGTAATGGGTGAGGTGAAGAGAGCAAAGAAAGGGATGAAGGCGGCAATTATCGTTGGCCTTTCAGTCTCGTATACGGTTTGGATGGCTTCTGTGGCCTTATTTTCCACCCCCTTAATTGCAGCTTTACTTCTAGCACCTCTTACTGTCGTGGGTGAAGTCCCTAGAGTTAGTTGGATAGATGATAATGCTACGATGATTTTATTTCCTCTGATTCCTATATTATTGGTTCATTGGATATTGTGAAGCACTATGTCGAACTGTAAAAATCTAGTTTATTGAGAGTCACATTTACAACCCGATTTCTTCTGCGACAGGGTGATACACATGACCGAGTCAGAGAAGTCAGAAGGGATAGTAGAGTCTCCTCTTTCACAAAATTTCTACCTATTTGTTTGGGCATTGGCCTCAGTAGCGTCTTTTGCAATATTCATCGCCTTCCCCGTTTGAAATTAGATTGCTAACTTTTCTCTATCCGAACACATCACTTTGATGGTGTAATCACCCCCGTGGTCTCAATATGTGCGGCATCGCTGGCTTACTCGGTAACGGTAGTCTCGATGATGCTATTTCAATGGCGAATGCAATAGGGCATAGAGGTCCTGATGGTTCGGGAGATTTCCAAGCAAGTGTAGAGCAGACAGATGGTTCAGTGGCATTTTCACATGCCAGATTATCAATAATTGACCTAGATGGTTCTCAACAACCGATACATAGCGATCATGGTTGTGTATTGATGGTTAACGGTGAAATTTACAATCATAAAAACATTAAATCTGAATTACAAGACTATCCATTTCGAACCGCAGGTGATTCGGAGACGATATTGGCTTTGCATAGAGTCCATTCTTGGAATCGAACACCTGGTGATAATCCCGCTCAGAGACATGTCAAATGGGTTTCAAAATTAGATGGAATGTGGGGTTTTTCTCTTTGGGATCCTTCTGCAAATGAATTGATTCTCTGCCGAGATCCATTTGGAATTAAGCCATTAGTCCGAACTCAATTGTCTGATGGCACCTTACTCTTTGGCTCGGAAGTAAAGGCCTTCAGGGGTCACCCCGAATTTTCTGCAAAACCAGATGTTTCTGCTCTTGCTGTCAGATTGGCTTACGAATATCCACTAGACCAAACAACACTATTCTCAGGGGTTACATCGGTAGGGATTGGGACGATAGAGACGTGGTCAATAGTAAGGGGAAAAGCAACCTTGACCGGTGTCGCAAGATATTGGAAACCTCAAGTAAATCCAACTGATAATTGGAATCCTTCCAATAGCGCCTCTCGATTATTACAAAGTCTAGGTGATTCAATACAAGATCGTCTAATGGCAGATGTGCCTGTTGGAATTGTACTATCAGGCGGTTTAGATTCCAGTTTAATGGCCGCATTAGCCCATGATGCAGCAGATTCTGTAGGCAAACCTACGCCTGAATGTTGGACTGTTGCAGATAGCGAGGATAATGTCGATTTACAGGCATCAATAATGGTGACAGAAAACCTCGACTTAGGTCATCACATCCACATTATGGATGAAAATACAATGTGGAAGGAATTACCCAACTTTGTTTGGAATGGCGAGGACCTCGACATAACCGTGATGTTTTGGCAATCTGTTTTCCAACAAATGAAAGGCAATGTAACAGTCGCACTTTGTGGACAGGGTGCAGATGAACTACATGCTGGTTACTCGAGATATCGAAACTTGCCTGCGCACTCAAATCTTGTAAACTCTAGAATAGATTTATCTGGAAAAATCGAGATCTCCGAAGACGACAGAGGTCTTGGGAAGCCATGGTCATCAGAAAGCATAATGCCTGAAGAAAATTTTGCTAGCCTGAGTAAAACATTGGAATTTGAACAAACTAGGGGTCAAATGTCAAATTTCCAACTCAGGCTTGGAGATAGACATTCTATGGCACATGCCATAGAGGCGAGGGTACCATTCCTCGGTATGAGCCATGCAAAAATTGCGAATCAATTACCATTGTCTTGGCGTTTGTCTAATGATGATGAAAAGATGGCATTGAGGGCTGCTGCAGACCTGACGAGTTTACCAAAAGAAATCATTAGGCGGCCAAAACTACCTGCCGGAACTGCAACTAGCCCAACCTTAGTTTCGGAAATAATCAACTCCCTCTCGGATCGAGCAGAGGATTGGGCGAACGAATATGGGGTTTTGAGCAAACAATTGCTAGCCCAACCGGACATGGCTATTGGGATAAGAATATTCCATGCTATGCATCTTACTGAATCCGGCCCGAAACAAAGAACGGGAGATTTGTTAGATGTACTAGACGATGTAGGGCCTTGGCCTCAATAAACCAATTTGCCATTTTCATCAAATTGATTACCTTCGTGAATCAATAAACGAGTTTTCGTTTCAGTTCCCCCAAGACCACTGTAATTTCCAATAATTCCATCTCCACGAACAACCCTATGACAAGGTACGAGAATAGGCCACGGATTCATTGCCATTACCGACCCAACAGCTCTACTCGCGTTTGGATGACCAGCAGCTGTCGCGAGTTCAGAATATGTAATCGTCTCACCGATTCTTGTTTTGTCTCGTAAAAACGTGAGAACATTTCTTTGGAAATTTGTTAATTCTCGCTCGTCAAAACTCGGTAAATTGTTGTTAATGCCTTCAAAGTAATTTGAAATCCATTTGCTAGTATTTACTATGGTAGGGTCTTCAGAGTTCTCCCTAGGCACTTCACCCCAGGCAATCCTTACCAAACCATGTTCGTTGGATTCGAAATTTATCGGACCCAGTGGTGAAGATACCCAGTCTTGAGCCACATTATTTGCTATTGATTTGAGTCCTTGACATTTTCCTCAGACTCATTCCACCATTGTTGCTTTTTTTCTGAATCATCTAGGTTCTCTTTCAATTGCTTCTCGGAATCATTCTCAAGGCCTTCTTGAATTGCTTCCATGCCTACAATTTCGTAATTTGATGGAAATAGTGCAACAATAACTCCTGCTACTATTGCTCCTAACCCCCAGTAGCCTTGTTGTTGAACTACAATTAATTCAAGCCCTATAGCACAAAGAAGAAGTCCTCCTAAATTAGAAATCCAAACTAAATTCTTGAATGTAGAGAGAGAAACACCAGTGGAATTCTCAGTTCTCTTTGGGCCAAATTCTGCGCCAAACCTTAATGGATCTTCCTTAGCCATTCAATCACCTATCTATCATAATAATTGCATCCGTTGGACAAGCAAGCACGCATAATTTGCATCCTGTACATGGATCCCTGAGAACCCTTGCCTTCCGGTTAACATCAACATCCATTATTGGACTTGCTAATGGAGTATCATACAGTTCGATGGCATCATCGTCACATACAATAGTACATTGGTCACATCCAATACACAATTCATCCTTAACCCAAGCAACTGCGTCTTCGCCTCCCTTTAGCTTAGCTCGTTCCTCAGCTCGCATCGCATTCATCATAATACGAATGCGCTTTTGCTCACGAGCCCTTCGGGCTGCTAGGTCTAGGCCCCCAGTCATTCATACTTGTGGAATCTGCCTTGACTTATCAAAACATGTTAAGCGAAAAAAGTCAGCCAAAGTGGATGTATAGAAATGATGACAGCAACACAAAATCCTACCAATGTTCCCTTCGCCATATTGGGTCTTCTATAACCAAGGGCGATGAGAATCAAGAAGAATCCAATAATTAAATCACAAATCATACCTATCCATGCTGCTTTCCATGACAGGCTAATCGCAACTGTTAGCGTGGCTAATGGTCCAATCATGAATCCAAAGACCCAATCACTGTCAACCGTAGTCAACAATCTCACGCCTACTTATTTGCTTCAATCTGCCTAGCAAGGAACGACACGACGTCGAGAATTTCGAAGTCATGTCTTGGATCACCTTCAAACTTCAGACACTCAAAGTGGCTGACACATTTTGGACAACTTGTTAGCATGATTTCAGCACCTGTGGCTTTCACTTCATCGAATCGTTGTAATCGTAGAGCACGACTATTTTCGTTGCAAGACATCATGCTAGATACACCACAGCATAGAGCATCTTCCCCGGTGTGCTCCATCTCCACTAGGTCGACTCCATCAATAGCTTTCACTAGGTCTCTAGGTTCATCGTAGATGTTCATTTGGCGTCCGAGACGACAAGGGTCGTGATATGTGACAGTTACGTCTTCGTTTGTAGCTAAATCCATTTCGAATCCATTTTCGATTAGATATTCAGTAGTGTGCATGACCTTCATTTCATCTAGTTCGTAATCCATAGCAAAGGTACGGAAACACTCTGCACAAGAAGTGACCAATGTGTCAATTCCACTTTCTCCAAGTTTCTTTTGGTTGTAGACCTTGAGCTTTTCAAATACCTCGGTCATACCTTGCCACTTTTGATCGTGGCCACAGCACTTGAGGAAATCTCTTCCGAGGTAGGTTACATCCTTGCCCATTTCTTCAAAAATTGTAAAAGCAGCGGAGGTGGTCTCTCCAAGATTCATCTCTCCTTCATTAACGTGGCTAAATATCATCTCTTGATCTATGTAGTCTACACAACCAGGGTAATATCCTACGCTTGAATCTATAGGGTATTCTTCAACAGGAATGAATTCGATATCTGCATCCTCTTCCGCTTCTGCAGCCAATACTGCTTGAAGAACAGTGTGAGGTATTTCTGCTGCTGGAGGTCCACCTACGATTAGGTTACGACGAATATCGACGTATGAATCGTAATCGACCAATTGAGGGCAGGCGTTCGTACAAGCAGTGCAAGTCAAGCAAGAATACAGCGGAACGCCATCGTCCTCGTTATTCCAAGTGTTGTAGATGATGTTCAGCTTATCGCCAGCGTTGAACAATCTTACTGGACAGGCGTCATCACACAAATCGCAGCCATAACACTTGTTCATTTCCCACTCATAACCTCTAGCCATGCTGCGCATCAGGAAGAAAACAATTGCACCGACACCTAGGCATGGAACGAATATAGAATAGGTAAGCTTAGCATCCAAACTCTTTGGATTCTTCTCAAATGTCGGATTTTCTAGTGTCATTGTTGACAATGCAGTTCCCACCGGGAGGGCTGCTCGGTTTGCAGCGGCCCCATTTTCATCGAGCAAAAGAGGTTGGAAAGCCACTGCGGAGTAATCGGTAATCATGGTGACTGATTCGTTAACTCCGCTAGATGTTACTTGGTAATCTAGGACATAAACACCGGGGCTTAATTTTAGAGTGGTACTGTCACAAGAGCCCTCTGCTGTCCAGAGTATCTTCCCCGCATCATTTGAAAGAGTCAAGTCTTGAGTGTGTGTTCCTGCACCTCTTACGGTGGTTCGGAAATTGCACCCAACATCTACGAAGACAGAGGAGATTCCCAAATCTTCAATCTCGATTATGTCACTCCATGATTTACTGATACTACTTCCATCGTTTGTTCCGATGTATTCATCAGATTCTCCACCATGGTTTTTTCCATCAAATGAATGGTCGTTGAAGCCCTCAAAATCGATAATTAGACGTTGGGTGGGCTGATAGATTCCCCAATTAGACCAATGTACAGCGGGTATCACACACCATTTTTCAGGGTCATAATCTTCATCCAAGGTGTCCCAGACACCTAGGTCTGATGATTCAGAGAATGTTAGACATTCATCTTCCCAGTCCTGCCAATCATCTCCTTTGCCGTAGTACACCAAAGTATCAGATGGTTGGCCACGCATGGTCTCCAATTCTTCGATATCATCCATTGCGCCTAGGCCCCCGTAGTCCCAGAAACCTCCCTCATATATCGGCCAGGTCACAGCTGAAATTAACACCGCAAGGATCAGAGAACCAACTGCTACTTGCTTCCCCATAGAGGGTGTTAATCTAGCCCCTATCGAATTGACAAGGGACCATCTGATGGCGAAGAATAAAACAGCGAAGATGAAAATCCCAGTGAGAATCCAAGGCACAGCGTTGAATACTTCTGCTGTCCAAGGTGCTTGTCTTCCACAGTCGAAGATATGTTTTGAATTCGCCCAACAATAATCAGTTCTATCTTTAGCGTATAATTCTAGGAAGATATTGATAGAGTATACAGAGATAAACCAAACGTGGGCGAGATAGACGGCTCCTGCAGTAGCAAACCATGGATCTTCAACACCTCTCTTCTCACGTCCGGGAAGGAAAGGTGGTAGCGCTAGGATACCTACTGGGATTCCAGTTAGCGCGGCTCCCCACCATGCTGCATTCCAAGATATAACTGGTGAACCTAGGAATTCTCCGATAGGTCCCGCAGGAATAACGAATTGAGGCAGATATTCTCCCCATCTAAGATATCCATACGAGAATAAAACGTACCAATCTGGGAAAACGAACCCCGCTTGTGCAAATGGATCAGCAGCACTGTGTAGTGGAGGTGGAATTAGCCAACAATAGAAACATAATACCATCAACATAGAAGCAAAGATGATTGAATCTCTCAATACTTCTGTTGGCCAAAATGCATGGCCCATGTGGACTCGGCGTCGCTCTTGTTCAGATTCCAAGAGACTACTTTTTTCTCGAACATAGGTGTCGGCTATGCGTCCAAATCTATCAATCATTCCCATGAGATACTCCTCCAATCAATGTGGCTCCGCAATACCTTGCACCCAGACGATGAATAAGTGAGCTAGAATCAAAGTAGTTACAACAACTGGTAAGATGAAAACATGCAAGAAATACATTCTTGTCACAGTTTGGCCGGAAAGGGAAGTACCTGCAAACATTGCAGTTGCGATCCATCCACCAATTAGAGGAGTGGAGTTTGCCATGTTGATTCCAATTGTTGCTGCTCCGAAAGCCAGGCTATCCCACGGCAGGAGATATCCTGAGTAACCGAAAAAGATAGTGAAGAACATCAAGGCTACTCCAATCAGCCAGTTCAACTCTCGTGGATTTCTGTATGCACCTGTGAAGTAAACTCTGCACATGTGTAAGAAAACGGCTGCAACCATGAAGTGGGTAGTCCAATGGTGAATAGAGCGGATGATATAACCAAATGGCAATTGAGTCATGATGAATTCCATTGAGGAGTACGCGGGAGTAGGATCCCCCTCTCCTCCTGGGACATAATACAGTCCTAGAATCGCACCTGTAATTACGAGGATAACAAAGGCGAGGAAGGAAATTCCACCCAAACAGTATAGTGGGTACCAGTACCAAATGATTCGAAGTTTGTATTTTTCAGCGTGAGTGAGCGGCATCTGTCTGTGGACGCTGTAGTACGCATCTCTACTCATCCCCCAATAATCCTGAATCCTGAATCTGGTGTCCAACCAAGAGAAAGCCCAGAGGAATGTCTTTTCCGCCAATCCCATACTTCCAGCACTGGTTTCAACAGCCCTCAAGATATCCTTTCGTGGCATATCGTCTCGCTCCTTCCTGAGTGTGAATGCAACAAGCACGACAATGAGGGCGATGAATAACCACAAAAACCAAAATTGTAACATTTTTTTACCTCAGTCGCAATATGTGTACCAATCAATGAAGTCCGGAAGTGCTTCGATAACGTCTCCGGATTTGACCCAGGGGATTAGAGGCAATCCGTATGGCGCAGGCCCTCCGGTTCTTCGAATTCCGATAAAGTCGAATTCCTTACCAGAAGATCTGTTTCTGCTACGGTTTTTCTCGATGGCTGTTGGGTCGAATCTGCTAGAGTGACAAATACAGAATAATTTGTTTCCGCCCGCATCAACGGCCCCAGGTGTCCATTGGTCATTGGTGTAATCATTTTTCACAAGTTGCCAGCCCGGGATACAACAAAGATGGGTACACCGTGAGAAAATCAAGATCAGATTATCATGAATAGACAACGAGGCATAATCTGGATTCTCTTCTAGTTCGTAACCACTTCCGATGTACTTTCCACTCTCGTTATATCCATCCATAAATTGGAACCTTGGTACGTTTGTTGTCGGGGCTTTAGAGACATTTTCTTGGTGCGGAACATAGGCTACATTTACTGGCATTCCGGACCAAACGCCCTGGGCACCAGACATACCGGTGGCACTGTTTGCGGCAGCTTCAACGAAAGCAGAGTAATTCATAGGTTCAAGGTGCCTATCTCCATACCACGCAGAGTCTTCCGCACCTGTTGGTACCCAGAATCTGACAGCGGAATCTCCACCGGAAGAATCGGCAGTCCCCATTAGAAGGGAAGCGAACCCGATACTACCGAGACTAGCCATGGTGATAACTCCGGCAGCGGTGTTGAAGGAATGACGCATAAACTCCCTTCTATCGATGGTCGGATTAGATTCTTCCCACCATTGTTCATCATCGTTGGGAAGTGGCCTCAGTCGAAATCTTCGCGCCATAAATCACACCTCGTATTGCTTCCATGCCTCTGTGTCGTTTGAAGTAATGTATTTGTTTCTTCTATGTTTGACGATAATTACGTCTGGCATTACAAATCTCAAGTAAACAATACCCATCAAAATCACTGTAAGTAGAGTCATTGCAAGATGGAATGATAACCGCTGTTGGTCCCAATGATTGTACAATCCGTATGAAAGGGTTCCAGCCCAATATAGGGTCCATAGGATTCCCCACATTGCGAAGATGAGGACCAACCAAGAGTCACTCGATGGAGATATACTTGCCCGAATTATTGTTCCTGGTTCTGGTTCGTTGAACACTCCGTGATCTACTGCATTTTGGTATGCGTCCTCACTCAATTCAACCTCAGAAAGTGCATCTCGGGCATCTTCAACACTGACCTTACCAGCCTTGACCTCGCGGAGAAGCTTCATCACGGCATCGTCTCTCATAGTTGGTCACCTCGTCGCAGATGCTTGATTCGTAACTTTAGCAAATTACTTCTTCCGACGTAATGTCTGGAGAACCCATACCTTAGGAATAATCCGCAAAATAATATGACTAGAATAACTGCTGCAAACCCAAGCAGACCTAACCAGTGTGCTCGAAGCTTTGCACCCATGTGATGAAGATCCACATGTGTTTCCAGTGGAGCCGGAGGTTCTATCTCCCCGTTGCCGCTGAAAACAGTTCTTGTATCTCCAGTATCCTCTCCCTCTTCTAGAGATACTGAAAGCCGATTCCATCTATCGAGTTCACTTGGAATTCCGTCGCCGTTAACCGAGTTTCCTGCCAACCAAATGGTTACCGGGCCTGCGCCAGTTTCGGGAGCGGTCCATGTTAACATCCAAGTTCTATCCGAGGTTGCAGCACCGGAGCCAGTATGAGTTAAGCTAGCTCCGTCCTCCTCCCAATTCTGGACATGATTTTCAAACCCTTCAGCTGCTGCTAGCAAACCTCCGCTTACTCTCATAGCGAAACCACCAGTGTTGGATGTTGAATCGATATCAGGACCTCCAATTAATTGAATGGTAAGGGAGTAAGTTGTTTCTGCTGAATAATGATATGGCAGTCCGTCTAAGATTACCGCCACTGAGTTATCTGGTAGTTCATTATGGCAGGTACAACCGGCAAGTGCAACTTCTCCATCGCCATTTTCATCACCACCAATGCCGTTTGAATATCCTTGAGTGGAGCCGGCCAATAATATGGCAAAACAGCCCAGAACTACAAGCCGATGAAAGGTCGGTAGATGTGCACTCATCATTCGACCTCAGTTGGTAATCCGTTCCAGCCGTTTGAGGGCTATCAAGGTTTCAGTTTGACCCCTTCGGGGTCGCTTATTTGTCCTAACTAATTCATCATCAAACCTAGGCGCATAAAACTCAAACCGAATCACTACCTCGTTCGTATTATGGCGGGGCCTGTTTGGAAGAATATTTACCGCCTCAGCGAGGAGCAAATTTCATCATTAGACGAGGCTGAAGACAAGATGGAAAGGTTGGATATTTCGGAGGCAGAAAAGATTCTTCTTAGAATGTTAGAAGAAGAACCAAACTGCGTCCCAGTCCTAAATAATCTAGCCCACATGAATGGAAGGTATCTTTCAGAGTTTGAGAAGGCTGTAGAATATTATGACATGGTTCTTGAGATAGAACCAGACAATGCTTGGGCAAGGGATGAAAGAAGGCGATATCGCCGTTATCTTACCTACGATTGACCCGCAGTTTGAAGGTACGTCTGTTCCCCAATAATAGATATGCACGAGGGCGCGATACTCATCGCTGGAGTCGGTGGCCTTGGATGTGCCTGGGCTGTAGCAGCCCACCAACAGTGTGCTGACCTATCCGACCTTCTATTGATTGATGCTGATGAAGCCTCGTTTAGGGGCTCAGGTCAAGCGCATTGCCTACACCTAGACGCAATTGGGGATGGAAGTGGAGCGGCAGCTCTCCCTAACCTTGCTGCGCATCGATTGAGCGAGGGCCTCTCAGCAATCGATTCATTATTGGACAAAGCAGAATTATTGTTCATAATGACTGGTTTAGGTGGGGGTACAGGTTCTGGTGCCGCTAGTGAACTTGCAAGAATCGCACGTGCAAGGAATTGTATTGTTATGTCGATAGCCGGCTTGCCATTTGCTGAGCAACCTCTTCGAAGCGCTATCGCAAACACGGCTCTACCAGCTTTAGAGGGGCAATCACATGTATGCATACGCGTTAGTATGGAAAGACTTGCATGGTATGCAAGGGCAAGAGATGAGCATTGGCAATTCGGCTCTGGTTGGATCCAAGATTTAGTCGAAGGTCTTGTTACAACTTTGGCCAAAGTAGGAAAACTCAATCTAGACTTAATGGATCTTCGAACAGTTGTAGAACACCAAGGTGGAGCCACTTTGATTGTAGGGACAGGCAGTGTTGTAGATCCTTTGCAGGTTGTAGAGTTAGCTAGACGTTCTCCGCTAACTGAAGTAGATGTGTCAGGCGCAAAGGGTTGTTTGATCCAAGTTGAGGGTGGACCGGACATGACTTTGCATCATCTAAATCAATTGAGCGAATCATTAGTTAGTTCTCTACATCCTAATTGTCAGGTGATTTTAGGGGCAAGATCTAGCGATGAAATGGTGGGTAGGTTACGACTAGTTGCAGTAGTTAGTGGTCTTTCGTAATTGTAAATGATGTAATTTTCTAAGTTCAATTGACGGGAACTCGTTAAGCATCGACCTACTCGCCGAAGCATGGCTCGGCAGAGCAAAGCCTCCCGTGGTAAACATCGTTGGATGGGTTTACGGATAAACAAAGGAGAGTTATCTCGAAATTCTGCAAGCAAAATTATTGAACAAAATTTGCCGGAGATTAATTTTCGATTACTTGATTGTTTATCGTTCCAATCAGATACATTGGTGATAATTAGGTTGGATCTTGAAAACAAAGAAATGGCTAGGCGAAAATTGCATTCAAACCCAGAAATAGAATCTTTGACTACTTCTGGAAAGATTAGATTGGTTAGAGAACGTATGGGGCTTGTGAGGCCACCTAGAAAGTAATGGAAAAATCATCAATATCAGATATTTCGTATGCCGAACTATCTGAATATGCTCTCAAACTGCCAGTATCAGAAAGGCCAACAATATTTACGGCCATGCCCTCAAATTTGGCTAATACTCCTGTGGATAGAATGTCACATAATTGGGCCCAAGATTTCTGTTGCCATAATGTATTTTCTGTAGAATCTATTGGGGGTGTCGAATCCAAAATAGACCCTATTGCAGCATCAATAATTTGGAACATCTCGTTAGAGTCAATCTCTCCGATATATTCTGTCCATCCAGAATAGGAAAAACCTTCTTTTTCCCCCCCATTCTTGTTTAATCCAACACCAATCCTAATTGTTCCATCATATGTGCTAGATTCAAGCAAAATCCCGCCGCATTTTCTGCCCTGCCAAATCAAGTCATTTGGCCATTTCATTTGGACCCCCAATACTTCACAAATCGACGCACCTATTGATACTTGTAACAACCCCGGTGTCAATCGATTTAATTCTTCTAATTTAACGCTCCAAGAGGCTATCATGTCACCTTGATTTGAATGCCAAAATGCACCTTTCCTTCCTCTCCCGCTTCTCTGTTCTCCAGTTCGAATTCTCTGCCACCCAAATTTAGGTAAATTTCGTGCCTCATCCATGGTCGAATTTGTCTTCTCTAGGTACACGGGTTCCGAACCAAATCCGGGCCTCCAGAATGCTATAACTTCTAGGGTATCTTCACCAACTCTTTCAATTGCCAAAGATCTTTTTGACCACCCCTCTCTTACCCAGGTTAATGGCGAATTTTTGGGATTAGAATCAGAGTTCATTAGAAGAACAAAAATTGTTCCATTTTGACTTGTTTCATTCGCTAAATCAAGTAATTGCTCAGACCAACCTCTAATTCTTTCATCGGTCAAAGCGGCTTCTTCCATTGGTCCAAGTGTATTTTCCAAATCCGGAAATAAGTATGGTAAATTCCATACAACTAAATCTGCATTAGTAGGTAACTCCCAATTTTCTTCTCCGACCCCTCCTTCTCTTACTGTGACTTTATCATGAACTCCTGCAACTTCCGAGTTTCCTTTTGTTGCAACTACTGCCAGTGGATTTACATCAAAGGCGGTTACATTCCAACCTTCTAGAGCCTTGGCAATTGAAATCGCCCCGGATCCACACCCAATCTCAACCAAATATCCAGGTTGCATACTAATGCGTTCCAGCCCCTTAAGCAACAATTTGGTATCTCGTCTGGGTGGGTAAACAGTAGGCGGTATAATCAACTTCAAAACGTTCTTGTCGTTTATATTGAAATCATGGACCTTGGATTGACCGAAAGAGGAGTATTCTACCTCCCTAGATATTTCATTAGTGCCCATTTTTCCACCTAAATTTCGCAAACATTTATTCATGGAAGTCCTTACTTCTCTCCGCTCTCTCGGCCCCCAAGAGGGCAAATGGTCCAGCCCTGCCTATGCTACGCATAGACCGTCACTTTCTTAAACACCCCTTCGGTCGACGGGCAGCCCAGCACTAGCCATGGGCCTGTAGCTTAGTCAGGTAGAGCGCCGGGCTTTTAACCCGGTGGCCGGGGGTTCGAATCCCTCCAGGCCCGCCTGACTAAGCCTCAGGCTCACGGTTTTCTGGGTTTTGGGGCGGAGTAAATGGCAGTTAAGAGTTCAACAAAAAAGCGTCTAATCGAGTTGGGCATAGATGCAGAACATGCGCACAAACTCGCTGACGACGCAAACATGGATGCAATCAAGCGAATGACGGTTGAGGAAGTTTCCGAAAAGACTGGAGTAGCGATGAGCGATGCTACACTCGAGAACATAATGTCCATAATTAGAGAGCACAACACTTCTCGACGACGCAGTCGCTCCGGTAGAATTACAATTTCAAGAAAGGCATTGGAACTAGACGACATCCCTCAGGGTGATGATCGGTTTAATGTCCTGAACCACATACTAGTCCCTCACCATGAATTGATCTCACAAGAAGAGGAGTCCGCAGCATTGTCTTATTGGGGTTTAGAAGTCCCTGATAATGAAGGCGGAATTAGAATTGCAAAGGAATTATTGCCTAAGATTCTAATTACCGACCCTGCAGTTCAAGCCATTAAAGAAAAGGTAGAGTCTGAGGTAGATGATTTACCAGCTGGATGGCTTGCAAACAGAGTAGTGCGAGTAGTTCGATATAGCCGAGTGGCCGGTTCAAGTACCGCATTCAGACTAATCGTGGAGAGTGCTTGAGGAGTTGATAAGATGAAGGAAATCGTAGAGAGTTATTTTCAGCAAAGAAGCTTGGTCAATCACCAATTAGCATCCTATAACGATTGTATTCCATCTACTGATGGTAAATTAAGCCGAATGGAAAACATCGTTAGAAATATACGCATTGGAACTGACGAGCCAGTAGAAGATGATGATGGTGGAATAATCAAACTGGACGTTCTAGACAAGGAGATTGTCATCAGAATGAAGAATATTCATCTTGGCCGCCCTACAATCCGGGAAGCAAATGGCGCAGAACATCCTGCAACCCCATTAGAATGCAGGCTAAGAAAACTAACATATTTCTCACCAGTACACTTAGATTTCCAAATTATCCGAGATGACAAACCAACTCCGGATATAGAAGAGAGGGTACACATTGGTAACCTTCCAATTATGGTTCGTTCTGCTCAGTGTAATCTTCACGCTAACCATATCTCTCACCTGTGTGCTGATGATGATAGAAAGTTATCACCTCACACTTCTACAGAGGATGCTGAGAGATTAACCGAGTTACTGCGAAGAGCGGGAGAAGACCCTCTAGATCCTGGTGGCTACTTCATTATTAACGGTACAGAAAGAGTACTGATCTCGATGGAAGATCTAGCGCCAAACCGAGTCACTGTTGAGAAGAATAAGAAATATGCTCACGAAACAGAAGTTGCAAAGATTTTCTCACAGAAAGATGGAGTTAGAAAGCCGCTGAACATAGAAAAGCGCCGTGATGGTATGCTTATGGTTAAGATTCCAAGTGCAGGAACAACTCCAATCCCAGTGGTTCTGCTAATGCGTTCTCTCGGTATGGAGAACGATAAGGAAATTTTCACTGCAATCGCTGGTCCTGCTGAAGCGATGAAGTACACTGTTGCTAATCTAAACGATGTCAAAGACAACGAAGAGTACAATGTAGAGACCTCCGAGGAAGCCCTTCAATGGTTAGAGAAGAAATTCGCCGCTGGTCAACAGAAGGAATATCGAGAAGCCAGAATTCAGAATTTGTTGGACAAGGAACTACTTCCTCACCTTGGTTCAGGCCCCGAACACCGAGAGAAGAAAGCAATATTCCTCGGCCGAATTGTACGCCAAGTCCTTGAAATGGCGATTACAGACCAAGACCCTAACGATAAGGACCATTACGCTAACAAGAGAGTTAGATTAGCAGGTGACTTAGTCGAAGACTTATTCCGAGTAAGCCTTCAACAACTTGCACGTGATCTAAAGTATCAATTAGAGCGCCATCATAATAGAAAGCGTGAACTACGGATCAACGCTTGTTTGCGACCTGATGTTCTAACTCAGAAAATAATGCACGCTTTGGCAACTGGAAATTGGGTTGGCGGACGTAGCGGTGTCAGTCAACTTCTGGACAGGACTACCTATCTTGCCGCTTTGTCGCACATGCGCAGAGTAACTAGCCCCTTGGTTCGCAGCCAACCTCACTTCGAAGCTCGAGATCTGCACCCTACTCAATGGGGTAGGCTCTGCCCTAACGAAACTCCGGAAGGACAGAATTGCGGACTTGTAAAGAACGCCTCTCAAATGATTGACGTCTCCGAAGAAGTTCACGAAAACGAGGTAAAACAACTCCTAAGTGAAGCAGGAGTTGATTCTTCACCTTCCGGATGGGCCGAAGGATTCCGCGTACACGTTAATGGAGACATTTTCGGATTGCACAAAAACGCCACTAAGTTGGTTAATCAATTCAAGCGTCGAAGGCGGCAGGGAAGAATCCGTCCGGAGGTAAGTATACGATTTGATGGAGCAAATAGAGATATTTTCATTAATACCGACAGAGGTCGAATACTAAGGCCTCTTTTGGTTCTCGAAGATGGTGATTTGGTACTGTCCAAAGACCATCTTGACTTGATAAAATCCGGAGAATGGACGTTTGCTGATCTAGTATCAAACGGGGTAGTTGAATGGGTGGATGCTGAAGAAGAGGAAGACCTCCTTATTGCACCTCGACCGTTTGACTTACCTATGGTTTCCCCTAAGCACGGTCGCCCAATAAATCCGGCTTCAGTAGAATGGGTAAACCTTGGTAAATCTCAAATCAAGAAAGCAGAGCTGCGTGTAGAAGTAAAAATGCCCAACGGGGATTCCGAGATAGAGAATTTCAGTGTGCCACTAAACTACCATCAAAAGGATCTTGAGGCTATTCTACGGAAGCAGAAGAGGCAAAACACAGTTCTCGCCTATACTCATGTCGAGATAGACCCTCAACTAATTCTAGGTGTATGTGCCTCACTAGTGCCTTATCCAGAGCACAACTCTACTCCGAGAGTTACCGGCGGTACAGCAATGGTGAAGCAAAGCCTTGGTCTGCCAAGCGCAAACTACCGGCTAAGGCCTGATACACGCATGCACGTGATGCATTATCCTCAGCAATCAATAGTTGGAACACGCTCCATGAAGACTACTAATTTCGCTCAAAGACCGGGCGGACAAAATTTCGTTGTGGCAATTTTGAGCCATCATGGATACAACATGCAAGACGCTGTGGTAATGAATAGAGCAGCAGTCGAAAGATCGCTAGCCCGCTCATCATTCATTCGCACATATAATGCTGAGAACAAACAATTCCCAGGTGGTCAAAAAGAGCAAATTGAAGTCCCTGGCACTGGTCTAGACGAGGTAAAGGGGCTCAAGTCTTGGGAAAGCTACACTCATCTGGAAAGGGATGGTCTTCCGACTCCTGAAACTCACTTGTCAAGCGTAGGAGCAGACAGCGGGGTCTTAGTAGGAAAGACAAGTCCTCCAAGATTCCTTGAAGAATCACACGGGCATTTCCTACAAGCTCAGGAACGGCGAGAATCATCTATGATGGTTCGAAATGGTGAATCTGGATGGGTAGACAATGTATTCGTTACAGAATCACTTGATTCAGGACTTCTATGCCGCATTACTTTGAGGACTGAAAAGGTACCAGAACTAGGAGATAAATTTGCGAGTCGACACGGTCAGAAGGGTGTAATTGGCAGGCTAGTGGATGAGAAGGATATGCCATTCACTGTCGACGGTATCGTTCCCGACCTTATCATAAATCCTCACGCTATTCCATCCAGAATGACAGTAGCACACGTTCTTGAGATGATTGGCGGAAAGGTTGGTTCCATGGAAGGCCGACAGATTGACGGAACAGCGTTTAGCGGAGAAAAGGAAGAATCTCTTCGCTCTGGACTACTCAGAAATGGTTTCGCGCACACAGGAAGAGAACCGATGATTAGCGGTGAAACCGGAGAAGCCTTCCAAGCAGAAATTTTCACTGGAGTAATTTTCTATCAACGCCTACACCACTTAGTTAGCAGCAAACTGCACGCCCGAAGCCGTGGTCGAGTACAAATCTTGACTCGACAGCCAACAGAGGGAAGAGCCCGACAAGGTGGTCTGAGGTTCGGAGAAATGGAGAGAGATTGTCTAATTGCCCACGGTGCTTCGATGGTAATCAAGGATAGATTGCTCGATGAATCGGATGGTTGGCCACTGATGGTTTGTAACAACAGTGGCTGTGGACATATCGCATATTATGATTGGAAGAGGAGAACACCGGTTTGCCCTGTATGTGGGGATCGAGCAGATGTTCATTCAGTACAAACATCCTACGCTTTCAAGCTACTTTTGGACGAAATGAAGAGTCTTGGAGTGGCTATGCGCCTTGAATTGGAGGACCGAAGATGAGTGCCCGTGGAGTAGCAAAAATCCCAAAGAGGATAGATTCGATTAAGTTCAGCCTAATGGATCCAAACGAGATTCGAAAGATGTCGGCTGTCGAAGTAAAAACAGCAGACACCTACAAGGATGATGGACACGCATTTAAGCAAGGATTGATGGATCAAAAAATGGGAGTGATTGACCCCGGGATTCGCTGTGAGACGTGTGGAAACAAGCACGACGAGTGCCCAAGTCATTTCGGACACATCGCGCTTGAGCTACCGGTTATGCACATTGGATTCACTGCCCTTATCAAGACGGCTTTGAAGTGTACTTGTAATGAATGCAGCCAAATTCTACTGCACAGTGCTTCAGACACGCACCCTCTTGACCCAGAAAAGTCCGAACAAGATTACTACCGTGACCGTGTTCATGATGTGATGCGAAAGCACGGCGTAGGTTCGACAGAATTCAAGAAAATCATCAAGGAAATCGAGAAGGAGTGTTCCAGCGCTAAGCGTGCAATTTGCATGCATTGTGGTTCGGAACAAGGTAAGATCCTCTTGGACAAGCCTTCTACTTTCAAGGAGAAGAAAGCGGACAAAGGAGAACACAAACTCAATGCAAGAGATATTCGGGAATGGCTAGAAAAGATTCCTGATCAGCACTTGATATTCCTTGGAATGGATAGCGATTCCAGTAGACCTGAATGGTCGATAATGAAGGTTCTTCCAGTACCACCTATAACCGTACGACCATCTATTACTCTAGATAGCGGAGATCGCTCTGAAGATGACCTCACACACAAATTGGTAGACGTCCTCAGAATCAACCAACGACTACGAGAAAACCGAGACGCTGGAGCGCCGCAGTTAATCGTTGAAGATCTATGGGAATTATTGCAATACCACGTTACAACATATTTCGATAATCAGACAAGCGGTATTCCACCAGCAAGGCACCGGTCTGGCAGGCCTCTGAAGACTCTTTCACAACGCCTCAAGGGTAAGGAAGGAAGATTCCGAAGCAATCTTTCCGGAAAGCGTGTTAACTTCTGTGCCCGAACAGTAATCAGCCCCGATCCAAATCTTGGAATCAACGAGGTTGGCGTACCTGTGCAAACTGCTAAGGAATTGACCGTTCCAATCCGTGCAACCAGCAGGAACAGGGAACAATTACGAAGGATGATTATGCGTGGCCCGGACGTCCATCCTGGTGTTAACTACATCATCAGAGGAGATAGTTTCAGAGTCAGAATTACTGATAGAACAAAATTCATCTGGGCTGGATTCAGATGTTTGAACCCAGATTGTCACAGTGGAAGTGAGGATGAACCCTACTCGGGATATAGGCCGGACCTAAACACAGTACTTCCAGCGCCTAACTTCCTTCCTGGGCTTGAACTAAGGAAGCAGATGCGAAGGAATGAATTGGGGGACCTCGAGGATGTTTGGTCAGTAGATCTTGAAACAACAATTTCCAACCTGCGTGGTGAAGACGAAAATGGTCGACCACTCGCGGAAGACGATCCTCGAGCAATTATCCACAATCGATGGGTATGGGAGCAGAGTAATCCTGATGAGTACCTGCCAGAGCATCTTGAAGTCAACTGTCCACACTGTGGTAGCCCTTCAGTGGAGGATGAATATGGAGAGGTTTACAGAACTGAAGTTGAGGACAGACTTTCTACTTACGATAGGGACGGTAATCCTCGACCAGGTGTTATTGTTGAAAGACACCTTATCGACGGGGACGTAGCAATCTTCAATCGGCAGCCTTCACTTCACAGGATGTCTATGCTAGTTCACGAAATTCGAGTAATGCAAGGCAAGACATTCCGTTTCAATCTAGCAGATTGTACACCTTACAATGCCGATTTTGACGGTGATGAAATGAATCTACACGTCATACAATCTGAAGAGGCAAGGGCCGAAGCGAAGATTTTGATGAGAGTTCAGGAACACATCATTACTCCAAGATACGGTGGTTCGGTTATTGGAGGAATACATGACCATATTTCAGGAGCTTATCTTCTAACTCATGGCGAGAGAGTTCTACCTAAGGAACTGGCTATGGAAGTATTGGGTTCAGTAGGCTGGGATGGAGAAATGCCAGAAGAAGTCACCACTAAGGAGGGGGTCGTAGGGTACAGAGGCGCTGATCTACTCAGCCTTATTGTCCCTGCAGGATTCAAATTAAACTACACAAGCAGAAGTGGAGACGAAGTAAATGTCACCTCTACTGGTATTGTCAGTGGTACTATCGACAAGCGCGGAATCGGTGCTGAAGATGGTAGGTTACTTGATGCTGTAGTTCAGACTCACGGTACTAACCGTGGCGCTGAATTCCTAAACCGTATGACAAAGATGACAATTGCAATTTGTACATCTCTTGGATTTACCACTGGAATCGATGACGAAGACTTGCCCCTAGCGGCAATTAAGGAAATCTCTGAAATCAACGTCCGAGCTAGTGACGAAGTAGACGCTGAATTAGACAAGTTTGGGAAAAATGGACGAGGATATGAGACTCGACCTGGAAGAACTCCAATCGAGACACTTGAAGAGAACATACTCCAAATTCTAGATTCCGCAAAAGCAGAATCCGGTAATGTTGCTAAGTCGTACCTTGGAGAGGATAACTCTGCCGTTATAATGGCTACATCAGGTGCTCGAGGTTCCATGGATAACCTTGCGATGATGGCTGGTTCGATCGGACAACCAAAGGTCCGTGGAAAGCGACTAGAGCGAGGCTACCAAGACAGAGTACTCTCCCACTTCCCTAGAGGAGTCAAAGGAGCTGAAGAAAAGGGATTCGTATCCTCTTCATTTAAGCAAGGACTTCAGCCAACTGAGTTCTTCATGCTATCAGTATCTGGTCGAGAGTCCCTAGTCGATACAGCGGTTCGTACCTCTAAGTCAGGATACATGCAACGCCGTCTAATCAACGCAATGGACGACCTTAAGGTGTCGGAAGATGGAAACGGCTCTGTTCGAAATACTGCCGATAGGATTATTCAATTCGAGTATGGTGAAGATGGAATAGACCCGGCTAGAAGTCGAAAGGGTATGCCATTCGACATCACCAAGGTTCTCGATGATGCTCTAGGAGGTGATGAGTGATGGTGGTCAAGAGTGCAACCAAGAAGAAGCTGATGGATCTCGGAATCGCAGAGGAATATGCTCACCGCCTCGCCGATGACCGCAAGTGGGATGACGTGAAGGTGCTTACAGCGGGGGAAATCGCACAAATTTGCGCTACTGATTCTGGAATGGCACAGAATATATCCGAAGTCATTCAAGGCTCTACTAAGGCGGCTCAAAAGGAAAAGGTAGCTGAGAAGACTTTGATTCGACGCCGAGTTACTACAAGACGCAGAAAGAAGAGCGTTCTTCCTCTGCAAGAATATGACTCGGGAGACAAGATGCGTCAAATCCACCGAGATTTAGATATTGAGAACCCAATGTTCACCAGTCTATCAGACGCAGCCGCAAAGGAAAATATTCGAATTACACCTAAGACTATCAATGATTTAGTCAATGGTTTACTGTCCAGAGGCAAGAAGAAACTTACTGCAGCGGAAGCACGCAAGGTCGTAACTTGTGCCGCATCCGAAATGGAAATGTCAAGGGTCGATCCCCACGAGGCCGTAGGGATAACCACAGCTCAATCAATTGGAGAGCCTGGGACTCAGATGACAATGCGTACTTTCCACTATGCTGGGGTTGCTACGGTTAACGTAACCCAGGGTCTACCAAGAGTAATCGAAATTGTTGATGCTAGGAAGGTGCCAAAAACACCGACAATGCTTGTTTATCTCGATGAGAATGATTCCAAAGGTAAACCTCTGCGAACCAATGAAAAGAAGGTTCAAGCGATTGCGGCTTCAATTGAAACAACCACGACTAGAGACATCGCATCCATCGATGTGGATGTTGCTCAAAGGCACCTTAATTTGGATTTAAACGCCTCAAACCTACGTTTGAAGAAAATGACCGGCGCTGAGGTTAGAGATAAACTACAAA
Source organism: Candidatus Thalassarchaeaceae archaeon (assembly GCA_023268715.1). Lineage (GTDB taxonomy): Archaea > Thermoplasmatota > Poseidoniia > Poseidoniales > Thalassarchaeaceae > MGIIb-O1. Next base: position 27,841 of record JALRLV010000007.1, read on the forward strand.
GAGCTCTTCGGCTATACATTCAGGCTGATAATGAAGACAAGCCTAAGGTCCTCAAGGTAATTCCTGGAGTTACCAAAGAAGATGATTTAGCAACATTGGCAAATGATCCTCCAACATATACCGCATTACTGCAACTTGAAGACAAAGTCAAGAAACTTAGATTGAAGGGACTGCCAGATATTGTTCGAGCAAATGTACAGGGTCCAAACAAGGATACCGGCGAGTATTACATCGCCACAATCGGCTCAAATCTAGCAAAGGTCAGTGAATTTGCAGGTGTTGACAGAGGCAGAACCTACACTAACAATATCAATGAAATTTACCAATATCTAGGAGTGGAAGCGGCAAGGCAAGCAATCGTCAATGAAATGAAAGATACTCTTGAAGGAGCAGGTTTGGAGGTCGACACTAGACACCTAATCACTGTGGCTGACGTGATGACTAGCGAAGGTGAAGTTCGTGCGATTGGACGACACGGAGTTAGCGGTACGAAACACAGTATTCTAGCAAGGTCAGCCTTCGAAGTCTCTGTTAACCACTTACTTCGTGCTGGTGTGATTGGTGAAAGAGACCACCTAAGAGGAGTAACTGAGAATATTATCGTTGGTCAACCAGTAGCCCTTGGAACAGGTAGTGTAGATTTGTACTACATACCTGAAGAGGCAGATGCTTGATGGAGGAATTCTAATGGATCTAGCAAGACAACTAAAACAAGGAATAAGCACAGGAAATGTACTATTTGGTCAACGCCAAACGACAAGTGCATGCAATAAAGGAGATGCCAGATTGGTATTGGTTGCGGCAAACTGTCCGGAGGATTATATATCCAGTTTGACAACCAGCCATCCTGATATCCCAGTTCATAGGGTTACGATGGTAAACAGGCAGTTGGGGGCGGCTTGTGCCAAACCATTCCCAGTTAGTGCATTATGTGTTATAGACCCGGGTCAGTCAGACTTACTAACCCTAAGCACAAATCTTTGATGGCGTAGAATATTTACCCTTAATTTTCGCTGCTAATCATACTTTGTAGGGATTCCCTTCAAGGTATAAACGACTACCAGAAGACATGGATAACACCGTCGGGGATTTACTCAATCTCCGCGGAGTTAGATTATCCAAGGCTAGTAGTGTAGTCGAAACTTTTGGTTTCCGATGCCTTGGAGTAGCCGAAAAAATTCCTGAATTAGAAGAGGATACAGGTTCTTCAGTACATGTGTGGCACGTGCCTAAAGCGATTCTTCCAGTAAGTGTCGCAGAAGCTGAAAGATGGCTTGTAGATGCTCCCAATGGCCCTCATTGGATTTTGAGTGAAAGAGAATTTGAAGACCAGGCTAAGCGAATATTGTCTTCAAAATTGAAAATTGAACTTTGGAGTCCTGATGTCTTAAGCCGTTGGATTGGAGAAGCTGTTTTACGCGGAGATTTAGTAGCTAAAATCCCTCAAATAACCCATAATGAAGAAATTATTGAAGAATTTTTCGATGAAAATCCTCCGAATAAATTAGCCATTTTGCCTCCTATAATTGACCTTGATGAATGGTGTATACAAAGAGGAATAGACTATGTTGAAGCCAAACCAATACTTCTACAATCTCGTATATGGAGGATAAATGGTACATTAGTCAGTCCTGATGGAGAAAGGGAAGAGGGTAATTGGAGTGTATTAGAAGACCCATGGGCTATTCGTTTGGAGGCTCATGATTCAGATCAAGTTCTGAATAATCCTCCAAACCTAAGGTTAGTAATTGCCAAAGAAAATAAGTGGTTAACAGATGCTGATTTGAGAGTTATGTTAGTAGGGATTTTAGAGTCGAGAAGACAAAAACAAGAAGAATCAATTGAAGGAAGTTCGGTCAGAAGCACTATGTTAGAACGGTGGTCATTCGATTCAGATGGGGCGACACTAGAAGAAATCCCTTCAGCTATTCCCGGCTGGCTACTTGACCACGAGGGTGGTATTGAGTTACTTCATTCTAGGAATGGTCGAACTTATGAAATCAATTCCTCTGAAGAGCCATGATTTCGTCAGTAGATAATGTGTCACCAGACATTAGTCGTGTCATTAGATCGGCGACTTCGACTTGCTCGTCGTCCTCTGTATTACCACTTTCTCTAGTTTCCAGAGCCTTTAGTAAATCTTGCATGGAATGTATACACCTCAACGATACAATATATCTTCCATGAAGCGAATCTGCTTCTCTTTTAGCCCGAGTAACTCCTGACTGAGCAGAATTTGCCTTCTCTCGTAATCTATCGACCTCTTCAGATAATTCAGCCATCAAGTCATGGGCTTCTTGAGCGTCGATTACTGCCCGCTTCACCTTCTTGTGAGCGTCTTCTTGTTTCTTTTCTGCATCTCTAAGTTGAATCTTTAATTCTCTTATCCCACCGTCGGATTTCTTTTCCTTTGCTTCTCTAAGTTCTTGATGCAATTTTTTCATTTTAGCGACGAATTCTTTTTCCTTTTTACCAAGGAATCGACCTTCGTTGTATTGCTTTTCCAATCGATCTATTTCTGTTCTAATTCTTCCTGGTGAACGAGTTTTATCGTGTTTCTCTTGTCTTTCTTCTTGAGAGCCATTTTCGGCAATTTTCTCCCTAAAATCAGTCCTAATTACCCTTAGTACCTCGGTCCTTTCAGCCCTTATTTCTTTTAATTCTCTAACGGTTTGGTTTGCATCATCCCGTAGCGTTTTTTGATTCTGCACCTCTGTGATTAATTCCTTAACTTGCCGATTTAAGTCATTACGTTCGTCGAGTAATTTACGGACTTTTGAATTCCATTGGTCCCTTTCTTCCCTATTGTAGGATATCTGATCTTGAATATCGTCACAGAGTGGTTGAAGAATACCGCGAATTTCCCCGCTTTCCATCTTCATGCAATCATGCCCCTTGAATTAACGTCCTAAGGTTACCATATAAGTCCATTTGAGGTTTTTTTTATTCTCTCCGACTAGCTGAGTTCCCCTTCCTTGGTCCACCTCTAGTGACACCTAGTCTCCGCTTTCCTTTCTTTCCGGTTCTACCCTTGCCAGGTAAATTTGTTTTCATAGACTCCGGTTTGACAGCTTCACTTGTAATCCCCATCAAGCTGCCTGAATCTAATAAAGCAGATAATTCATTAGCGTTAAGTGAACCTCCTGTACTAGCTCTCTCTTTTACATCTGTTAGACGGATTTTTCTCCCTTTTCCTGATGTGATTTTCTGATATGACCGGACTCTACCTGATTCCCTTCGCAATTTCTTGCGTTGTGATTTAATCGTATCTAACCGCTTATCTATGCCGCTGATCCGCTTGCTCATTTTCCTAATTTCACTACGAGTTATGTTGTCAGGATTTACTTCATTATTTTCTGAGATCGAATCTGAGGCTTCTTTACCGGCCTTCCTTGTTGCGTCTAATTTGGATGTGACTTTTCGTAAATCCTCGATTTGCACTACATATCGTGCATGAGCATCTTCTGCCTCGCGCTTACGTACTACCGCTGCTTGTAATTCGAAAAATCTTCGAAATGAATCCAATTCCCGATTTATAGTTGGGACTGATGTAAGGTCGTTATCTATCGTGGTTAACTTAGAGTGCGTGTCTGCCATCCATTCCTCCAGTACAGAAGCAGGTGGCGGAATGGATAGGTTGACTTTGTCTCGTAATGCTCTATGTTTGTCTGCCTTTTTCTTTATCTCATGAAATTCATTCAACAGCAGGCGCCTCTCAGAATTCACCTCTTGAATTCCATCGAATGCTCCTCTCAACGATTTTACAATTTCCACTTGATTTCTTCGTTCTTGACGCAGCGAGTTGAATTCTTCATCCAATGAGCGTAATTCACGTTCTAATTGTTTGCCCCTCTCTTCGATTTCATCATGAGGTAGTGCCTCAAGATCGTCGAACAAACCATCGCTCATTCTTCCTCACTCCCCGAATCGGAATTTAATCGCTCGTTTTCAGGAATATTTTCCTTAGAATTCTGTTTGTTTTTCTTTTGCTTCTTAGCGAAACTAGAGTCTCCACCATCTTGGACTTGAATCATGTCTTTGAGGAGGTCAGGGAATCCCAACCCCAATTCTCCATACCCATCCTTTAATCGGCGTTGCCAGTGTTCTATTGCTTGGTCAGATTGAGACAGTAATTCTTTGGCTCTATCCAATTGTCTTCTTACGTCTCTTATTTCTGCTTCCATAGCTGATTTTTTCTCATGCAACGGTTGTGCCTTTTCCACGGCTTTTATCATGTTTTTATGAGCCTTGTTGGCAATTGTAAATTGGTGAGACATCTCTCTTCTAGAATCGATGTAATCTGCCATTTCTGGGTTGGAATCTCTTCTTTCCTTGAGCCATTTTTCATTTTGTTGAATCAGCTTTTTTCTCCGCTCAATCATCTTTTTCTCGGCTTTGTGATCTAACGCCGAAGTCTGGATATTTTCTTCGATATCATCTAATTCTTCGAACAATTTCTCTTTTTTCCAATCTGGATCAAGGTTTACCATTCCACCAGATTCTACCAATTTGTTACGGTGTTCCTTTACCTTAGGAAGCAGATTTCGAGCTTCGATTTGTGCTCGGTCACGTTCTACTTTCAACTTGGCAACAATCTCATTTGCCTGTTTGTGATTATCAACTGATCGAGAGACCTTTGGAGCAAGGTTCTGTTCCTCTGCCTCGAGGGTACGAATAACAGTGGGTAATTGCTCCTTAAGCAAAACCCTCCTATCTAACAAAGCCTGTGCTAATTGGTCAGGCGTCACTGTTAGCAGCCCATCAGACTCCATATCTAAGCGGCGGAAATTAGGGCCCATCATAAAGGTCACTACGTGACCTTGAATTGGGGTTTCCTTGATACACTGACCTGCTCCGAGGGTCTGACAATGAATACAGGCGTTCGTCCTCGCAACTTGGTTGTGATAACAGCCTCTGTGGTATTTGTAACGCTAATTTCACTAAATGTTAGTGCACAGGATAGATTCAGTATAGAAAATTCAGAAGACTGGGATAATACAATCATCGATGGTTCAACCTCCCTACCTTCGGAGAATTCATCCGCTTTTGCAGGCGACCGAATTCAATTATCCATCGAGGTATCAAATAGTGATACTACTGCTGGACATGATGAGTGGTGGTTTGTGATGGAGTTGGACGGTCAAACCACTCCTGAACTCACAGGATTCCTCGAGGGTTCAGATTCGACCGTGATAGTCAACATTTCATTTGGTCCATTGCCTGAAGGGGTCTTGAATCTGATTTTTGGAATTGATTCTTCGGGTCAGAGTGAAAGTCTTACTCTACCAGTAGAGCCCAATCCTCTGAACCTTACCGCGGCTAGCTCTTCCGAAATAGCACTTATTGGCGAGCCTGCCCATGTTGGGGATTCACTAACCGCTTCAATATTGGTTCATAATCAAGGTCAGAATCCCGAAACTGTTAGTTTGGTAATATCACCTGAGGGGTCAGACCCTATTCAAGGCCAAGCTATTCTGATTAATCCCGGTTCGAGTAGGGAGGTTTCCGCATCATTTACACCCTCCTCTTCTGGCTCAATCAGATTAGATTGGAAGGTTCATTCAAGCAATGGAGGAGTAGCAAGAGAACTCAATGGTACGACTACAATAGAAGTTTTAGAGCCCCAGTCAATCCAGTTAGTGGTTGATTCTTTGGAATGGAATCTTGAAGATGGACTAAGTTCAGAAATCTCTCTTTACCTTAGTGATGGTCGGTCTAGGGAAATTGAAATCGAGGTTGCAATAATCGATCAAACGATTGAGTCCAATTTACAGTTTTCCATAATCACCATGAATCCTGGTAGAAGACAACTAAATTTCGATTTGGGTAATCCCTCAGCAGACGCACTAATAATTCGAGTAAATTCAGTAACTTGGATAGCCGAAGAGGAAATTGAAATTCAGACGACACTCACTCCTCCTATGCTTGTTCTTGTTGTTACTTCTGATGGTGTAAGCACGGCTCCGGAGGTAGGTGAAAGTGTAAACATACCTTTCTCCTTAATCAATAATGGAAATACTCCGACTTTAGCAGGAGAGGTAAGAGTAGTGCGAAATTCAGATAACATGATACTTGACACAATCCCAACTTTTTCAATTAATCCTAGTGAATCGTTTAGCGATGAATTTACCATAGAACAGTGGCCCAACTCAAAAGTTGTTGATGTGAATATCATCTGGGTAACGAGTGGACATACCGAAAGCCTTCTTTTGGAGATTGAAACATTTTCCGACAATAATGCAGAGGCAGAATTGCCATTTGATCTAGTCGCCGCAATTTATGGAACAGTCACTGGCTTAGTTCTTGTAATGTTCATTTTAGTTCTATATCGTACAGTATCGGAAAGCGTAGAGGACACAGGAAAATCAAGATTTAATCGATTGAGAGAAGCCAGAGGAGAAAGGAAAAAGTCTGCATCCATAGAAAAACGAGAAATACCGTGTCCCGAATGCGACCAACGGTTGCACATTCCGAATAGCCATGCCGGTGCCGTGAAATGTCCTGCTTGTACCGCTCGATTCATGGTAGAATCGATTGATTCAGAAGATGAAGACAAAATTTCGGAAGAAGAACCCATCGAGATCCAAACTAATTCATCACCTCCTCCCCAAGAGGTATCTGCTCGCTCAATGGATGACTTGCTATCTTGTCCTAGTTGCGATCAGACTCTAAAAATCCCAATTAACAGACGTCCAGTAAAGGCTAGGTGTCCTGCCTGCCGTTCTGAATTCTTAGCAGAGGTTGGAGAACCATAACCGGGGTTTCCTCATGAACGAACTAAGCGACTTTGAGGAAATGTATCTAAAGAGGATGTTTGAGATACATTCTGAACGACCCTCTGCGATTGTGAAAACGTCAATGTTGGCAGATTCTATGGGAGTTAGTGACGCCTCAACAACAGAGATGATTCAAAGGCTGGCTGGTCGAGATTTGGTGACATATATTCCTTACAAGGGTTCAAGATTAACAGCAGAAGGTTTTGCTATCGCTGGTAAGATTAAACGACGGCAATTACTTCTCGAACTATTATTGACGGATGTCATTGGATTTGAAGGAGATGTTAATTCCATAGCATGTGAAATGGAACATGCAGTAAATGATGAATTAGAGGCGTCTATAGACAAGTTATTGGGTTATCCAGAGTACAATCATCTAGGGGAGAAAGTTCCTCAAATTTCCAGGCAATTTGAACCGGACATAATATCCCCCTTATTGCCAATATCCAATATGCCAGAAGGCAGTAGCGGTGTAGTCGAATTAATCGCTTTAACTGGCCAAGATATTAAAACTCTAGAAAATCAAAACATCTCCATCGGCGTCAACATTACCAAAACACATTCCTCAACAAATGTATCTGGGTCTCCATACTTATTTTCCGAAGATTTGGCAAAGCGCATTTTAGTTAGATTGGAGGGCTGAAACTTGCAGGATGAAGAAATTCCAAATTTGGAGGAAGCTCTGAGCTCATTAACTTCAGAAGTTCTAGAGGAAGAGCCGTTGTCTCAACAAGATAATATGAACCAAGTTCAGGTTAGCGAGAGATATAATTCAGAAAAAATAATGTTTTCAAATGTAGACAGTTTAAGGAATCAAGAAAGAACTCTACTACGAATAGACAGACTTATCGTCAGTGGTGGAATTAGATTCGTCCTCTTCTTACCATTGATTGTAGTCGTGAATTTTGGCCTTGCTCATTCTTACAGAAATACCACACCACAATGGTGGGTTGACCATATGCAAGAAGTCGCTCCTGTTGAGATGCACCTTGGTATCCATTTCCTCTCGTTATTCATTTTAATTGCAAATATTGCTCTCTTACTCTTATTATTCCGGTTGTTGACAGTAACCAGAAAGATTTTCCAGCATGAGGCTGAATCCTTGACAACCGCCGGATTGACGTTCAAGAGCTCTCACGGATATGCAGAAATGCGTGCGACAATTAATGGTTCTAGAAGGCAGTTGGGGGCCACAATAAGTTTTCTTCTTCTCGCAATCCTATTTCTTGGAATCGCCCTTTGGTTGGCTCCTGACGGAGATCTTTCTCCAAGGTTAGTTGCGCTTTCAACTGGGACTTTATTAGCCGGCCACGGGACCTTTTTGGTATCAAACAAATCACGCTTCAATGCTAATGAGCCATGGGGGATGTTGAGCGCCTTCTCTCCTCCTATCCATCCGGCTTTACTTCGCCATCCGTTTTCTGACGTGATTAAAGCCCACATTGACCCACTATTGGCTGTTAGGATATCCGAATATTTGCGGACAGTTGAATCAGAAATTAAACCTGGTAAATCTATGACAGAACTGCAAGAGACATTGCTACATTTGTTGCATCTTAGGAGGAGGTCTGTGATAGATGAGAATCAATTTAGACGTGCACTGGCATCAATGATTGACTCTGATTCCATTGATGGCTTATTTGAGCATCCAGAATTAGGTCAAGAAACCTGGGACCGATTATTATCGAGAGCAATGCTTGATTGTGCACCATTTTTCCGCCTTCACGATCGTTTACACATGAGGCATCAGAATGGGAAATCTGGAGATGTATGGTTTGATGTGGATATGGAAAACTTAGTTGTTGGCCCTGCGAATTTATTCGCATTCATTCTCAATCAAACCGATGAAATACAAGACCTCATACTAAGGGTTCAAACTCCTGATTTTAGACCAAATGATTGTGAATATCGGCTTAAGGTGGAGCCTTATAAATCGATTTCTTTCGATGGAATGCTTACTCCGAAAATTACCGACACACTTCCCAATCTCCTCAACTCTACTAGGATTATTTGGCAGAGTTTGTTACCATCTAGCGCTGGTGAGTCTACTGTTACAATTCGTCTAGAGGATTTGGATGGCAATCTAATATCTGGTCGTGTTCTAACGGTTCAGATTCGCAACGACCTGTTTACTAGACTTAGAATGACAACAGGAGCGTTGTTCATCCTTGGTGCTATTATTGCAATTCTATCACCGCTTCTACCATTCATTGGTTCAGTTTTAGGCCTCTGACCATACATCGGGTTGATTCAAGAGGCAAACGCTCGTGGAACAGTCGTGTCTAACGAGACTAACAACCCTGACGATGACCTCAGGAGTCGCCTACACGCTATGGAGACCAAAGTAAGGCGGATGCGAGATAATCGCAATAGTCACAATGAGAACGCCCGTAGAGCAGCTGATTCGCGGAATGCTGTTCAAGAACAGGCCAAAGGTTTACGCGAATCTATTGATGAAATGAAGGCCAAACAAAAAGAAATTAGAGACCAGGCAAAAATTCACAAGGCTAGAAGAGACGAAATTCAGGGTCATATCAGAGAGATAATTTCGAAAAAACGGGGTCGTAGGGATGACGAAAGAGGTTCTAAATCAGTAGTTATTGAATTGTCAGAAACCGAAGGACAAATTGACAAGATTGAGAGGCGCTTAGAAACTGATGGCAGACTAAAGTTGGAGGATGAAAACAAACTCCTAAAGGAACTAAAGAAACTTATTGGTAAGAGAAATGAATTACTTCCCGCGGTAAAGGAATATGAGTCCATTACAATAGATCTTGGGGATATGGATGAATCGATTAATCGTCTAAAAGCAGAGGCTGATTCTGAACACCAAGCAATGGTAGATTGTCACAAGCAAGGTGATGAAATATGGGAGGAAATTAAGCCACTATTTGAGGAAAGAGACTTCCTAAGGGCTGAAGGTGACAGGCTTCATAACGTATTTGTTGAAGCAAAAGCAGCTGCTGATGAAGTCCATACTGAAATGAAATTACTGCTTGACCAAGTCAATGAAATCCGAGACTCAATAAAAGCCGCTCGTGAGGAACGAGAGAAGACTATACGAGACCACAATCAATCAGTTAGAGATGCGATAAGGTCTCCTTCCGAAAGTGAAGAACTAGCTGGGTCGTTAGAAGAGATATTACTAGAAAGCGGCTCTTTGACTCTCGGCGGAACGGGAATTGAAGAAGAGTCAGAACCCCGGGCGTCAAAGCCAAGAAAATCGAAGAAACGAAAATTGGGGACAACTCGTGGAAAGTTGTGAGTTTACCAGCCTCTTTCTTCAAGCCGAACATCCAATGTTTCGATTTCCAAACCCGGCATTGGTTCACCAATCATTGCACTAGCCTCTGCGACTACGGAAGGGTCCTCGAAGTGATGGGTTGCAAGCACTATAGCCTCGGCAGTCTGAATTGGATCGGAACTCTTGAAAATTCCAGAACCAACAAAAATTCCATCCATACCATGCTTCATCATAAGGGCTGCATCTGCCGGAGTTGAAATTCCTCCAGCCGAGAATGTTACTACGGGTAATCTACCTAGTCTGGCCACGTCTTCCAGTACAGAGGACACTTCTGCTCGAACCTCTTTCATTGAACCAAATGGCGTCGAATCTGGGTCTAAGTTAAAGGAGGAGACTTTGTTTATTCTTTGAAATCCTTGCATAATTATGTCAACCATTTCCCTGCGACCTTCTTCTCCAATAGATTGTGCATGGGCGATTTCATTTTCTACTAGTCTAGAATGTTGCACGGCGCTGACTACATTTCCAGTTCCAGCTTCACCTTTGGTACGCATCATCGCCGCCCCCTCTGCGACTCTTCTTACCGCCTCTCCTAGGTTTGTACACCCACAAACAAATGGTACGGTAAAGTTGGTTTTTGCTATGTGATAGAAGGGATCTGCGGGAGTTAAAACCTCAGATTCATCGATCATGTCTGCGCCTAATGCTTGGAGCACTCTTGCTTCCTCATCGTGACCAATTCTTGCCTTGGCCATTACTGGTATCGAGGTGGTTTCGATAATTTCCTTTATCATATCGGGGTGACTCATTCGAGCGACTCCCCCGCTAGACCTGATATCTGCAGGAACTCTCTCCAAGGCCATTACTGAGACAGCACCGGCATCTTCTGCTATGTGTGCTTCTTTAGCGTTCACGACATCCATAATGACTCCGCCTTCTTGCATCTTGGCGAAGCCTCGCTTCAATAACTCTGTACCGTGTCGCATTTGCCCCAAGTCAACCCTCTGAGTCATAGTCAAGCCTCTCGGCTTCTGTTCATCAATCTATGTTTAAGTTCACTAGAGGATGAATCTTCAGTCTGCGAGTACTGGTGAATCTCCAGTTGCAATTTCTAATTCTAGACTTTCAGTCTCGTTACGCTCAATCCATTCCATTTCTTCATCTGGTACATCGGTGTCTGCGAAAATTGCTTCAACAGGACATTCGGCAACACAGGCAGCACAATCGATGCATTCATCTGGGTCAATGACCAAGTAGGTGTCTGCTTCTTTGAAAGCTTCAACTGGGCATACTGCTACACAGTCTTGGTACTTGTGTCCTACACAGGCGCTTGTTACTACATGGGTCATGCTATCACTTACCTTCCCGTCTGAGAAGGTGCATAAGAATTCTTGTAATGATTACACAATTTGAACAGAATTTTAATGAGAAAAGAAATCATTCAAATTTTGAAATTAAATCTGACAATACTTCACTCGGTTTTTGACCTGGATAAGCCTCGATTTTGTATTGTCCTTTGACTGCCGATTTCCATTCCGAGCCCTCAGCAAGTAGAATTTTTCCACTAACTAGGGAAGATAATGAAAGTCGAACATGGAATACCTTATCATCATCAATTCGAGATTCGAGGCCATTACTAACTATCTGATTTAAGACAGTTGTACCCAACAACTGAACGCTTTGTTTTGCTGCTTTTTTGTTATTAATTTTCATTGCTAGAATAATTTGTGGAGCACCATGATAGGATTTGGATTTCTCTCTAGTTATTTCTGTCTTTATCGGTGATAGTTGACTCATTGCAGACTCAATATTTTCAATATCGTCTACAGCGCTACAGTGTATTCTCCAGTTTACGCTATGCAAACTCATTGATATCGGCAGGAGCAATCCCCCCTTGAAGACCACGCTGCGCCCTTGTCTGCCGATGGCACTCTAGGGCTTTCATTCAAATACTGGAGGCAGGTCGCACGGCTCGCAAACGGGGTAGCCCCCGATACGAGGTGTTTCTCATGGCAAAGGGCGCAAAAGCAAGGGCAGCGGCACGCAAGCAGAGAGACAAGTGGAAGGCAAAGCGCTGGTTCACAATTCGAGCACCTCGTAATCCTTGGTCCTTCAGAGTCATTGGAGAGACCCTCGCAGAGGACTCTGACCAACTAATTGGTCGAACATACGACATCATGCAAAATGAGTTAGATGGCGACTTTTCGAAGATGCACGTTCAGGTAGTTTTCCGAATAACAGAATCTGTCGGTGGAGATGCGCTTACTGAATTTGTTGGACACAACGTCCTGAAAGACCACATTCGGCGCCAAATCCGCCGTCATCGTGGGAAGGTTGACGACACAGTGGATGTTGTCACCGAGGATGGGTATTACGTCAGATTCAAACCTCTATTAATTTCGAGATCGAGAGTAAAGTCTAGTCAAAAATCAGCAATGAGGGCTAGTGCTAGAGAAACAATCCTAACTATGGGAGCCAGTTCAACTTGGATTCATTTGCAAAAAGCACTACTAGATGGTACCATGGAAGCAGCAATCAAAGAGTCGGTTTCCAAGGTCACTCCTGTCAGAACAGTTATGATTAGACGCAGTCAGTTATTACAAAGCGGAGTAGTCGTAGAAGATGGTCCCACCTTGGATGAAATACACGCTGAGGAGAAGGCCGCCGCCGCCGCTGCTAAAGTAGAGGAAGTAGATGTTCTAGCAGCAGCGGAAGCATCTGCAGATCTTTCTGAGGTTGGAGAGACGGATTTAGATGAAGAGCAAGAAGAAGCATCCGATGAGGTGGAAGAGGATGGAGCTGAAGGTTCACCAGTTGAGGGGGCAGAATCGCCCCATGACTCCGATATTGATTACGAATCTATGACGGTTTCAGAACTGAAGGAACTTCTAAAGGAAGCTGGAAAACCAGTCTCAGGAAAGAAAGCAGATTTGATTTCCCGTCTGCAAGAGTGAGGTAAATGTGGGCGGCCAAGCCCCATTCCAAACCGAGGTGAGCATTTGGTGCGGATAGCCGTAATTAGTGGAACAGGAATGTCTGATATTGCTCATGAGATGTCGGATAATTCAAGAAAAAATACTGAAATTCGAGTAGAATCAATTTGGGGGGAGGTTCCTACTACATTGGTCGAAACTGAATTAGGAGAAGTTCTCCTAATCGACAGACATCACCGAGAAGGGGATGCGAGAACACCCCCTCATGAAATAGAACACAGAGCGAATATTCACGCAGCCAAGTCCTTTTCTCCAGATTTAATTCTCAGTGTTAATTCCGTAGGTACGATGATTGAAGATTTACCCCCAGGTATGATCGGTGTGGCTAGTGATGTATTGGATTTAGCAATCCGTCCTTGGACTTTCCATGATGATGATGCTATCCATGCGGATAGAACCTCAATGTTTGATAAAAAAGCCAGTAAAATCTGTTCCTCCACCTTATCACAAACTCAAGAATATACTCCAAGCAGTCTAGTAGTTGCGCAGTGTATTGGACCTCAATTTGAATCGCCTTCTGAAATTGATGCACTTGTTCGTTTGGGTGCTGATGTAGTCGGAATGACCCTTGGCCCTGAGTCACGTTTGATTGCCGAAACAGGAATTCCTCATGTGGCTATCTCATGTTCATCAAATTGGGCAGCGGGTAGAACTCCGGGGGACCCCTCTGCAGAAATCGACCATCATGCTGTTGATGCTAAGGCAGCAACCCTACGTGCTCGTGTGAGAGATTGTGTCGAAGCCTTGCAAGCAAATTATTGAGGGATAAAATTGCAAGGTCAGAGATTGGGATTAATCCTACTTTTAGTCTCTGTATTCCTCTTCTTCGAAGCGATGGATAGAATGGATTGGTGGGATCAAAAAGACAAGGAGTATGAGAGGGAATGTCTGCCAAATAACAACCCTCAACCCGATGCAGAATTGTGTGCCGAACTTCAAAATGAAGCAAATTCAAGAATGAGGGTATTTTCTGCAGTATTATTCTTTTCAATAATTCTATCTCTTGTTGGCTTATCGTATGTTCTCCCTGCAGGTTCTGATTATCCTAGAAATCCACCGGGTGGTAGATTCTAGAACATCAGACAATTTGATGGTTCTCCGATTATTGGACGATGTATGACTCGGCTGTTGAGCGTAGATGATTGGAAGGAAGTTGAATGGAATTCTAAGCCCGATGGCTCTTGGGCTACCATGATGGCTAGGGTAGCCGCTTTCCATAGTAAACACGATTTCGCTAACCCTGAGAATAATGGGCATGATATGGGTTACCGTGTGGCTCTAACGGTTGAGGAATTAGGCGAGTTTGCAGCCGCGATCACTAAAGGAAAGCCAAAGGAAGAAGCATCTGAAGAATTAGCGGATTTGTTGATTTTGATACTCGGTCACTCCCTTGCAATGCACATTGATTTGGAATCCGAATTCCACTCAAAGATGGACAAAATTATGCAAAGAAAGGCTCGACGAGGTAACCTAGGCATTAGAGTTACAGAATACGAAGGGGAATGAATTATTGGGTCAGAATTCGATACTCACAGAGCAACAACCATTGTGAATGAGATTAAGTTTAACCCAGCATTGTTGAAATTTTAGTTAAAACAAGTTTGTTGACGGCTTTTTATTATCATATTCTGCAATCCAGAGACTGATCCAAATTCCACCTAATTGCAATACAAGTCTCACCAGATTCCCAGTCTGAGATAATGACGCCCCGTCTCCTAATTCGACAGAATTAACCCACATGTACAGATTTGCAGGATATAGACAAATCAACAAAGTAGCGCTGGCAAACCCTCCAATCGCTCTGATTGAAGGGATAATTAGCATAACTCCAACTAGAATTTCAACTACACCACTAGCGATTACCCAAAATTCTGCTGAACCAAGGAATGGTGGTACAATTGGTTCGAACCATTCAGTATCCGTGAAATGCAATACCCCTACATAAACGAAAAATAAACCTCCTAAGATTGCGAACATGTCGCGAAAATTCATGTTATCGCCTAGTCCAGATGGAATATGTAGTGTCGTATTCGTTATTGGAGTCTGATTGCAATTTTTCGATAACTTCCTCAGACCATTCAGCATGATTCCATTCTGGGAATTTCACGTCGCCACTACTATTGGTTTGTACCGTGGTAAGATGAATTTCTTCCACACGATCAAGAAACATTTCGTAAATCTGAGCTCCGCCAATAACCCAGCATTCATCGCAACCATCTGCATAGGCGATTTCTATGGCTCGGCCGATGTATAGAGCGGTCTCTGCCCCATCTGCTTCCCATCCTGTGTCTCTTGACATGACGATGTTTAATCGCTCAGGTAATGGCCGATATGCTTCGGGAAGTGAATCCCAAGTTTTCCTTCCCATAATTACGGCGTTAAACCCATCTCCTTCAGTCAATTGTTTGAACCGAGCCATATCAGATGCTAAACGCCAGGGGAGTCCTTCTCCCCTTCCGATATAGCCCTCTTCATCCATAGCCACAATCATCGACATACGCATATTATTACCTCAAACAGAAATTGGTGCCGAAATATGTGGGTGATGCTCATAATTGAGAATTTCAATACTCTCTGCAGTAAAACCATCTATTTCTGAGATAGTCGCATCTAACTTGAGTTTGGGCAATGGAAGTGGTTTCCTAGAAATTTGTTCCTTGGCTTGTTCTAAGTGGTTTAGATACAAATGACAATCTCCCCCTGTCCAGACAAATTCACCGGGTTGCAATCCACACACTTGAGCCATCATACAGGTTAGTAGACTGTATGATGAAATATTGAATGGGACTCCAAGAAAAGCATCTGCGCTTCTTTGGTATAACTGGCAGGACAATTTTCCTTCGTTGACATAGAATTGGAAAAAAGCATGGCAAGGCATTAACGCCATATCTTCCAATTCTCCCACATTCCAAGCTGAAACAATAATTCTTCGTGAATTTGGGTTCTGTTTGATCATTTCAATGGCGTTTTCAATTTGGTCAACGACTCTGCCATCATTAGTCTCCCATTTTCTCCATTGTTTTCCATAAACAGGTCCAAGGTCACCATCTTCGTCAGCCCATTCGTTCCATATCCGAACGTTATTTTCCTGTAGATAGGCAACGTTAGTATCTCCAGATAAAAACCACAATAATTCATGGATTATACTAGGCCAATGAAGTTTTTTTGTGGTCACTGCTGGAAAAGATTCGGATAAGTCAAATCGCATTTGGTGGCCGAAAACTGAAATTGTTCCAGTCCCTGTACGATCAGATTTCTCTATTCCTTCGTCAAGGATTCTTTCGAGGAATGCTAGGTATTGCTCCATGTCAACTAAACCTACAGAACCGCCGAAGTCCATGAAGGATGCGGATATCTCGACTCAAATTTTGGGTTCGTAAATTTGGATTAGGGTGCTCCCAATACTCTCAAATTTTCAATTAATTGATCCGTGAATCTTCTGTAATGTGATTTCATTATCGATCTTTGGCCATGGTCGTCTAAATCAGCAATGTTGGAAATGTCTTCATCGGACATATTCCCTCCGGATTCATCGCCTAACCACTCTCCAAAGGTGATTGGGTTATCGACATTGACTTGCACTTTCGCCAATGGATTGACCACAGCAGAACCTGGTGCCATGAATTTTCTTGCACCAATAATTGCCATTGGTACAACTGGTACTTCTGGAAACCTAGCTGCTAATCGTGCAACACCAGTCTTACCTTTAGAAAGGTAAGGTGGTTTATCCGATCTGGAGCGAGTTCCTTCGGGGAATATACCCATGACATTCCCTCCCGAAAGAACGTCCACAGCACTTGCTAATGCTTCCACACCTCCTGATTCTCGGAATGTTTCAATCTGTCCCGTGGACGTCATCAGTTTCTGGAATTTTTTGTCTTCGAAATGTTCTGCTTTTGCAAGATAATGTACAGGTCTTTTCGCTCCCATTATTTTGACAATTGGATCGATGTGCGATGTATGGTTACCAACTAGTATGGCGGGTCCATTTTTGGGAATTCTATTTACTCCATTGTAACTTACATTAGTTATCGTCCTAACTAATGATGGTGATAATTCAATCAAACCTTTGTAAAAAATTGGGGTTGAATGGGGTTTACCAGTGCCCTCTAGCCCGGTCAATTTCGCCACCATTTCCAAAGAATCAGCGGACAAGCCGGGCATCGTTCCTCCGACTACTGCTCTGCATTATTGCTTTGCGTAAGTGCGATGACTTCTTCTGATACATACTACCGCCCATTATTGTGGGCATACCTAGAGTACTCTGTCTAGCTATGTGTTGCATAATTTTGCTACCAATGACTGCACCCGCAGTAGTTGCTGAATGGGAAGATGATAATTGGCTTAGAAATATCATTGGTCCAGAAAGGCTTGAACTTGGAGATGAATTTGGCTGTCATGGGTTTGAAGGAATAGATGTTAGAGAGGAGTCTTGGGTCATTGAAGAGTGTAGAGATTACCTAAGTCGATTCACCGATGCATCACGTTGGGGCTCTCAACCGATTTCCTTTGGCTACCCAAACGGTGCAGTGACTGAAGATATCGCTAGGGCAATTTCTGAGGCTGGTTTTTCAATTATTGGAGATAGAATTGAAGGCGGTGGTCATGGGCTAAACGTTGTAGAACGATTAACCAGTCTTGAAAAAGGCCAAGCTAATTTGTCGGCTTTAGAAACCGCTGAACGAGACAGCCTAGTCAGCATTTATTGGATTGCTAGATGGCACGATATCAATATCAGAGAGGATAAAGATGCTATTTCCTTGCTCAAATCTCAAGAGGTTTGGTTTACCACTTGGGGGGAGTGGCATGGTCACAAAATATCTGGAGAGTCATTTGACAGAATTTTGACCTCAGATCCACAAGTAAAGACATACAGAATTTCCACATTGGCCGATTCTTTTTGGTCAGTCCCGGGTACGGCCTTTTTCGAATGGTCAGAACCTCCCACAAGTATACAATTTGATGGCGAAGAGGCATTAGTTATACCTGCGGCTCAAAAGCATCTGATAACAGGTATACGGCCAGTAGACGGTGGAGCATATGTTACAGTAGAACCAGGAGTCGTTGTCGAATTCTTCTTTGAATCCGACGAACTTTCAATTTCGCATACTCCGCAGGTCACTTTCAATGGTTTACACCATTCTGTAAGTATAGTAGGCCACCATGTAACAAACCTACACGATTGGACTTCTGATTTTCATAATTCACCACTTCGATTCACCTGGTTAATTGAGCGGCCTGCGGCATTACAAATGGATTGGAGGCTACCCGTGTTGGCTATCGGAATATTAATCGCCACCCCAATCGCCGTAAAATTTGTAATTTCAAGGGATGTTCATAATTGAAGAATGGCTATTTAACTAAGCAATATCAGGGCCATCAATACGTATATTATTCAATTTCATAGTCTGGATAATTTTCGCAATGATATCGTTACCCAATGATTCTGGTGCATGTACTCCTACCGGTAACATATCTGGGTCTTCCAACCAAGCTTCAACACAACATGCTGTCACCATTCCGGTTGCTCGGGCCATGGAATGACCATCATCTCCTCCATGGTCCTCAACTTCCCACTCCAAAACCTCTCCATTCCTTGACTCGGTTCTAACCTTCATCCAAGTAAATTCAGGAATTTTATGATCATAACTCCATTCCCAAATTAAGTCCCCTTCATTCAACTTCCCTGATTCTTTTTCGTCAATAAATTTCTGAATATGGCCTGGCCATCGAACGGTAAATTCGGACATTTCCACTGCTGGAATTGATTTCAGCACAGAACGTAATCCATCTGTAAGAAAGGCCTCCATTTCGCCATGTTCTCCAGTATCTACCATATGGCGTTGGGTTAAGGCAGGAAGAGTAACCTCTTCTCCCTGACGAATTACCCTTGCGGGCCTAGTATATTCTGCAATTACATCAATAGGGGAAAATGGAGCCATATACTTCCATTCACCATATGGTCCCGTAGGGTTGCCACCTACCCAAATTTCAGCTTTTTCCAAAGGTCCAAATTTTCTATCTGCATAGGCTAGCAACATATTGGATAAACCAGGTGCTATACCCACATCCCAAAGGATTCTGGCACCGTAATCTTGGGCCTTTTGATTATCCCTATCCGGTGTATGTTTGCTGAAACTTAAATCTACCACGCGATATCGACTTTCAGCTAGATCTGTTGTTGCCATATGTCCTATATCGCCCGGTAGCATATTCACAACGATGTCAACTTGGCCATTTCTGCTCATTGACATCAAATTGTCCAATACGTCTCCGGTATGTACCGTAATACCTTCAACACCCATGACTCTATGCGGTTGAATATCATAGGCATGAACCTCGTGTCCAAGTGTTGCTAGACGTTTCGCAACCCACGCACCAACTAATCCTGTACCCAAACAATGCACGACGGCCATAATTATCCCAGACAGTATTAGTTCTTGACTGATTGCAGTTGAGTGTTTGTTCCATTGTTGGGGCGATTAGTTGATTGAGGAGTGTATTCTCGTATCGTCGTGGAAAACGCCGGTCGCATCGATCCTTGGTCCTCGGAGCAATCTACAGATTATGCTCGGATACGTGACCAATTCGGCTTAGAAAGTCTAGATCTAGCTAAAGTTCCTAATCCGAGTATGCTACATCGTAGAGGGATTATTTTCGCACATAGAGACCTCGATGTTGTTACTGGATGCATGGAGCGCTCGGACCCATTTGGTGTATTGACAGGTCTTATGCCTAGCGGCAAGATGCACTTAGGCCATTCAATGGTTATCGAGCAAGTTAGATGGTTTCAGGAACAAGGTGCTGATATCACTGTAACAGTAGCCGACCTTGAAGCATTAGCTACTAGAGGAACCAGCCTTGAAGAAGGCAGAAAAACCGCTCTAAAGGAATATATCCACAACTACGCTGCACTTGGTCTTGACCCAAAAACTACCAATGTGTATTTTCAGAGTGGTCGACCCGAAGTTCAGAGACTTGCATTTTCTTTGGGGCGAAGAACAAATCTTTCTGAATTTGAAGCGATTTATGGCTTCAAAGGTGACACTAATCTAGCCCATGTGCAAGCACCTTTGGTTCAGGTTGGAGATATTATTCATCCGCAATTGGAAGAATTTGGAGGATTGAGACCTATCGTGGTACCAGTTGGTGTTGACCAAGACCCTCACCTGCGACTGACTAGAGGTATTGCAGGCAAAACCCATTGGTTTAACGTAAAACCAAGAAAAGTCGGAGGTTTGACGGTTTCTTTATCAGTTCAGGATAGTAACTCAGAAGCCTTCGGAGTATCGCCAAATGGTAGCGTAGATAGACAAGTAAGGGAGTCAATTTTTGATAGACTAAAGGAGTCATTAGCCCCAATGGGTTACTCTGATTTAATTTCAAATCCAAAACACGGAACATTGGACATTCCTGGCGCAAATACCTCCGATATTGCTCAAATCCGTATGTGTGTACTTCGACTAGAACGTGAAATGGGTGGGATGGGGCTAATGCCTCCAAGTTCTACCTACCACCGGTTTGCAATAGGGCTGACTGGAGATAAGATGTCATCCTCTAAGCCACAAACTACAATTTTCATGGACGATACTCATGATGAGATGAGCAAGAAGGTAAAGCGGGCATTTAGTGGGGGTCAACCAACTGTAGAGGAACATCGAAGACTGGGTGGCGATTGTTCCAAGGATGTTGCATTTGAATATTTACAATTCTTCTTTGAAGAGGACGACTCTGAATTAACAAGGATTGCCAGAGAATACGAATCCGGAAAACTATTGGCTGGAGAAATGAAGCAGATTTGTATCGAAAGAGCAAGCGAATGGCTTTCTGAATTAGCCGATAGAAGAGATATGTGGGAAGGACGCCTTGAGGAATTCCTGGCTCCTGACGCAAAATAAGAGCTATTCTTCAAAGTCGCTCGAATCGAAAATGGGTATCTGAGGGCCTGTGGCTAAGGCTGCGATTTCCTCTTCGGATAACTCTGTTGATTTAGCCGATTCATGCAAGATTTGAGAATGGCCATTCGGGTCTAATAACAATAGTTCAACAGGCTCTTGTCCATTCTTGACTCTAGATATTTTGTCAATTAATTCTTGACACGATTCAACTTTTTCCTTTCCTTCTTCGCCATCTCGTGCTGCCCCGCGTTGTATCATTGAGATAGCATCGGAAAACCGATTTAGCACTCCTTCAACATTGGAAATATAACCTGTCGCATTGTCACCGGGTTCCACTTCCAAGCCCAATTCGACAATTCTCACTGTGCATGATGAGGATCTAACCACTCTAGTAGTCATTAACTCTGAATTGTCAATAACAAGTGACCAGACACTAGCCTTCTTTCCTTCTGAGGGTATGAAATCGGTGTGCCTCCAACCGCACTCATTGCAGATGATTGTCATCTCTGTATGTTCGCCGAAGTATGGTATCTCTGAAGTATGAACATTGAGAATTAATCCATTCTGGGCATTACAAATTGGACAAGGATATTCAAGAGAACTTTCCAAATTCACACCTCAGTAAGGGGTATTTTGCTCCTCGTATATAGCAAATGTTGATGGTAAGAGTAACAATCTTGAGGTACCTAATCTAATGACTTCTCCCGATAAGTCGGTTTCTACAAAAGATTGGATTCTATCAACTGCAATTCTTAGTTCTGTTTCAGCTGTGATTAATCGCGACATTTCTAAAATCACGATATCACCATCGGATAACCAATCTAGAAGTTTGGGAATTCCTGTAATATCATCTAAAATTGCCCTGTGAATAATAACATCCCCCATTCCTCTAGCCACGGGCGCATCTGCGTATAATTCACCCAAGTCATGATAATCTTGACCTGGGTCTAACGAAAAGTCCCGGGACTGAGAAGGTAAACTAGGCATCTCGATCCATTTGGGTTCGGACCTAGTAGGCTTCGCCATAATTTATTCCGGGGAGTTAGGCTCTTTGAGCAATACGGTTAATGTTAGATGGAAAAGCCCAATTAATAACCCATCTCAAAAGTGACATTTTGGCTCCAAGTCGAAATACAAATTTGAGTAAATTTCCTCACTAACACCCCGTCGGATTGATAAGGGGCCGGATTTGAGTCCAAACCGCAGGGAACTCTCCGTGCGGTGAAATCAGATGAACGCAGAAGCAGACGCTGTCAAAACCGGAACTAGCACTGTTGGAATAACATTCGACGGGGGTGTTGTAGTCGGAGCAGACCATAGAGCAACTATGGGTCATTTTATTGCGAACAAGAGCGTCAAGAAGTTGTTCAAAATTTCAAACAACGTCGCCCTCACCACTGCAGGTCTCGTAGGACATGCCCAATCACTTTCACGAACTCTTGCAGCAGAATTGAGACTATACGAACTGAAGCGTAACGCTCCAATGACTGTCCGAGGTGCTGCTACATTAACCGCAAACATACTAGTGGGAAGGCCGCACTATGTACAACTATTGATTGTTGGAACTGATGAAGACGGTCCGAGTGTGTATTCGATAGACTCAGCAGGTGGCTCAATTCCAGACGTTTATTGCGCCACTGGATCAGGAAGTCCATTCATGTACGGTGTCCTAGAAGACCAGTACAAGGATGGTATGAATCAAAATCAAGCACTGAAGGTAGCCGCAAAGGCACTCTTGGCATCGGCGCAAAGAGATGCGGCAAGCGGAAATGGCATGGATCTTGCAGTAATTACAAAAGAGGCCGGCTACCAACAACTAACGGAGAAAGAGGTCTCAGACCTACTTTCCAAATTGTAAACAATCTCCACGGCATTTAGCCTTACAACCTCATTTCGAGGTTTTTGGTAGAGGGTGGAGTTCCTCAATTGAGGTGTGAATAATGAGATTAACATTGACAGAAGTAAAGCAAAGGGTGTCCAAGTTAGTGCCTGAAAACATCGACTATGATGTGGATGTAGAGGCAGGTTCGATTGCAATTATTACAAAGCAGCCAGAAGCCTTCGGGGGCGCCGGCCAATCATTGACCGTTAAAATTGCAAAAAATGTCAAGCGACGGGTAATCGTAAGACCTCACCCTGATATTCTCGCCGATGAAGATACAGTACGACAAAAGGTCAACGAAATCATTCCACCTGAGGCTGAAGTGAGGAATGTTTGGCTCGATCCTGCATTATCCGAAGTTACTCTAGAATGTGACGATCCTTCTTCTGCAGTAGGACCCAAGGGAATCAATATCAAAAATCTCAGAGATGAAATTGGCTGGTTAATATCGGTAGAACGCGCTCCGGCCTTTGA
Organism: Candidatus Thalassarchaeaceae archaeon; assembly: GCA_023268715.1. Taxonomy (GTDB): domain Archaea; phylum Thermoplasmatota; class Poseidoniia; order Poseidoniales; family Thalassarchaeaceae; genus MGIIb-O1. Next base: position 51,108 of record JALRLV010000007.1, read on the forward strand.
GAGCCGAACTCAACACGATATCCGCAGATATCGAAAAGAATTAGCCGATGAAAGAAAATCCCTATTGAGGAAATTTGGCACCCGAATTTATCGTCCCAAACGAGCTGGTGAACCCTGGGTTAGACTGACAGCTTTAGGTTCATACCGAGAAGTTGGCCGAGCAATGCATTTGGTTACAACAAATGAATCACGAGTTCTCGTTGATTGTGGTGCTAAGCCAACGATGAATCGTAGTGAAGTTCAACCATTCTTCAATGCACCAGAATTACTCCCTTTGGATAATCTCGATGCGATCGTACTAACCCACGCTCACGTTGACCACATAGCCATGCTTCCTGTTCTATTTCGATATGGATATCGAGGGCCGGTATATTGCACACCTCCTACCAGAGATTTGATGACATTATTACAAATGGATTACATCAAAGTCTCCCAAGCAGAAGGGGCTGATCCACCTTATTCAAAGGCGGATATACAAGAATGTATCAAACACGTTGTAGACATTCGCTGGGGAGATAAGACAGATATTGCTCCGGATGTAAAAATTACTCTCGAAAACGCAGGACACATCCTCGGTTCATCTAGTGTTTACATGCAGATTGGAGAAGGAAATTCCGAACATAGATTACTCTTTTCAGGCGACATCAAATACGAAAGATCATGGTTATTTGATGCAGCTACTGTAAGGTTCCAAAAGGTCGAGACCTTAGTTATCGAATCAACATACGGCGGCGCGCAAGATTTCCAACCAAATCGAGCAGACGCTACACAAGAATTGCAGGATTTGGTAAAATTAGCTCTCTCGAGGGGAGGTAAAATATTCTGTCCAGTATTTGCAGTAGGACGTTCGCAAGAGGTGATGATTGCAATAGATCAATTGTTTAAATCCGGCGAGGTTAAACCGGTAACCGTTTGGTTAGATGGAATGATTTCAGAGGCAACCGCAATACATGCTAGTCATCCTGATTTCCTTAATCGTGATTTGCGTAGTATGGTATTGAAGGGAGGGGAAGAAAACCCATTCAATTCAAGTTGGTTCAAGCAGGTAGATAGCAGAGAACAAAGAGAATCAATACTTTACGATCCTTCCCCATGTATCGTCTTGGCAACTTCAGGAATGATGACCGGAGGGCCCATAATTGAATATTTGAAACACTGGGCTCCTGAAACAAATAACACTCTATGTTTTGTTGGATATCAAGCCTCAGGAACTCTTGGACGAAGATTACAACAAGGGCATGCCGAGGTTCCTCTAATGGACAAGGGACAAACACACATGGTTCCTATTGCCTGTAATGTTGTAACAATTGACGGATTCAGTGGGCACTCTGACAGGCGTCAATTAATGGATTACGTGAAAGCATTGAATCCTACTCCAAGGAAAATAATTTGCCATCATGGTGACGCAAAAACCTGTAATGCATTCCGTCAAGGTCTTAGAGATGAATTTAGAGTACAAACCTATGCTCCTGCGAACCTTGAAACCCTTAGATTGAAGTAAGTTTTGACTTTGTCAACCATCCATCAACCTCAAACATATTCGCCTCAGCCGATGACTCATGAGGATTGGACCCTCCTTGGTAGTTTCATTGGTGATGCTGTCCTCAGTGCTCGCGGGTTGTATAAGTACCAATGTCCCTGATAAAGAAGAAATTATTGATGAACAAACAGCCAATGCGTACAGTATAGTTGCTCCAATTGATACAGGAATCAATGTTTATCACAATCATTTCGTCTTAAATGAGACTTTACCAGACTGGATGTTGGATGGTCTTGGCGTAACGATGTGGTGTAATATCACCACCGAGGGCACTTGGGAAGAACGCTACGAGGCCGACAGGGAAACTTGTTGGGATGTAATAACTTCCTCGGATATAGTATATTTTCCTGGCACCAGAATAATTGCTACAACACCAGATGATGCGACGGACATCCCTATCTTAGACGACCCTTCTGATGGTCATGGAACCGCAGTTACTGGTGCAGTATTGGATGCTAATCCTAACGCGATAATTTTCTTTGTTGAGGGATTTAGTGACGCTGCTGTATTAGCTGCCGCCAACCAACCCTTGGTTGACATAATCACTACTTCCTTTGGCCCAATTGGTTCTATCCCGGTACCTGGAATTGAGGACTCAACAAGAGTTGCGGTCGTTGAAAATAAGAAAATCCACACTGGAGCAGCAGACAACACACCTTCTCCCGCAGTACAAGACCCCACCGCAGGCCCTCCTTGGTCAATCGGAGTATCTGGATATGCGGAAGAGGAAGATGACCAAAAGGAAACTATGAGTGGTTCCTATCCCGATTTTGCCGCTGATTGGACTCAAATGCTACCCAATCATGATGATATCGATGGATACCATCAAACATCTGGTACCTCTTTTGCTACACCCAGGACAGCAGGGATTCTTAGCATGGTATTGACTATGTTACGAGAAGAGTCAGGAGACCTAATGAGTGGCGCTTCAGAACAAAGAGGTGGTTTACTTGTTAACGGCACAAATCTCTCCATCTCAAATGATAATATCCGTGATGCACTAAATTTGTCCGCATGGTATCCCAGTGCATCAACATGGGATCCAACTTCGGGTACATTGCCAATCTCACCTGTTGCTCCTTGTACACAAGTTGGATGGGGTGTAGTCAATTTGTCCAACATACAACCTTTGTATAATCACTTAGCAGGAATAGATTCTATGCCACAACGGCCCGCAGATGTTGTGGCATGTATGGAAGCCAATCAAGCTATGCGGGAAGCATATTGGGGCAATTGACCTACTCCCCTACATCACAGGGACATCGAATCCATCCTCTTCCGGATTTGGGACATCTTTGTCGGAAGCGGTTTCTACACTTTCTTCCCCTAATATTGTTGTTGGGTGATCAGTTTCTCTCCCCCACCATTTTCTCCGATCGAGTGCGAATGCAAGGGCCGCTGGAGAAAGAAGTAACGAAATCCATGCCTCGATAGTTATCGAGCCGGATTCGAAAAATGAGTAAATCGAAAATACAATTAGAATAAGAAATGCCAACCAGCCGAAGACAATTCGAGCGTTTTGCACGCTAACCCCCAATGGTCCTGCATCATTAGGAATGCCCCTAATTTTGTCAATTAGAATCCTAATTCAACATCTATAGCCCAAAGGCAATATATTGAACCATGACTTCTCAGCATAGGCAATGGCGAGTAATTGGCTACTGCTTCGATGTAAATGCGGTCAATCGTTTGGGGCTAGGCAAGGAACTCAAGCATCCTGCAGGAGATGTGGCGAATCTAGCCAAATCACAACAACTGCGGTATTCACAGATCCTGCTAGATTGACCGAAGCGGTGGCAAACGCCAACCTACCTTCGGAAATCAGTCAAGAGATAGAGGCAAAATTAATAGAAAAGAAGCGTAAACAATTGAAGACTAGGGATCGAGCAAATGCTGGAATGATTCGCAGAATACTGAAACAATCAACTGATGACAGGGGCGTGTTAACCCTACAATCACTGCAAATAAGTCTAGAAGCTGAAGGAGTTACAGAACCATCTCCTGAACAAATTATTGGTATGGCGGAATTACAGGGCGTTGTCCAGAGAACTGCTCAAGATGAGTGGAAATGGTTAGCGTGAACTCCATAAAGTCGACCTAGGTGGCAAAGTCACTCACGGGCCTGTGGGTTAGTCTGGCCTATGCTAGATGGTTTGGGACCATTTGACCCTGGTTCAAATCCAGGCAGGCCCACCACTTATTCTAAAAACGGCGAAAGCAGTATAATTATCAGATGAATTTCTCTATGGCTTCAATATCAAAAAGTGAAACGGCTACAGACAATGCTTCTTCTTTACCAAACCATTTTGCTTCCTCAATTTCATCATCTTTCGGTACAATTTCCTCTGCTGGAATATCCGCTTCACATTTGTAAGTAAATGAAAGCCAACAAATACCATCAGGAGTAAAAATCTCCTGTCTGACAATTGACTCTGAATTTGTGCCATACCCCTCACTAGACTCTCCGATAGGGTCTGGAATGCGAATATTGATTCCTAGCTCTTCCAATGCTTCTCGTTCAGCACCCACTCTAGGGTGCTCGCCATAGTCGACAAAACCTCCTGGCAAGGTCCAACAGCCTGTGAAAAATCCTCGAGTTACTTTTGCCATAAGTATCTGATTAGATGGATTAGAAATTACAACTTTGCTGACTACTCTATGGAGGGTCCGGTATACCGATTCTCTAGCCACGGGATCAACCTCACTATCGCTAATCACGGCGTCTTTCCAGGCCCACTCTCCCGGCCAAGAAATATCGGGAGTAGCGACTATTACCTCATGCATTTCCTGTCCTAATCTAAATCGATTAGTTCGCTTGGTATTCCAAGTTAAACCCATTTCTTTTGCTTCTCCAGGAGTTGGTAGGCGAATCGAGAATCCAGCTTCCCCTTCTCTTCCCATTTGGGGTATTGCGGGCCCGTTTCCTTGTAGATCTACAAGGAGTAATTTACCATCGTGTTCAAGATGGATGTGACGATGAGGTTCGGTCATCTTTACTTGCGAGTCGAACTTAGAAAATGAACTCAACGGCTATTTATTCGGTCTCTCAAATGGTTTAGTGTGGAAATTTGAGAATCGTTGGTTACAACAACTCACTTACTGCATCTCGTTCCTCGAGAAGAGCTTTGACATTTTCATCTATCTTGGTTTGGGCGAATTCATCAATAGGTAAATCTTCTACAACGATAATTTTTCCACCTTCGCACCGGCAAGGGAAACTAAAAACTAAGCCTTCCGGAACTCCGTACCATCCTTCTGATGGTAATGCCATGGATACAATCCGGCCATTGGAACCTTGCCACCAGTCTCTCATATGGTCTACCGCAGCGGAAGCAGCCGATGCGGCGGATGAAGCGCCACGTGCTACGATAATTGCCTTACCACGGGTTGCTACAGTATCTAGAAATGCGCCTTGTAACCATTCATTATCAAATAAATTAGTAACGGACTCGTTTCCTACCCTTGCAAACCTTGGGTCCGGATACATAGTGTTTGAGTGATTACCCCAAATGAATACGTCTTCTACCTTCGATGCTGGAACGCCAGCCTGTTCTGCGATTTGCCCAACCGCACGGTTTTGGTCAAGCCTAGTCATGGCTGTGAATTGTCTCTTAGGGATACTTGCTGCGTTTGCCGATGCAATTAGTGCATTCGTGTTACATGGATTACCTACAGTGATAACTCTGACATTAGGTGACGCAACAGCATCTATTGCTTTTCCTTGGCCCACGAAAATGGGCCCGTTAGCGGCGACGAGATCTGCCCTATCCATATCCTTGGTCCGCGGGCGCGAACCGACAAGGAAAATTGCATCTGCGTCACTAAACGCAACCTCTGGGTCGTCGGTGCCAATAATGTCGTGAACCAATGGGAAAGCGGAATCTCGTAGTTCCATGATTACTCCATCAAGGCGTTGCATTCCTGGAGGGATTTCTAGCAACTGTAAAATTACAGGCTGATTATTCCCAAAGCAATCACCACTAGCAATTCTCCACAATAAAGCATAGCCAATGTTACCAGCGGCTCCAGTAATGGCGACCCGTATTGCACTTTTTGTTCCCTCTTCTGTAGTTTGCATTTGTTTGCCTCAGTAGTTGCGATAGGAATTACACCCTTAGCCTTTGGTGAGTGTTAGGTTCGTCATGTGTCGCCTAATCCCATACTATTCAGCGACTGAGACAAGTCGGTGCAGAAAGGCAATTGGTCATTATTATGGCTAGGACATAATTCCCCTTTTGTCTGCTGAAAATCTCATGCTTTTGCCGATGTAGTGGTCTTCGGAATTGGCTATATTTTCCTCTTCTAATTTCCATATGTCAATTCTAGATGAGGTGACTATTCCGTTTGATTCAATAATCTAATTCTGCTCGGGATGCTTACCTGACATGAGCCTATGGCTCATTGGTAATAGAGGGACTTGTATGAGACTAGGTGTTTTGAAGGAACCTGAAGGCGAAACAAGGGTTGCAATCGTACCGAAATCTCTCCGTAAATTAAGCAAGTCTGGGTTTGAAATAATGGTGGAATCTAGTGCTGGCATTGACGCAAATCACTACGATTCCGAATACGAAGAAAACGGAGCAATCATCTCAAACAGACTAGAAGTTCTGAAATCTCCTCTAATTATTTCCGTTCACTTACCAGATGTATCTGAGCTTCATACGGGCCAGGTTATTGCTTGTGTGGCCGATCCGTTTCGTCATCCTGAAAAAGTCCAGGCTTGCTTGGATGCTGGAGTCACTCTTCTGTCGATGGATATGATCCCTCGAAGGTTGTCAAGAGCACAATCCATGGATGTTAATTCAAGTCAAGACAATCTTGCAGGCTACAAAGCGGTACTCTTGGGAGCTGCCTCAGTACCAAAAGGAATCCCGATGATGACCACTTCTGCAGGAACGGTGAGACCAGCGAAAGTTGTGATTATGGGTAGTGGTGTCGCAGGTCTTCAGGCTATTGCAACTGCAAAGAGACTTGGCGCAATTGTCTATGCTTCCGACGTGAGGAAGTCAGCCGCAGAACAGATAGAGTCAGTTGGTGGGCGATTCATTGAGGTTGATGGTATGGATGATTTCGAAGATGAATCCGGGTATGCTAAACCACTCACTCCGGAATTCATTCAGAAAGTAAATGACACAGTTTGCGGGGTCGCTGCCGATGCCGACATCATTGTAACTACCGCCAGAATTTTTGGAAGACCAGCACCTATCACAGTACCAAGTAGTGCTGTTGATTCATTCAAGTCCGGTGCTGTTATTGTCGACATGAATGCTGATGTCGGAGGGAATTGTGAAGATACAGTCGCAGGTGAAACGGTTGTCACAGAAAACGGCGTGACTATAATTGGAGTGAAAAATCTCCCAGGCACGTTGGCAAACACAGCCTCGATGTTGTATTCAAACAATCTAACCACTTTCATTACTTCGATATTTATTGATGGCGAGTTAGTAATTTCTGATGATGACGATGTCTTAGTAGGAGCTCCTGAAGGAGATGATTTTTACGTCCCAGGAATGGGCGGAGTTTTGATATGTTCAGAAGGTAAAATACATCCCAAACAGAGTAAACTAGGAGGTGGGTTGTAATGGAGCCTACGGTTTTAATCGGTTCAGTAACGCTTTTTGTTATGTCTATTTTCCTAGGATTCGAACTTATCACCAAAGTCCCCGCCACTCTTCACACTCCACTGATGAGTGGAGCCAATGCTATTTCTGGAATCAGTATAGTTGGCGCACTGTTGGGGGCGAATGTCGCCTACGAAGGTGGCGACACAGTAGTTAGTGGAATCCTTGCTTTCGTAGCATTAGTTCTCGCGATGATCAACGTAGTTGGAGGATTCGCAGTAACTAATAGAATGTTGAATATGATAGCTGGAAAGAAAAGGGGTGGGGAATAATGATTGATGATCAATGGGTTGGCCTTGGATATCTGCTTTCGGCAACTCTATTCATCTTCGGCTTGAAGAGATTATCCCACCCAAGAACAGCTCCTCGGGGTAATCAATTGGGCGCCATGGGGATGCTTGTAGCAGTTCTCACAACCGTACTACAAATGGAACTAGGAGATGGTATCGAAGGTTGGATTTTGATTGGAAGCGGATTACTTCTAGGGGGTCTAATCGGCTGGGTTATGGCCGTCCGCGTCGAAATGACCGGGATGCCTGAAATGGTCGCTTTGTTCAATGGATTCGGTGGCGCAGCATCAGCTTTGGTGGCACTGTCTGAATCCTGGAAATATATCGAGGATGATACATTAGAAATTCCTACAGGTCTGGAACTCGAAGTCATGGTTGTCGCAGCCGGACTCTCAGCATTGGTTGGTTGGATGACACTAACTGGGTCTTTACTCGCTATGCTAAAACTCAAGGGTGGCGTGGAATTTTTCGGCAAATGGATTCGTACACCTACTTGGGGTCCGTCTTGGTTAAATCCCGTCAAGGGATTGTTATTCATCAGCACACTGGTTCTAATCTATATGTCAATCCAAGAACCTACTGAGACCGACTACTTATTCGCAATAATTGGAATTTCATGCATACTTGGCATACTGTTGGTCTTACCTATCGGTGGTGCTGACATGCCGGTCGTAGTATCCTTGCTAAATTCCCTATCTGGTATCGCCGCGGCATTTACAGGGTTCATTATCTCAAACAGTGTTTTGATAGTCGCTGGTTCCTTAGTTGGTGCCAGTGGTTTGATTCTAACATTCATTATGTGCAAAGCCATGAATAGAGAACTAATTGATGTACTTTTCAAGGCGTTTGGCGGCTCTGATAAAGAACAGTTAACTCGCACAAAGGTCGGTAGCGATGCAGACGAAGTTGCGATGATGGTTGACGGTGCTCAGAAGGTAATCATAGTACCTGGATATGGTATGGCTGTAAGCCAATGTCAACACCAGGTCAAGGAATTTGCAGACTTAGTGTCAGAGAAATTTGACACTGAGGTGAAGTATGCTATACATCCAGTTGCAGGCAGAATGCCAGGCCACATGAATGTCCTACTGGCTGAGGCGAATGTCCCCTACGATCAATTAATCGAAATGGATGAAATTAATCCAGAGATGCCAGAGGCAGACGTAGCCATAATTATCGGAGCAAATGATACCTGTAACCCCGCTGCAAGAACTAACGAAGGTCCATTAGCAGGGATGCCGATAATTGATGCAGACATGGCAAGAACAGTTGTAATCATCAAGAGAAGTTTGTCAGTTGGCTATGCCGGAGTAGACAATGATTTATTTTACATGGACAAGACAATGATGTTATTTGGTGATGGAAAGAAGATGATGAATGAACTCAATGCCGCAGTAAAGGAGTTGTAGATTACACCGCCTCCCAAGGGGAGGCGAACGAGCAAGGGTTATGTGTTTGACGAGGTCGCAAGGATAACAGGAGGTCTTGATGATGGTGCGTTCAACAAAGCTCATTGTCGCTTTGTGTCTAGTAGGATTACTAGCTATCCCAGCATTCGCCAATAGTGGTGGCCCTCCATATCTCAATTCAGATAATCAAGAAACTGCCAAATACGGGTGTACTTGTCATTACTCCAGTCCTGGTGAAAGAGCCGTTGTTATGGTTTCAGGAGTCCCAGTGATGTACGAAACAGATCAATCCTACGATTTTGTAATCACAGTGGCTGATTCTGTAACTCTGGCTGGAGCGGATGGCAACACCAAAGCTGGATTCCTCCTTACAGATAACGGCGCTGGAACTTTCTCTTGGGATGATTCACAAGAGATTAGAGAAGCCGACGGAGATGAAAATGCGATTTCACATTCAGAAACCGGTGATGGAGTTTGGACCATAACTTGGACAGCACCATCATCTGGTTCAGATACAATACTCTTCAGCATAGCTGGTAATTCAGTTAATGGAGATGGGATTCCAAATGAGTATGATTACTGGAATATCCTGACATTTTCAATTAACCCACCGGGCTCTATTGCAGCGGGAGATGGTGATGCAACGTTGCAAACTCGTACAATTGCAGTCGGCGATTACCAAACACTCTTCGTCCTTGAAGAAAGTGAGGCTGAAAAAGAAAAAGAACGCCAAAAGCAGCTTTCCGATAGAGTCTTTGAAAGTGGTAACTTGTTTTACTGGACTTCCCTAACCGCCCTAATAGTAGGTGCCGTTTTCCAACGGGAAATTCTCGAAAGGCGCCACGGACCAGGTCCCGAACACTTAGCCATGGAATTGGCCTATCCACAAGCAGTTAGGCGTGGACTAGTTGCAGTCATTGCATTCTTCTTTGCGGTCGACTGGTCTGCCAACGGCGGTCAACATGACTTCATTATTGGATGCGCTTGGTTCATAGCCGCTTGGGCCTCATATGGGGTGTATCGAACTGTACGTTCGGCTAAAGCAGAACCAACCGTCCACGACGTGATGTAAAATGGCAAACAGTAGTCTAGTAGACCGTAAACCGGTCACTAGCCATTTGGAAGATTTACATTCTTTAATTCGAAGAAGTGCATTTGTATTTCTTATTGCTTCTGCCGTCACATCAATTTGGGTGGAAATAATTCTCAATAATTGGAGCCTTTCTCAAGCACCCTCAGGTGCTTTATCCGTCTATGGCCCTTATGATTGGATAGAAATGAGATTCATGGCTGTAATAATTATCTCTTCTGTAATTTCTCTTCCTTTTTTTTCTCTCGATTTGAGATTATTTGCCAATGCAGGACTTCTATCTAATGAGAAACGGTGGCTAGATTCATACTTGATTTTGAATGCAATAATTGTTCCCAGTATTTTGTATTGGGTATGGTTTAGTATGATACCTTATTACATCGAAGCAGGTATTCAACTAGACTCAATTTCTTCAGTCACACCGAGATATGACGCCTCAGAATTATTTGCTTTGGCTAGTGGCATTTCTTGGATCTTAATTCTAACATTTACTTCTACCCTATTCCTTTCCCTTTCTAGATTATTTGGTTTGGTTGAAGAAGGCCGAAGTAGATTTAGAAACCGAGTCTTTGCTATTGTCGGTGGTTTGCTAATTTTGACCCTGCCGGAAATTTTTGAAGGTCTTAGAATTTTGATTGCAATAACTGTATTGCTAACTTCTGAGGTAATATCTCGAACAGTGCCGAAGGGTCCATTGGGTCCGCGTAATCCAGTATTTACCCAGTTTACCGACAAAGACGGTTCTATTCAAAAAATAGCTTTAGTTGACTGTTCGTGTGAGGGGGCTTGCCCGTCATTTGAGGAAGACTGGCTGCACCAAAAAATACCAATTCTACAACCAAGTGCGCTATGTTTGGACGAGAATGAACAATTGGCATTGAGAGAACTGGTACAACGTAATTCACTCACTCGCTTGACTATAACTGGTTGTGATGGATATCCCTTACCAATCGATTTTCGAACCTACATCGAATCCAATCAAACCGAATTAGATGGACTAAATTGGTTAGATGAAGACAATTCTAATTTACCAAAATGGAGAAAACAATCTTTGCAGTTTTATTCGTCAGAATATCGTAGATTGCCATGAAATTGAAGCGTTATCAATTCAACAATCCGTTCCCTTCAAGGGAACGGCTATGTTCGATATCGGTATGAAGGGACTTAGGGCAGGGCTCGTGGCTTTGTTGTTGCTAGGTGCCATATATGTGCATTTTAATTCGGATATGGTGGATAATTGGGCCTCGAATCGAGTATCCAATGATGACGATATTGGGCTCCCATTGTTGGGTGTTCAGGTTGATGAACAATGGTTAGTCCTTCAAGTTGAATTTCCGAATAACCAATTTTCAACTTCAACCGCCTCAAATATTCTAATCGGCGATGGTTCTGCTGAGGAATACATTGAGCAAATGACGGCGGGTTCTTCGACATTATCTGTGACTTTATTTGACGAAGTTTGGCAAGCACCAAATGGTGTAAAAAATTGGGGTGAAGATGTTGCCGGAGAGAGGGACCATGGTGCAGATGGAAACGGGGCTGAAACTTTGCTTCGAGATGTTGCGTCAGATCAGTTACAAGGAATTGACCTTTCGAATTGGGACTTGAACTCGGACGGAGTAATCGACAGAATACTAATTCTGCACTCAGCACAACCTCAGGAAATAAATGGGGGTACGGATTCACTTTGGAGCCATTTCACAGGAATGCAAGAACCATTAGAAATTGGAGATTGGAGTATTGAACACTTCACAATCGCCTCCGTTCATTCTGGCGTGGGCACAGTGGTGCATGAAATGTTACACCAGATGGGCGCGTTAGATTTGTATGATGTTCACAGCGATTTACCCACCAGTAATTGGAATGGCATTGGTGACTGGGGGATAATGGCTAGTGGTAATTGGAACGGTAATGGTGCAATACCTGCCCTGCCCTCCTCCTCTACTCTGGATCTAATTGGGGTTAAGAGAGGTATTCAAGTTGATCCTATTTTTGCTAATTATACCATCCAAGGAATATCTCAAGGAGGTTCATACTTAGAAATTCCAATCGCACCAAATGAATGGGTTCGATTCACACTTAGAGTCAATTCCGGATTCGATTCAGCTCTGCCTGGGTCTGGAGTTATTGTAGAAATTCAAGATAAAAATAATGGCGATGAAGGTAACAACCTTGTCAATACTGACCCTGAAAAAGCATGGCTGAAAATTCTCGAAGCGGATGGCGATGCGGCGCTGCAACGAGGCCGAGATAGTGGTGCACCCGGAGACGCTTTTACTCAAGGAGATCAATTGGGAGCAAATGGGATGCAGATCCGAGATAGTAGAGGTCGTTTGGTACAATGGACTGCGACAATTGAGCACATCAATTCCGAAGAAACAAAAATTAGTTTCGAATTCCCCAGTAATCCGTCCACAGTTAATGTATTACCTCCTAGAGGTCCGTTGGAAATTCTAGGACAAGAAACAATTTTTGCCACAGTAATTGCAGAGACTCCTTGTCAATTAGAAATCGATGTCCATACTTCAACCAATTCAGAGGGGCTTGCTCCAAGAATCATTTCAATTGACCAAGGAGAATCTACAGTAGAACTTGCTACCGCTAACCAAATGGCTCAGGGTTCTGGATATCTTCGAGGAACAATTGGTTGTCAAGGTGAAGAGAATTGGCAAATCGACTTAGACTGGTATTCCATTGGCCATAGGATTACTTCAGAACACCTTACTGCGGTGATTCCATGGGATGAAAACTCCCAGCTGTCACTATCTACATCTTGCTTAGGGGAAGGTTCACGAACATACTCTATCGCAGTGGAGGGGGCACTCTCTCGAATAGCCACAGTTCAAACCGCTGGTGAATTACAAGCATGCCCCGGCATAGTCCTAAGCATAGTTCCAGATGGATTATTGACGCCCGGTATGATTGCAGAAGGTGAAATCGTTTTCGTTGACTCTTTTGGACTAGAACAAAGAGTTCCAGTTACACTTACTGCACAATCATCATTCAATGGGGATAGCCCTCTTTCTTGGCTTGTCAAACCTAGCAACGCAATCATGGTTATTTTTGTTTTACTCGCGATTTCATTGATGCCTACATCTAATCCTAAACCAATTAACCAAAATCAACCTACAAACGAAGACGACGAATTTCAATTATTGTGAAGTATCACTTTCACTAACCGACTCAATACCTCTCTCTCGTTGGCTTATTGATAGGTCATTTGTTTTGCCTTCAGCCTATGTCTCGGCTAACGAGTATCTCTTGGGGTGATTCAGCAATAGATCTAGTATTACCAAAACCAAAGGTGCCCTCTGTTCTCCTTATTGATCAAGATAGAAAGGAATTCCAAGGTACACTATTGCGAATGGTAGCTAACGAATTGTCTGAACCTAGACCAGTGCATTGGATTGATGGAGGAATGGCATTCGACCCCTCTCCTCTTCTTCCTTTGTTACGAATACGAGGTTGTAAAAATCGTGAAGTATTGTCTAATTTCCACATATGTCGTGGTTTCACAGCTCACCAAACAGCGTCGATTATTCAACGACTGTCTAATGAAGCCAAATCAAAAAATTCGCCGAATAGAATGATAGAGGGAAGGATAATAGTGATTTCACAAATACCTAGGATGTTTATGGATACTCAACTTAAGAAATCGGAAGGGCGCTCTTTGTTGAAGGAAACACTTCAACGATGTAGAGATATTAGTAAAGATTCGAATTCCTTGGTGATTCTCACATCAAGTCGAAATTTATCACCACCATTAAGCAAGGATATGCGCGAGATTCTGAGACAATTTACAGATGATATACTGAGGGTTGGTGAACCATCCTCGAAAAAATCAAATCGTGGTTTGGTACGAAAGAGATTACACCTTTTGTCTATTGATAGGGAAATGATTTGGGCACAATTACCGTTAGGTCAAACTTCACTTCTGGAATTCCGTCATATCCAAGCCTCTAGACTGGATTGCCTCTTCGAGCCTGCAGCTACAACATCTTCATTCCAACCAAAGGGAGATAGTATGGAAGTGGCTGCTCGAACTGCTAGTGAAGTATAGAATTCAGCGTCTCCTTTTTGTCCTGAAATGGAATTCGTTCGTGACTCAATTTCTGATTGTAATCGCACCCTGTCGGTAGGATGTTCTCTTTTCCAACCTGTTACGGCAAAACGAATCTTCCTTCCAGGAGGTGTGTTTTGTTCTAGCGCCCGGGCACGAAGAAGAGCCGCTGCTGTCAGATTCATTACACGATGATTACCAGTTTCATATCGTACTCTTCTACCTACTATCAATTGACTCAATGGCACTTCTCCTCTCTTCATGCGAGAAATTTCATCTTCAACACGTTGAGCCGCGATTTTCGGCCCAATTCCGAAAGGATCATTCGCTAAATCTTCCATCATGTCTTCTTGTAATTGCCTTATCCATTCACATGTTGAATGCTGGCGTAATTCAATTCCTCTAACCTTCCACTCTTCTCCTATCTTCGCATAATATTTGGTGAGTGCGCCGACTCCTGTCGTTCGATTTGGGATGAATGCGATCCAATCATATTCATGTTCTAGTTCAAGAGGTATGCCAACCAACGCCTCAATTCTATCCATCAAACGTTGGTATGAATCTCGTTTTTCCCCCTCGCTTCGATTCTTTCTATCTTTTATCCAAATAGCGTCTACTATAGCGTGTATGCAATCCCATCCTTCTTTGTTTGCTTCTTCAATAGTGGTCAGGAGTATTTCACGAGACCAGGCACAAATGGCCTCGTGACATTCTATTCTACCAAAGCGTGCATTTCGATAACCAGTATAGCCAAAACAGGTTACTAATATCCACTTCAGAACATTTTGTCTTCTGTCCCAAACGTCTCCTTTGTTCTGCCTTTTTTCTTTCAATACATTGCGTCTTTCAATTATAGGTGCTACCACTCTACCTAGGAATCCATGCCTTTTCGTACAGACATGCAATCCAAGCTCGGGTACAACTAATTTGAATTTTTCATTATTTTTCTGCCGTTTTTGAATTTCAGCAGCGGCTGTTTTGACATTCAACGATAATCTCCCGTCTTTTCTTGAATAGTCCAAATCTAGATTACAGCACAGACAATTCATAGTTTCAGGGCTAATGTTTCTCGTTGCAATTATGCTGGGGAATAAACTCGCAAAATCTAGTTCGATAACACCTTGGTGCACACCAACAATTGGGTCTAAGTATAGTCCACCCCGATCAGCCAGCATTATTTGTTCAGCATCTTTCATATCTTCTGGCCTATTCTTTTTCCAAGGAACCAATACCCCATCTTCAATCGATTGACGAATTTGCATAGCTGAAATTGCTGAACCTGGTGATAATCTCGATAGGTCCGCTGCTGGTAATCCCGAAGCTCTTGATAATTCCATTAATCCCTCAATCCCACCTTCCTTGCCTATGAAAGAGCGCCCCATATCAATGTGCAATCGCCCTTCTAAGGAATGGTACGCTTCCTTTCTTAGAAGTCGACCGTAGCTCCAAGTCACACGTTCTTGAGAGCGAGGTCTACTTCCTCTTCCATTTCTACTAATATTCAGCTCCACCCCCGACTTCTCGGCGAGTCTAATCAATGCAGGAATGTCGACATTGTCTCCATCATGGGTGATTACAATGTCGGGATCAATTTCCTCTATTTTTCTGTGGAAATCATCTAGCATATGGGCTGAGCAAGTATATGCGTCGGCAACTAAAGTTTGACTGAATGATTTGCTTTCGCAACTAATTAGTCCTTTGTCAACTATTGTGATGCTAGAAATTGGTGCGCTAGCCTTTCTTTTACCATTTACATCTATGCAACAAACATAGAGTTCGATGATTCTAAGAGGTGGAAGTTGCCAATCAACTTCGTCTCTTGTATCTAAGGGAAAAACTTGATTGCCAATTATCTTCACTCTGCCAAATGGATGGGTTTTGAGGTCTAACAAAAATTTCTGAGTGATTTTTGGATCAACGGAAAAAAGCTCGAAATTTCGCCATGAGCCATTTGCGTCAATCATCTCTGCAATTTTTCTTATCTTCGATGGCTTCTGCAAATTAACTGCAAGGACTTCCACCTCTTTTTGTGATTCATGTGAGGTGCGATGTCTTTCCCATCTCAATAAAAGTGGTCCAAATGGACGTTGGTATTCAGGTCTAGAAAGGGCTCTACCTAGTTCATCCAATCTGTGCGATTCTCCATGAACATGTATCGTGAATGACCATGGCATTAGGATCTGTTGAACTCCTCCATCATCTTTCTTTATCCATAAACTCATACATTCGGTTTTGATATCTAAATGACAATCAAGGATCCATCCTTCATCCATTCTTCAACCTCTCAATTTCGTCTTCGATTTTTGATATTCTCTCGTACGCTTCGACTAACATCGATAGAAATATTGGTTCCATAGGGTCGACTGTGGGTATCATTCCACAAGCCGCCGCTCTGTTTCTCGCAGCATTAATCATCGAATCGTAAGTTGAACGTTCTTGCGGCCTCAACGTTCTACGAAACTGCTTCCAGCCCTGTATTCTTTCTTCCCCTCTCATCCTCCAAGTTGCAACTGTTCGACCCATGGGCTTTCTTGGCGAATCAAATCACCTAACCTTTTTTTTGTAGGCAGGGGGGTATATTCTCCCCGGGTAAAAGTGAAAAAATTCAGCGTTTACTTGGATTCGACCATCTAGAGTCTGCAGGTGGTCTAGTTATCGCCAGATAACTCCATGAGCCTCCCTTATTGACAGGGTGCAACCAAATTTTGTTTACTCCTGCTGCTAATCTGGAGGCGAGGCAAGCGCCGGCCCAATCTCTTGGTGCATCCTCTGGCAAGACTACAAGGAAAGGTGCATGATCATCTCCTAGAGGTTTATCGTAACATCTCCATCTGGTGCCGTACTTGAATCCGGGTCGAATGACAAGACCTCTATTTAGCAAATCAGAAAGAATCATTGCCCCTTCCGATGAGGGTTTTAATCCTTGAATAATTTCACATGTGATTGAATCAACATGAATACCCCCTGCTGTGGGAACTCCTAATTGTTGGATTTTCCAATCATCGAATGGAAACAGTAAACCGTCGGCTGAGGTAATTCCTCCAGATAAATTAGCCAGAGATTCTATTGCCTCATGCTTTTGTAATGATCCACGGGGGTTTTGAGAGGATAGTTGGTACGTTACAACACTCAACTCTTCATCTACAACCAAAACCTCCGGTGTTCTTCCGGAATTGCTTACATCAACGGTCCATTGATGTAGTTCTATTGCATCTAATTTATCAGATTCATGAAACCATCGTATTTCAGAAATTGCTTTACTATTCTTTGGATGAGTATTCGAAGACCATCGAGCAGCCCAAGACTTAGGGTGAATTTGATGAGAAAAAAAGTCCATATTTTGAGATAAAACAATCTTGTTTCCAGGTACACGAAGAGCTTCTAGGATAGAATATTCTTGTAACAGCATTGAGTTTTCAATTAGTGCGTTGTTCAACCAATCATTTGTTGGTAGTTCTATGTGCCTGTGATAGTGAACGAACAATGTCTCAGCCGGAGATAACGCTAGTTTTCGCTCTGCATTCGGTCTGCCAATCGCTGATTTTTGCCAGAGTCTTTCGGCGGCTGGCCCCTCGTATACCCAAGTCCCTGAGTGGTCAGCCATACCCCCCGGAGAGAACCTACTCGCTTGAGTTAGTCGGTCATGATTCGATGATTTAGTTTCCCCAAACCTCATTCGCCCCCTACTTTTGGAAGGACCATGGCGATTGACGAAGACACAGTCTCCCGCATTGAATCTCTACGGCGATTACGTTCCAGCCTAAATGATATGGAAGGTTCTCAAGTGACATTGTTGGGCGATGTTATGTTAGACCGTTATCACCATGGATATGCGAATAATCTGAACTCAATCGCACCAGTTCCTGTTTTGAAAATCTTCCAAACTGATGAGAGCCCCGGAGCAGCGGCTCATATTGCAAGGGGACTAAATTCGATAGGTCTAGATGTTGACTTCCACACTTTTGTTGGAAATGATAGAGAAGGTAATGCAATTATGGACATGTTAACTGAAGATGGAATTGCAGTAACTGGGATTGAATCAGTTTTAGATAGGCATACGCTAGTGAAAATTCGGTTTTTTGGTAGCAGGGAAAGTCTGCTTGAAGAGAGCCAAATTTTACTACAGGCTGACAGAGGTCCACTTGATTCAATTGATAACTCAATGTCTGAAAAATTAGCTAATAATGCTATGAAGCAATTGGAGAATAGTTGCGCTTTAGTGATTTCAGATTATGATAATGGTGCAGTTACTGTAGCCAGCGCCTCAAAATTGATTGATGCTGCGAGAAAGAATTCCATTCCCGTCATAATGGATCCCAAATTAACCGGTTTAGAACGGTCCCGAGGTGCCACGGTTGTTCTCGTAGAGATGAGGGGTATGGAACTTATGAGACGCCGTTTGGAAACTTCCGACTCGGCTTCCGCAGCCTCTGAACTAATTTCCACATACGATTGGGATGCATTGGTAGTTTTGGGAGGAATTAATGGTGTAACTCTCTATCAATCTGAGGGGGATGTAATTCATTTCGATTGTACAGCTTCCACTCCAAAACAACAGATAGGTTTGCATGACGCCGCGGCAACCGCATTGGCAGTAGCTTTAGGAAACGGTCTGCCGATGGAAGATGCGGGTTTACTAGCCGCCGCCGCATGTGACTGTATTCTAACTGCTGAAGCCAGTGAAGAATTTGTCGACATTGATACGCTAGGTACTTGGCTAGATGAATTGGTGTGGCAAATGCAAATTTCAGAAAGATGAAATGCACATTTCTGCATGGGGTTCAAGATAGATAGGCTAGTCGTTTGAACTAATGAAGATGCACTCGTGGGTAGCTCTACTGTCACTTACAGTAATGCTTTTGCTCTGCAACAGCGTTCAGGCAGACACGCCCAACGAAGATGATCCTGCCCTAATCAGTATAGATGTCGAAAACGGAGACTATTCAACCGAGTATATCGAGTTTACAGGATTTATCGAAGATGATGAACAACCGGAAAATGTGTTTTGGCGGGTATCGAAAGATGGGATTGAATTTGATGGCGGGGATTTGCTGAATTCCTTGGTTGAAATAACATCTACGAGTAGTAGACAACAATGGGCTTGGTCCTTTGATTTGACCTCCTCTGCTACAGGCGAGTGTGCATGTTATGTTAGTGTTCATTCCATTGATGGTTATGGATTAGAAATTATAGAAACCAGAGTGGTATTTATGGTTGAGGAAAACTCAAATGGTTTAATTGGATTTTTGTTAGATTCAGATCAATCCGGAAAGCTGATTGATTCCTCTGTTCAAATTAGTGGTTGGCTTGGGACTTATCCAAACGGTGGAGTAAATCTTGAAATCTCAGGATCTTTGGCACAAGGACTGATTCAATCATCTCATATTCCTGAATCATCAGTTTGCAATCAAGCATCCAACCTAGATGAAGTGTACCTACTTCCGACTGGAGAGTTTGAGATAAATTGGGATATTTCCGCTAAATTAGACGGTTGGATGGAAATTATACTGCTTGGCTGCCCATCGAGTAATTCTTCTCCTGATGGTTCTCAGCACGAATTTTCTATTCGAGTAAATAACCAACCACCAGTAATCAAAATATCAGGGGTTGATTATGCGGTAGAGGACGATATTTGGCACACATTCGATGCAACCCTGACTGAGGACCCGTATTGGGGAAGAACGGAAATGTACTATGTTTGGACCCTCAGAAGGCCTTCTCACTCTGGCAATCTTCCAATCGATGTACAAATGGGTGAAGACCTCAACACATATTCTATCTCAGGTGCACAATCTGGAAACTACACTCTTAGTTTAACCGTCTATGATAAAGGAGGCTTATCATCAGAGAAAATGGTAAATTTAGACATCAAGAATACAGTTCCTACCGCGTCACTGATAATTGATGGCGAAGCTATATCGGAGGGTCAAGAAGTTAGGATTTCAAATCCAACCGATATTAAATTAGACGCGACTGAAAGCTCCGACACAACCAATGATGCTTCTAGTTTGAGATGTATTTGGTTATTGGATAATTCACCCCTCTACGAAGGGTGTGACCGAGAATTTTCTTGGACTGAGGTTCAAGAATATCGCGCCGTACTTACTCTTGAAGTGATTGACGATGATGGCGAGTGCGCAACGATTTCTGTAATTTTAATTCATCCAGATGAAGTCAAGCCGTTCCCAATGGCTTTGGTGGCCTTCGCATTTAGCGCATTATTCCTAACATATGCCTTAGTTAATCGATTCCGAGGGAATAGTGAACGATCAATACCGAAATGGAAATCCTGATTTTGTTTTTTTTGTAAATTATTTTCATCCCACAGTCCTAAGAATAACTTGCTACTCGGCGAAGCGTGGACAGTAGTGCTAGTCTACCTTTCTCGGAGTCAGAATACAGAGGACGTCAGTCTAGATTCCTTGATCATATTCCTCAGGATTGTTTAGTTCTCATTCCAACTAATCCAGCCTCTATTCGTTCTAATGACGTTCACTATCCATTCCGAGCTAGTTCCTACATGCTATACCTTTGTGGTTGGTCCGAACCTGAGTCCGTATTAATGGCAAAGCATAACGGGAAAAACTGGGTAGTTTCATTATTCGTCCAACCAAACGATACAACCGCAGAAATCTGGGAAGGCCGAAGAATTGGCACAGAAGGCGCATCATCTGGCTGGCCGATTGATGATGCCCATTCTCTATTGGAGATGAATGAAATTGTTTCTGATTCGTTGAAAATATCAAATGGGGTATACTTGATTCAGAATCTGAATACAGACATTGACCAAATTGTCCACGATTCTCTTACCTCAAAGAGTAGACAAAGAAATACCTACGGAATGGGTCCAATCAGTCTGGTTGATCCATCCTCACTCTTAGATGAAATGCGAATTTGTAAATCTGAGGAAGAAATCGCTATTATGCAAAAGTCTGCTGATCTAGCCTCTATGGCCCATTCTATTGCAATGAAAAAGAGCCACAGTGGGATTGGAGAATGGGAAATTCAGGCAATAATCGAAGGTAGTTTTCAATCGAATGGTTCTCAATGGAGTTACCCCTCTATTGTTGGTGGTGGTGACAACGCAACAATTCTACACTACCATGCTAACAACCAACCCGTTTTGGATGGGGAGTTAGTCCTCGTAGATGCTGGTTGCGAGGTTGAAGGCTATGCTTCAGATATTACTAGAACCTGGCCTGTTAATGGTAAATTTACAGAGCCTCAACGAGAGATATACAATCTAGTTCTGAAGGCTGAAATAGCCGGAATTGAAGCTTGTCAGGTAGGTGCACCATGGAACGCATCTCACAAAGCTACTATGGAAGTAATTTCTAGAGGTTTGATAGAACTAGGCATACTTAATTGTTCTTTTGAAGAAGCCATGGGTGAAGATTTGGATGGTAAAACTCGTCAGTTCTTCATGCATGGAACTAGTCATTCATTAGGTCTGGATGTTCATGACGTCGGAGTAACTAGACCTGGTGGAAAGGGCGATGGTAGGTTACTAAAGGAAGGCATGGTTCTAACTGTCGAACCCGGAATTTATTTCGCCTCATGGAGGGAGGATGTCGAAATCCCGGAGAAATACTCTGGAATTGGGATTCGTATCGAAGACGACGTATTAATCACCAAGGATGGACCCGTTGTCTTAACCTCTAGCTGCCCTAAACAAATTACAGAAATCGAAACATTGGTTGGCTCAGGGTTGTGATTGTTTGGCCGCTTGGCAAGAAATTCTTGAATCTCAATTAAGTGATAACCCTCCTCGACTTTCTGTTGAGGAAGCCACAATTCTCTACGATGAAGCAGATCAAAACGAATTATTGCACGCTGGATTATTGATGCGTAGAAAGAGAGTTCCGGGGAATAAGGTGACATATCTTGTTGATCGAAATGTCAACTACACTAATGTATGTACAATAAATTGTCAGTTTTGTTCTTTCTATCGTCCCCCAGGGCATGAAGAAACTTACACTCAATCGGTAGAACAAATTAGTGCTAGATTTGCTGAGTTAGAAAATATCGGTGGTACACGGGTGTTGATGCAAGGCGGTGTCAATCCTGATCTACCTATGCAGTGGTACACGAATTTGATTAGCCAATTAAGGAAAAGACATCCAACTATTGCTTTGGATTGTTTTTCTCCTATCGAGATTGAAGGTATCGCAGAAGTTTGTCAAACATCTACCAAAGAGGTGCTAAAACAATTGAAGGAAGCAGGAATGCATGGCTTGCCAGGCGGTGGAGCGGAGATGCTCGTTGATGATGTCCGCTTAGACATCTCTCCAAAGAAAGGTAGCTCGGAAAATTGGCTAAGAGTTATGGAAGAAGCACAAAATCTTCGACTAACAACATCTGCAACGAATGTCATCGGTTTTGGTGAGAATAACTCACACCGTGTTCAACATATGGACAGGATAAGAAGACTACAAGACAGAAGTTTAGCAGACGGATTGATTGGATTTACATCATTCATAGCATGGCCTGTTCAATTAGAAAACAATACATTCGGTAAAAGGAATAAGGGGCAAAATAGAATTCAATTAGGAGCAGGTGCTCATGAATATCTTCGTCATGTTGCTATTGCTCGTTTGTTTTTCGATAATATTACCCACATTCAAGCATCTTGGCCTACAATGGGTATGGGTATAGCCCAACTAGCCCTATTTGCGGGAGCAGATGATGCTGGCTCTACAATGATGGAGGAAAATGTCGTTTCTGCTTCCGGCACCACAAAGACTCTAGCCGGAGAAGATGAATTACAGAGGGTAATTTCGCGGGCTGGATTCATACCACAAAAACGTGATTCAGATTACAATCATCTCGAATCTGAAATTCTTTACGAGAGTCAGTTAGCATGCCCCCCGCCTTTACAACCTGTCTGATTATTCGATAGAATCTTCAGATCTAGCTGCCTTAAGGGGTAGATTATCAATAACAATTTTGTTTTCAGTTTGAGGCATAATAATAGGGCTGACCCACATTAACTTCATTCCTTGCCAAAGTACATGTAAATGAATCTCCCAATGTAATGCGATCACAGAGGAGTAAATTGTACCTGGCCATCTTTCTTCAGGTCCATTCAATTTGATAGGTAATTCATTGCTTGTTTCCAAATCCCCACTCGACCTTACCCTCATCGGTTCCAATAGGAGGATTCGAGAATAATCAACCGCTAGAGGCGTAGATTCTCCAACCCCCGTCCCATGTTCTTCCCCCCCAGTCAATCTCTTTTCTGGTAAGGCGGTGGACATTCCAGGAGGGGGTTGATCCCCCTCTGGTCGATTGGATGACTTAAGCATGGTTTTTCTTTCAGGCACAGCGATTCCCGCTTGTATTCTAGCTGCAGAAAATTGCACCCCTTCGGGTAAATTCATTTGTGCGATCTCCACCCACCTATCGCCAATCGTTAATTCTAATTCGGGGTTAGCTAATGGAGAATTAATGTAGGTATTTTGTCTATTAATATCTCTAGAATTAGCGTAAATTCTGATAAGTATTGGCAATACAAAAATTGGAAATGTGATGAATAATAATTTTGGGTAATCTAGTGGCCCTATTTGATAAGATCCTTGAGTTAGCCATGATAGTAATGGCACATCTCCTAAAGCCGGGGCTATAGCGTGTAGAAACAGCGATAAAATTAACAAAATTACCGTAGGGGCGATAAATTTCCTGGCGACTGCATGTAATGGATCAGGTTCAATGTACCAACCATTTCTTGTTCTCATCAGGAATGGTAATGTCGCAGTAGTTGTGACGGATTGAATTCTTGGTAGATTGAGATCATTTTCCGTTAGTTCCCTCCATTCTACTAACCAACCAGATTCAGTACCGATTTTGAAGGGAGTTGGAGGTTGGGAATCTGATTCGAGAATTACTTCTGTTATTGGTATTGATTTAGGGTCTATATTTGTATGATCAAATGGCGGGTATCTTATTCTTTGGACAGATTCCAATTTTTTACCCCCAGATCAATGCAGCAGCCGCTTTTGAAGCTAGGCGACGGAATTCCGGGACATCTTTCAACATCTTCATACCCAGCGGGATTGGATTATCTATATCACCCAGTTGATTGATTAAATCAATAACCTCCGGTTGCGACCAAACTGAAAATAATTCATCCAATTCTTTATCCGTTGATTCTGTCAAAAATACGTTTCTTAATGCTCTAGACTTGTTTTGATTCCGTCTAAGTGTAGTAATTGTATCATTCAAATCCTTCACAGTAGATGCGGTAAAATCATTGGTTGAGATGGCTTCTACTAATTTTGGGAGCATTAAATCAACTTGTTCGAAACCTTTCCCTATTCCGCCCCCTGTGGTAGGTTTGCATAGACCTGCCGCATCTCCGAATACCGCCACACGGTCAATCACGGGTTTTTGAATCAAGCCAGAAGGTACCGGTCCACAATACCTACCAACCTCCTTACAATTAGAGAATCTCCCTTTCCATTGCGAGGATTTCATCAAAACCTCCAATAAATCCTCACAGGATTCCTCTCCTAATTTGTGCGGTAAAGACCAGTTTCCTATCCTTGTTGTATTACCCGAAGGAATTGCCCAAGCGAAAAATCCGGGAGCGAAATCATCGCCTGTAAAGAGGTCGAGCCTTCCTTCTTCTCCTGGATATCCGGTCACCTCAATCTGGAATCCTATCAACAATTCTTTGGGTCGCCCCATTTTGAAAGTCCTACGAACCCAGGAATGAGCACCGTCTGCTCCACAAAGCATTCGGCATTGGAATTGTTTTATTTCGCCATTGATATCTAATGTAATCTCCACTCCCGACTTTGAGACATTAGCGCTAACTGGCTTTGATGACAACAATAGATCGGCACCCGAATCAAGGCTAAGTTGGACCACCCTTTCATCGAACAATTTTCGACAAACCGACCAAGTTCTGGTTGTATTTTGGTCTCCGATTACAATTTCTGTACCAGATGGGCTGTACATTCTAGCGCCCCATATCCTTGTCAGTACCGTATCGTATGCCCCAATCCTATCCATCGCTGATGGATTTACCATTCCAGCACATTGGAATGGCCTGCCAATCTCAGGGTGTTCTTCGACAAGGAGAACACTCAAACTCTTCTGTGTTAACTTCCAGGCAAGATATCCACCTACTGGACCGGCACCGATTACAATAACATCGTAAATGTCTCTAATCAAATGCTACCCCTCCTAGTCTAGGGTCCTAGGTAGTAATAGCGCATAGACCAGAAGATATCATTTCTTTTGTTGACGCTTTCGTGATTGAATCATCTTTTTCATTGTACCAATTAAGCTACTTGCCTCATTTTTGGTAATTTCTTCGATAGTAGATACTTCGCCAATAGCCATTGCATCTTCAATACTAATTTCTAAATTTTCGGACATTGATTTAATGGCCGCAACTTGCTTTTCTGTAGCCGGAGAATCTTTGTCGATTCCAATCAATTTATTGATCAACGAACTTGCAGTTCCGTCTCTACCACCTGTTAATTCATCCAAATCCTTGTGACCAAGTTCCGTTAATATTGGTTCCAAATCAACCGAATTTTTATCTGCCAATTTGATGATTAGTGCCATTTGCTTTTCACTAGGTGGAATGTCTCCATCGCTGGAGTTGTTGAGTTCTTCAATTATCCTTCTTGCATCTTCTCCGGTGAGTTCATCGCTATTTTTTCCTTGGAACAATTCTGATTTTGAGTCCTCTGACATTCTCGAGGTTCTATTCATGATGAAATTGAGTTGCTTAACTGTGGGCTTTTGTTTTCTTAACTCTAAAGCAATATTATGCATGTTTCTAAAGTCTGTAACGAATTTATGCCAAACTATGGCACCACTGGTGTCTCCATCTTCTACTTCATCTAAACTAGATTCCATTAATGCTGTGAATCGAGGGGTGAATAAACCCTCAGATATAGTTCCCGACGAGTTCTCATCCGTTCCATAAAATGGTACCACCTCAATCCATAACAATCTACCTTGGTCTGTCGGAATGAGGGATGAACCCTCCTTGTCAGCATAGCCTCTATCTACTAGTTTACCAACTGTAGTCAGATATGTTGACGGCCTACCTATATCTGCTTTCTTCATCTCTTGAATAATCGAACTTTCAGTGAATCTCCTAGGTGGTTTGGTTTCGTCAGACGTCAACAAAGGGTTTTCCTCTGTCGAATTAAATTCCCAAGTTTCGCCTACTTCGAAGCCAACCTCTGGTGGTTCTGTTTGAACATCTTTATCTGCGGAGTAGACTGCTTCCCATCCCGCATGAATTCGCCATGAACTGGTTCCATACAATTGCAATTCAAGGTCTGAGACCTTTGCAACTAAATCTCTTCTTTCTCGTACGGAATCGGACATTTGACTTGCAGCAAATCTACCCCAAATCAATCTGTATAACGATTGTTGATCCGCATCAACATCTGTTAATGTCTTGACTTCAGGTTGTGTTGGCCTAATCGCTTCGTGAGCATCCTGTACATTGCTGGCGCCCTTCTTCGCATCCGGTCCTAACGCTCCAGAACCTAGGTGGTTAGAGCCGTATTCCTTTTCAATCAAGGATCTTATGTTATCCCTAGCCGCCTTACTTGTACGTGTGGAATCTGTTCGAATGTAAGTTATATGACCCGATTGATACAATGATGTAGCGACTCTATTAGTTCTACCAATAGACCAACCCATTCTTCCATTCGCAGCTCTTAACATAGATTCTGTCGTAAACGGAGGTTGAGGTTTCCTGTGGTTCTTTCCCTCCCTGACGGATTCTAAAACCAACCCATTGGAATCGCGAATTTTTCCCATTGCGCTTTCAGCTAATTCTCCATCGAAAGTTCTGTCTGGGTGATGTTTTCCATCATCGTCTTTCCAAGCACCTTCGTCATCTTTCTCATGGAATCTAACTTTGAAGGAAACACCATTCGAATCTACCTTTATTGAGTGATATGGGATAGGAACATGTGCATCCCTTTCAAGTTCTCTTTCGACGATGAATCCAAGGGTGGGGGTTTGAACACGCCCCATAGAGGCTAAGTTCCAGGATCGACTAAATCTTGAACAACGAAAACCTACCAACCTGTCCATGAATCTTCTGACTTTGGCGGCATCGACAAGATCCATGTCGATATCTCTGGGTGATTCAATTGCTTCCTGCACTGCTGAATTAGTAATTTCATTGAATGACACTCGATAGATTGAATCGTAATCACTGAAGATTTCTTTCAATCTCCATGCAATAAATTCCCCTTCTCGGTCAGGGTCGGTGGCGATGTAGATTTCTTCTACTGAATTCGTTTGTGCTTTTTTTCTTAATTTGGATATAATCTTCTCGGCTCTATCCGTATAGCTCCAAGGCGGATTCGGCAATTCTCCTTCTTTTGAAGACCACATTGCTTTGTTATCTTGCTTTGTGCCTCCTCGGGTTGGTAAATCTTGAACATGGCCATTACAGGCATCGACTATCCAACCCTTGCCGAGATATTTTTTGATCGTACGGGCCTTTGCCCCTGATTCCAAAATCATGAACTTCAATTAATCACACTCGACTTGGCAGTCCGCATCTGAGATTGGCTTACCACGTTTCCTCGGGGCGTCATGAACCCTGTATAAACGTGAGTAAGGATAGCGCGATGCAAGGCGCGCGTGCGTGCGTGCCTGTGGGCGCGCGCATGCGCGCGCACGCGAGAATACCCAAGATATCAGAATAGAAAGTATCCTCAATAATACAATTCTCTGATAGCCAATTCATTCCATGGAGTTTCGGCATCAGAACCGCCACAACCTGCGCAGGCGGGGTAGCCAGCTGATGCTAGTGCAATTATTTCCTCAACTAAAATGTCAAATCCGGTTTGCAAATCCAACGGTACCCAAACCTCAGAATCTGAAGGAGCATCTAAGCCTATTATCCCCCCAGCTTCTCCAATATTTATCACGGATATGTTTTTTTTATTATGTATTTTAAATTCAATTCCAAAATACAAACTAGGAGATAGATCAGATATTATTATCCCTAGGTTTTCGTCTCTTTCAATATGACTAGGTAAAGAAAATAATACTCCCCTTGACCTAAGAATCCTCCGTGCAAGTTCCCTTAAGGAGCGAGTGCACAAATCTGCATCCATGCAACCCGTACTACCCACAAGACTTGAAGGATGCCTCATCAGCCCGATGTAGGATGGGTCTACCATATCGCTTTCTGGTCCGTCCTTCTTTACGCTTTATTGACTCTGAAAAAGCCCATAATATAAGTGTGAATACACTAACCAAATTTGCTGAAAATCGACCCGTTCAAAAAATACTCGGCTCAATTTATGGCACGCCAAATCTTCCCATCACAGTTTTCGGGAAGTTGTTTAGACACCCTTTAGGGTTAGCAGCGGGTTTTGATAAATCGGCCCAAGCAATAGGTGCTTGGCCATCTCTCGGTTTTTCTTGGGTCGAATATGGGGGGGTAACGCGCTATCCCCAAGATGGTAATCCAAAACCTAGAATGTTCAGATCCAATCAAGAAAATGCTTTGATTAATCGAATGGGATTCAATAATCCAGGGGCCCAACAGATTCGAGATACTCTAACGAAGAGACAAATATCTGGAAAATGGCCAAATGTCCCTATTGCGGCTAATATTGGGCGCTCAAAGACAGTTAACAATGAGCGAGCCCCTGACGATTATGCCGAAACATTTGGATTATTATATGACCATGCAGACATATTTGTACTCAATGTATCATCACCAAACACTCCTGGTTTACGGGAATTACAGGAAGACGATCACATCCGTGATGTAGTAAGGGCTTGCACATCTCTTCGGGAAAAAAGAATGGGCTCTAAACCAATCCTACTGAAATTTGCTCCGGATTTACCTAGAGACGACCTATTATCCTGTGCTGGTGCAGCACTTTCTGCCGGCATTGATGGGTTTATTGCCACGAATACAACGATTAGTAGGCCAGCACCAAACAACACTAGTTCGAGGAAATTTTTTGCCGAACAAGGTGGATTATCAGGGAAACCACTTCATGATAAATCAATACAGATGATTGGAGATTTGTATGACAGCATTGGAGGTAAGGTTCCAATCGTTGGTTGTGGAGGAATAGATTCTGGGGATTCGGCTTGGAACGCGATTACTAATGGTTCATCATTACTTCAACTGTATTCTGCAATGGTATTCCAAGGCCCCTCTGTAGTAAAGAGGGTCACTAAAGGATTGAAAACCAAAATGGAAAATCAGGGATTTGCTGATTTACAAGAAGCAGTTGGATATACTAGACGATAAGTTCCCCAGTCAAGTGAGAGTAAGGCTATTCAATACCCTTCAGGACGAATCATCGTGAACACAACCCGCAGGTCTCGACTGTTGTTTGTTGGGGCGATTATGATTGGACTGATTGCATTGATGTTTTTGTCTGTTGACCCTCAGGTTCAGTATACGGTCGACGAAGTAATGGATTCCCCTGAAGAATTTAGTTCGGATGAATTGAATATACGCGGGGTTGTAAAAAATCAATCAATAGACAATTCTTCCTCTACTTTTATCCTACAAGGATCTGAAGCCCAAATCGAGGTCTCCTTTGTGATGATAGCAGTACCAGATGGGTTCGAAGAAGGGCGCATGATAGCGGTCAATGGTAATTTAATTCAAGAAGGAGATATTTGGAAAATTGACGCTAAAGAAATCCAAACAGGTTGTCCTTCTAAATATGAAACTGAATGATTTTAGTCAAAAGTTCAACTTTTGTCTTTGATATTAGTAATAGTTTCGTTCATAGGTGAGCGCTACCCGGGCGTATTGGGCTAGGGGGAGCGTTGACGTGTTCTATCATCCACAAATCGTTGAAAATGGTGGCCTGAAGTCCGAGGGCGGCAAAGACGAGCCGACAATGACCCTGCGGTTGACGTCGATGCCTCGCCCCCAAGAGATCCAGGTTGGCGGAGAACACTTCCGAAGGGAAGTGTCGACCGTCTCACGCTCGGGAATCAGGTCAGGCGCGGAAGCGAGCAGCCCGACCGAGGATGCTGGATGCCTTGGGATAGCGGGGCGGAGGAGATCGTGGAAATTTCATTGTCGGTGACGATTGTCCACCGAGGACGTGCCCACTCTGGGTATCTATTATTCTAGCAATTTGTTCGAGAGTTCTTCCGTTAATCCAAAGAAGTTTTTTTCAGAACAACGTATTAGTAATTCTTTCCAACCATCATGGTCTTTTAGTGCAATAGCTAACAACTCCTTTCCTCTATCCAAATCGCCTTTATTTGCTAGGTTAATGGCGGTCCAAAAGGCGATTTCAGGAAATTTTTCTGCTTCTGAATGTTCAAGCTCAAATTCATACCCATTTTCCGTAAAATCCGTATAAATCGAATTTACTTTCAATAATCTACCCAACTCTTCGAGGGGATTCGGGTGGTCATCCACATTGACATCAACAATTACACCTTCCCATTCCTTCTCTTTTGTATGAGAGTCAACAACTAGGATTCTTCCAGATTGCATTCCACGTATGTCCCCGCCTGCATTTTGACCAGCGATCATTGCTGAAAGGAGTCTTTCGGATAACAAACCGTCTGAATTTTCAAACGCATCATACATTGCTTGTGGTACGGATTCGTTCCACATGAGATTTGCTTGACAGGAGAATCCTTGCCCAATAACGTGGCCAGCAGCAGGGATAGTCATTGACCCTGTGTGGGCGGCCACTTCTCCGTTAGAATCCAACATAGCCACCTGACGAATCTCTGGTTCAGGGTCTTCTCCCAACCTCTCTACGAGGGCGTTCGATGCCGATACCCCTCCCTCCATTAATTTCAGACCCAATGGGCCATGATCGATCAGTGCCATTGCTTGGGTTACCACTACCCCTACCCCTGGCCTCGCCCAGCACGCATTTCCAGCACCATAGAAGTGAGATTGTATGCCCACTCCGTATTGGCCTGTTTCTGGACATTTAGCTATGATTGAATAGGTCACTTTTTTCCCTCTAAAGAGATTCAGAATCGATTCCGCCCATTTTACACACTATCGCGAAATGTTCCTTGGAAACCGGTTGAACGGACAAACGCTGTCCGCGTTGCAACAAAGGCATACCCTCTAAACTAGGATTAGCTTTGAGTTCT
This sequence comes from Candidatus Thalassarchaeaceae archaeon, assembly GCA_023268715.1. GTDB lineage: Archaea > Thermoplasmatota > Poseidoniia > Poseidoniales > Thalassarchaeaceae > MGIIb-O1. Next base: position 82,218 of record JALRLV010000007.1, read on the forward strand.
GGAAGCCCTACAGATTCTATCTCTACTATCGGTTCTATGTCGACCATTATCCATCTAGGGTTTTCTGGTGTGGCCTTCTCATCGAAATATTTTGAATTAAGATCTTGGGCAGTGAAATCTGGATATCCTTCTTTACACACCTTTGCCACTCCAGCAACATGTGGAGGTTTACAATTTGAATGATAAAACAAAACCCAATCTCCGATTTTCATATCATCTCTCATGATATTGCGAGCCTGATAGTTCCTGACTCCATCCCAGTGGGTTGATTTATCTTCTACCAATTGTGACCACGGGTAGACGTCTGGTTCGCTTTTCATTAGCCAATAATTCACCACAATATCACCATGCATCTTGACCTTCCATTACTAGTGTTGCATCCATTATATCCCCTTGTTCTCTTGTCAAGGTTCTCCTAAGACCAGCCGCCTTTGCCATTGTTCCAGATCCACCCGTTAAGGAAATGTTTGCTTTCACTAATAGGGTATAAATCGCTGGCAATAAAATAAGGGCCGAAATCGCGGCTAGAATTAACAATATTATGATGACATCAATGAAAGGTGCGATAGCAGGAATCGGGATGTAATAGGCACAAAACATCCCTGCTATTGTAACGGTTACGGCTTCCGTAAGACTCATTCCCGTACTTGCACAGGCGATGCGAATTGCATCAATTGAGCCCCCCAATTCTTTTACACGATTAGCAATATGTATAGAGAAATCCACTCCAACACCCACTAGAATAGAACCAATCATAACAGTGACTAGGGACAAACTTACACTACCCTGATCCATTACTAGCCATTGCATGAATACAGTAAATGCTACTGGGGTAGTTGTTAGAATTGCATACCGTATATCTCTGAAAACTAAACCAAGAGTGAATACAGTAAACAGTAGGGCGAATAATAACGAATCCCATTGTGAGCCTACAACTAAATTATTGACTTCTATTGTGACGGATGCAACACCAATTAACCTAGTAGAGGAGACTCCTAATCCGGCTGTATCTTGCCTAGCGTAATTATCTATTTGTGAAACTGCATTTTCAGTTTTCTTAACATCCATAAATGGCATATCAATGTATATCAGACTCTGACTATAATTTTCTGAAATGAATAAATTTCTCATTTCTAGTGTAAGACTATTGTAGAAGACATTTATGAGAAAGCTTTGAGATTCTACGCTGCCGGTTTGTTGCTGGTCTAAAACGGCTAGGCTCCACCAAAATGAGCCATTTCCTGACACTTCCCTATCGAATATAATAGCAGATAATTCTTTGATTTGAGCGGGTACAAACTCGTTATCTTGTATTGGTTCGTTAATGGGATCTCCATCTAAATCGACACCCACTGCTATCGCTTTCATTAGGAAAACGATAGATACTGCTGTGGTTTGATTTACTTGATTGCATTTGCCTTCCAGTTCTTCTATTCCTACCAATCTTGAATAAGGATCGTTCCTCTTTAGGTTGGTATTGAATATTTCAGGTGAGGCTGATACATCTGCATCAATTAATAAAAATCCAGGCTGACCTGCCTCAAATTCGGTAGAATATGTCTTCATTTTGTCAACAGCACCAACTCCTTCGGGAGCCATCTCGAGTAAATCCACGTTTTCCTCAACATTGGGCCTGCTATAACCTGCAGATATCAAAATCGCTACTAGGAATAAACTGAGAGTTAATTTAGTCCAATTTATTGGAACGTTAACGGCGGAAACGAAGGCTTTGGGGGGTGGGTGGGAGGGTTTCTTTAGGTCCAACATCATCGTCAAGTTGGGCACCATCACCATTGTCATGATATAAACAACGATAATACCCATTGCGAGTGAATAACCAACAGTTTGTATTGGTTTCATAGGGGTAAGTGCTAATGATATAAATCCGATAATTGTCGTTATTGCAGATAGTAAAACTGCTCTTCCTGTTGATTCCAATGCCTCAGCCATTTTCTCTCTTGGAGTACCTTTTGATTCTGCATAACGATTAGTTATATGGAGGCCATACGAAACTCCCAATGCCAATACAATTGGTCCTACAATAATCACAGTCATCGTGACTTCGTAATTCGTCCATCCGATTATACCCATAGTGATGAAAACGGAACAAAGTGTTGGTAGCCCTGCAATAACTACTACTTTGAATCCCTGAACAAATCTAATTCTTCCAGTCTGAAATAGGTCGCAGTGGAATAGGAATAACCCAAGAGCCACGAAAACTACGCCTATTGGAAATACATTCCAAAATAAGTTGAATGATTCCTCTGTAACTGCATTTGTTATTGGAACTGGTCCCGTGAGAGTCATGGACAATCCCCTTTGATTCCATTCATTTACTTCGCTTAGTTCGATGATACCCAATTGAGTATTCTCAATGAATTCTGAAATTGTAATCTCCTCTCCATTGTCGTCCTTTAGTTGATCAGATATCCCAATAATTACTACGGCTCGGTTCCAGCCGAATCCAGATTTATTCCCAATTTGGACCTCATTTTCCCAAGTACCTACATCTCTGACCAATTTATTCAAGGCGTTAGGAGGCATCTCATCTAGAATCTGGTCCACCCTAGCTTGGTCGTCAGGGATAGCGTAATTTCCGAAAAGATCCTGATTATCCTCTATGGATTGGTTGACAAAATCAGAGATAGTTGGATCGTCCACTGCCTCAGAAACTGCCGACGCAAAAGATGTGGCTACCCTTCCGGCTGAGGAGTTAACTTCTTTGATAACTGAAGATATTGAAAGTACGTAGATTACATTGTCCTCTCCCTTATCATTTTGATGCGGATTTAGTAGATTTTCCAATTTTTCGATTTCTTCTAGGGTTGAAACTTCTGTAATATTTCTGCCTGAACCGTCGACGGCTTCTCTAGTGCCATCAGCATTTTCAATATAGACAATTTCAGATTCTACGTAAATTACCATGACGTTAGTAGTCCATCCTTCAACACTCTCTACTTGGGTCAATAATGCTGAAACCTCGGAACCTTGAGGGAGATATACTTCCAAATCACCATTGACATTCATGGACGATTTCCCCTCAATGGGACAAAACCCATCAGGATTCGTTAACGACTTTCTACAATCTACTAAACCAGATTCCCAAGAAAAGAAAGCTGTAACTAGAAGGCAAAAAATAACCGTAATTACAGGGAATTTTGTTAACAAGTCTGTAAAATTAAGGTCAGAGGAAACCCTACGTAATTGATTCTTAGATCTTCTGCCGTAACTCTCAACTGTATTTTTGTCAACGTCAAGTTTGGAAAACATTTCCCGACTTTTTTCTGTCACTTGTTTGGCGATACGAGATGCAATGTTACCATGCTTTTCGTCCTCCGACAAGCCCCCCAACTCCTTAGTGGATGTCTTCTCGTCACCGGAGGTGCTTGAACCCGACGGCTATTAGTGGGTTGGAAAATATCGTTATGGCGGTTAGTGTATGATTGGGAACCGTCAAGAATGAGAGGTCATAGGGTAATCTGTAATTCGTGGTGGTAGTGTCTATGGGGGCCCCCTTAATTGAGGATAAACGATGGTCTATTGACCTTGAGAAGAGGATTCAAGAGGAACACTATTCCGACCCCGAGATTTACAACCAAAGATATGCGTTCAATCCTAAATCAGGCAAGGAGATTTTCGTAGTAGATACTCCTCCGCCTTACCCCAGTGGCACTTGGCATATCGGTGCCGTTGCTCAATATTCAATGATAGATGTAATAGCTCGCAGTCAAAGGCTGTTAGGAAAAGAGGTCTTCTTTCCATGGGGTGTAGACCGCAATGGAATCAATATCGAATTTACTGTTGAGAAAAATACAGGCAGGAAAATGAAGACTTTTGACCGAGCAGAATTTTTGGATTTATGCCGGGATACAATAGAAGAATACACTCAAGCAATGAGGGAGACAGCAGCTAGAGTAGGGCTTTCTTGTGATTTCGAGAAAGAATATCTTACAGATTCAGATGAATATAGAGGCGTATCTCAATCAATTTTTATCGACCTATTCAAACGAGGAGACATTGTAGAAGATCTCCGTCCTAATATTTACGATCCGGTTGAAGGCACTACAATAGCCGATGCCGAGGTAGAAAGATTACGTAGAAAAACCAAGCTAATCGATATCAGATGGACGACTGAAGATGGTTATGAAGTTGTTATTTCAACTACTCGACCCGAATTGATTTGTGCTTGTGGGGTAGTTGCAGTTCATCCTGATGACAATAGATATCATCATTTAATCGGCAAAAAGATTCTACTTCCAGTCGACACTAAGGGACGTTCAAAATATGTTGAAATTACCACTCACCCTTCGGTCAAATCAGAATTTGGTTCCGGGGTACTGATGGTTTGTTCCTTTGGCGACCAAAACGATGTTGCTGTATTCAGAGAACTTGGGTTGACGCCGTTTCAAGCCATTGATCTAGACGGCAAAATGACGGAGGTCTCCGGGCCTTATGTTGGAATGAAAGTAGCAGAGGCAAGAGAGAGGGTAATTGACGACCTTTCCTCAAAAAACAGGATAGTCCAAATTATCGAAAAAGAACAGGATGTACCAGTTAGCGAAAGAGGAAAAAACCCTGTAGAAATTATCCTCCTCAAGGAATGGTATGTCCGGCAGACACACATCCAAGACCGTATGCGTGAATTAATTGAAGATATGGAATTTCATCCAATAAGGAATAAACAATTTCTGTTGGATTGGATGGATAATATCAGCATCGATTGGCCAATTAGTCGTAGAAGGTGGTATCACACAGAAGTTCCAATTTGGTATTCCGAAGACGGTGAGAAAATTATCACACCACCAGCCGGAGTTTATGTTCAGCCTTGGAAGGAAAATCCTCCATCAGGTAGTCGAGTTATAAACAGAGAAAGCAGAGAAGATCTAGGTAGTTGGGATGAGCTTTCTTCTCAGTTAGGACAAGTTATTGGTGAAGAGAAAGTATTCGATACCTGGATGGACTCTTCTAATTCTAACCTGTATGTTTCGGGCTACCTTTCCGACACAGAATTATTCTCTGAGGCCTTCCCTACGGGCATAAGGCCTCAGGGTAAGGAAATAGTTCGAACATGGCTTTATTACACTCTTTTGAAGAGTGCCTTGTTGTTCGATTCACCTGGATTCAAACATGTTTGGATCGACGGGTTAGGGATGGACCCTTGGGGTAGAAAGATGTCCAAATCTCTCGGCAATGGTATCGATGCTGACTCAGTACTAGAATGTGGTGCTGGTGGTAGAACGGGTTCTTGGAAGATAAGAGGTCCCGATACAATCGTAAATCTGAGAGCGAACAAGATTGGTTCAGAATGCTTCCGTTTGTGGAAAGCCTGTGATGCCCAAGTTGGTGACGACTTCCAAATCAATCCAGAAGATATTGAACAGAAATACTTCGGTGTGTTGACCAAATTATTCAATGTAGCAAGATTTTCCAGTCAATTTGATGTGCCTAATGATTTAGAGGAAATACCTACTAATTTAGCGCCTGAAGACGAATGGATTCTTAGTGAATTTCAGTCGGTTATGAAAAGGGTTGAGAAAGCATGGCAAGAAATCGACATCTATACAGCGGCTCAATCTCTGAAAAATTTCTCCACCGGGGTGCTCGCTAGTCATTGGCTTGAGATGGTTAAATCAAGATTATACGATGGAGATAACGCAGCTGCATGGACCTTACATAGAATGGTTAGAGACCTATTGGACGCTTTCTCTCCGATTTGTCCATTTTTCTCTCATTATCTTTCCTCTACCCTATACGTAAGGTCAGCGGTGGAGGCAGATTCTTTCCCCACAATCTCTCTTAATTTTGAGTCAGACGGTTGGACAGATATTACTGAATCAGTTATGATTTTTAATTCAGAAGTATGGAGGATGAAAAAGGAACAAGGTCTATCGTTAAATTCTGAAATTTCTAATGTGAATGTACCTGATAGTTTACACCCACTCACAGTTCCTTTGACAAGGATGCATAAATTATCCGACTAAATTACAAAGGGTATCAGAGCTTTGCGATCCTCAGGATAATCGGGAAACTCCTCATTATACCATCGGTGGTGAGCAAATGCCCGAGGTGCTAAGTTACAGAACGTCCAGATAGCGAATGTCAAACCCGCTAAGGACCATGTCGCAATTGCAAAGCCAATCCATTCAATTATTTCACCAAAATAGTTTGGCGAGCTTACCTTTTCAAATAACCCCCCTCTGGGTATTTTATAGCCAGTACTACCATCATCTCGTAATGAGAATAAGATATCATCCGACTTGATATTGATAATCATGCCAAAGAAAAATAAGGCAACCCCGAAGATAAATCTGGGGTCTGTCATCCAAGATAATTCGTATCCTCCACTCAGGCTAAATAACCAAATACCATTTATCAGGCAATTTACAGTGTTGAAAATTACTGCTAATATTACTACACTTAACGGCATAAGTTTCTGATATAACCTCGCTCTATTTGGCCAAGCCCAAGCCCTATTCACATAATGGGCTGTCCAAATAGCCCAGAAAAAAAACACGACAAGATCTCTATTATGACTAAGGAATAGTATGACAGTAAGTAACACTGCAGGGATAGATTCCATAATAATCCAACCTTTTTTAGCGGAAATTTCGATACCCCAACCTTCTGTTCTGTGTCTACCGTACGGTGCCTTTACAAATATCAAAACCAAGAAAACAATAAACGCTAATGTTAGCCATATGTAACATACAGTTTTGTATTCTTCATATGATAAAAATTCCATCTAAACACCTATTGTTGGTTTTGTCTAAGCCAAGTGACTGTATCGGTTATTGTATCTTCTAATGGTCGAGGTTGATGTTCTAGATGTTCGTTCGCCAAAGACCCCGGAATATTTCTACACTGAATTGCTAAAGCTTGCAAACTCCCTTTGCTGAAACTAGGTCTATTACCAGATATGCTGGAACTTATTGATGCTAAAGGCAATGCTAGATATGCCATCCAAAAAGGCACCGAAACAAGATGAGTTCGATTACCAGTTAATTGCTTAATCATAGTCGATAAATGAGGCATCGAGGCCCAATGACCCGGTAAAATGTAATTTTGCCCATCTACCCCCATATCTACACAATTCACAGCACTCTTTGAAACATCACGAACATCAACCCAATTAAATCCATTATTGATAGCTATCGGCATATCCCCATTTGTAATATCTCGCAAAACCTTTCCCATTCTACTGGGTTTGAAATCGTATGGGCCAATAATACCAGTTGGATGTAAAATATTGACTTCTAACCCTTGATCACGGTAATCAAGAACTACCCTTTGTGCCTCAGCTTTTGTTCTATCATATGGCAACGCTCTGGGATCTGTGACAAGAGGTCTCGCCTCAACCAAAGGTTCGGAAGTTGGTTGTTGTTCGAATGCATGCACACTAGAAAAATATACCAATTTCCTAACACCAGATTCTACCGCGGCGTTTGCTATTGACCGAGTTCCTTCAACATTTATTTTATGCATCAGATCCTCTTGGATTTTCTCTACAGCAACGAATGCAGCAGAATGAAAAACAACATCTGAATCTGTCATAAGTGGGGCTAAATCCTTAGGATTTAGCATGTCCCCTTTCACGAGATTAACGTCCAAATTATCCAATGCTCTAGTGTCTGACCGCACTAAGCAATCGACTTCATATCCCCTAGAAAGCAACTCCCGAACGAGGTTGCCACCGACATGGCCGCTTCCTCCTGTGACGAACGCTTTCATGATATTGACTAACTCATCATTAGGATGAAGTTACCGGCTTATTCAAAGAAGAATGTGGTTTTTTCCCTTCGAAATGGTCCAGCAGCAATGTTACCATTTCCTCACCTATTCTGGATTGGGCCTCAAGGGTAGAGGCGCCGATGTGCGGTGTCCCATGAAAATTAGGATGACTAATCAACGGGTTATCAATAGCCGGTTCAATTTCAAATACATCAAGTGCGGCACTACTCAAGTGCCCAGATTCTAAAGCATCTAAAACGGCAACTTCATCTACAATTCCACCTCTTGCACAATTAACAATATGGTTGCCACAACCAACGCCGTTTGGTGCGGATGTTGGCATCATCTGAATCCTTTCAGAATTCACAAGATGATGTGTTTCCTCGGTTAAATTACAATGTATGGATATATGGGTGCACAAACTGAAAAGTGAATCTACTTCATCATGCATTGTACAATCGAATTGCCGTGCGATATTTGCTGGTAGATATGGGTCGTATGCGTGACATTCCATACCCATAGCGCCGGCTACGGTAGCTACACCTTGTGCGATTCTACCAAATCCAACTAAACCTAACCTCTTCCCCCTCAATTCAGTGCCCTTCAACCGTTTTTTCTCCCACAGCCCTTCTCGTAGACCTCGATCGCCTCTTGTGATATGTCTACATGAGGCTAACAGATGGGCTATTGTTAACTCAACAACGCTATTTGTAGAAGATTGAGGTGTGTTACAAACAACTATCCCCGAACTAGTAGCGGCCTTAATGTCGATATTATCTACTCCTACACCGGCTCTACCAATGAAAGACAATTGCGCGGAATTTGATATCACTTCGGAAGTTAATTTGGTAGCGCTCCTAACAACTACGGCATCAAAATGAGATAGTGCACCATTGAGCAACTCTTCTTCGTTGTAGTGGCGTTCGACAACTTCGAATCCAGCTTTCAGCAATTTGTTTACGGCTGAGGTATCCATACCATCGGTAACTGCTATTCTGCCCACAGTACCGGGGGGTTCTAACAAAGTCATGAATATTTGTCTATGTAAATTTGCTATTTAGGTGGCAAAGTAGAATTAGTTTTGATTACCAACCATATACCGAAAATAGACCGTTTATTTCTTGACGTTTGGTCTAGCCGTTTAGGTCATGGCGGCTTCTGTGGAATCGCTGGTCACCGCCATACTAATTCTACTAACTCCCGTATTCCTTGCGATTCCACTGTCATTAGGCTGGAAATGGTGGGTTGGGACTGAACCCGAACATGTGCATTACAGAGAAAAAGTCCGTTTAGTACTGGATGCAGGTCTACCGCTTAGTAGATTTAGGAAGGAATTAGACGCTGAGGCTAGGATAGTCAATATTGATCC
>JALRLV010000080.1 GCA_023268715.1 Candidatus Thalassarchaeaceae archaeon
AAGGTGTCCGCGGTAGAAATCGCATTCGTTTCATTACCCAATTGGGAGATAGAGCTTCTTCAGTACCACGGGTCAGATGTGCGAAAAACATCCAATCTCCACCCATCAGATGTTGGCTGTATGCACTTATCGATTGAAGTTAACAGCGTAGAGACAGCGCTAGCCAGAATAGCCGAGGCTGGCTACGCCCCAACAGGGATTGTGATGAGCCCGCAAAAGGGCCCAAGAAAAGGCGGTAAGCTTGTTTACACTCAAGACCCTGACGGGATCGTGATCGAGCTGGTCGAGATGCCGCATTGCGCCACCTGATTTTTTTATGCGGTGTTCAATTCGTGGGCAAGATACCAAAAACGGGCAACCTTTAGGACCGTCTATTTGTGTGGCTCCCCGAGCAGGGCTCGAACCTGCGACCTGCGGATTAACAGATGAGGCGCCCGTCGATTTATCGTTTCATTTCAACGAGTTAGCCGTAAAAATCGGCACTGTGTAATAAACTGTGTAATTGCTTTGGCATTCTGGCAATTCCCACCCTTAAACAGTAAGGGTGGGAATTTTTGGCTGATTA
>JALRLV010000081.1 GCA_023268715.1 Candidatus Thalassarchaeaceae archaeon
GACCATAAGAATTTCGCCTGTTTTGTAATCCTGAGCGATAGCAGGGATCAAACCACGATCATCCCACTTAATTTCATCTAACCAAGACATCTCTAATTCCTATGCTCGCCAGATCAATAGCCAAGCGGCTGCAGCCGCGACCCAACCGAACCAGGGCATCTGCTGCGCCCACTGATTGATAGCTGGATCTGTTGAAACTGCCAGCAGCCCAAATGAAGATGCTACTAACATCATTCTACGGGTTCTCTGCGCCTGCATCTGTTTAAGACTCTGTTCAAGCTGGATACGCTGCAGCTCTAGCTCATGCGACTGGCGGCTCTGTTGTAGCGAGTCGAAAACCAACTGCGGAAGCTGTGGTAACTTCTCAATCCAATCTGGGGCCTGCTGCTTAATGTTTTTCAACATCGCTTTGACGCCCATACGCTCACGCATCCAATTCTCTAGGAACGGCTTACCCGTTTTCCAAAGATCGAGATCCGGATAGAGCTGACGACCAAGACCTTCAATGTTCAGAAGAGTCTTCTGAAGCAGTATCAGCTGAGGTTGCACCACCATGTTAAAG
>JALRLV010000082.1 GCA_023268715.1 Candidatus Thalassarchaeaceae archaeon
TATTTGGAATACCTATTTCTGTTTCAGTGAGTTTTGTTTTTTTATTCGTTTTGTTTGGTTCTATGTTGGATTACGCAGGAGGTGGAAAATATTTTCTAAATCTTGCGATTGCTCTTGTTGGAAAATTTAGAGGTGGTCCAGCAAAAGCATCTATTCTAGCCTCTGGTCTTACTGGAATGATTTCTGGTTCTTCCATCGCTAACGTTGTTACGACCGGAACATTTACTATTCCTGTGATGAAAAAAACAGGCTTTCCTGCAGTAAAAGCTGGATCGATAGAAGTTGCGGCTTCAGTGAATGGTCAAATCATGCCTCCAATTATGGGCGCGGCTGCATTTATTATGGCTGAGATGTTGGGTATTACTTATTTTCAAGTAATCACTCACGCCTTTATTCCTGCCATAATTATTTATTTATCTTTATTTTGGATTTCAGACTTAGAAGCGAGCAAATTAGGTCTTAAAGGAATGGAGCCAGTTGATATACCTCCATTACGTCAAACATTTTTATCAGGAATACATTATTTACTTCCAATAGGACTTCTCATTTATCTCCTT
>JALRLV010000083.1 GCA_023268715.1 Candidatus Thalassarchaeaceae archaeon
CCAAACAAGTTTTTGACAGACTCGCCGGTGCTTGGGCGTATTGGGGATGGAAAGGTGGTTATTTTTCGACCGAAGAGGATGCTAGTGCCTATTTTGACGAAATGCGATACATGCTTGCAACTCAAATGGCCGCTCCAAACAGTCCACAGTGGTTCAATACCGGATTGCATTGGGCCTATGGAATAGATGGACCAGGGCAGGGGCATCACTATGTTGACTACAAAACTGGTAATTTAGTAAAGTCTTCTTCTGCCTACGAGCATCCACAACCTCACGCATGCTTTATTCAATCTGTTTCTGATGATTTAGTGAACGAAGGCGGCATAATGGATCTTTGGGTCCGGGAAGCTCGCCTCTTTAAATACGGGTCTGGAACTGGCACCAACTTTAGCTCTCTTAGAGGTGATGGCGAACACCTTTCTGGCGGGGGGGCATCATCGGGACTTATGGGGTTTCTGAAGATAGGTGATCGAGCTGCTGGAGCAATTAAATCAGGTGGCACAACTCGTAGAGCTGCCAAGATGGTAATCTGCGATGCGGATCACCCTG
>JALRLV010000084.1 GCA_023268715.1 Candidatus Thalassarchaeaceae archaeon
TTACTGTACATGCGACGTAAGCTGTCTTCATCCAGCAGTTCTTTATGTTGCTCTAAATAGGCGACTAACGCAGCGCGGTAATCCGCACGCGCTTGGTTCGAGCCTAAAGAGTTCAGCTCCAGAGTCACATGAGACGACAAACCTAAACTTTTCCATAAACGGGCACTGAGTAAAATCACTTCAGCATCAATGTCCGGGCCTGCCATACCAAAAGCTTCTAAACCAAATTGGTGGAACTGACGGTAACGGCCTTTTTGTGGACGCTCGTGACGGAACATCGGGCCCATGTACCAAAGCCGTGGGGTTTGGTTGTAGAGCAAGCCGTGCTCGTTGCCGGCACGGACACAGCTGGCGGTGCCTTCAGGGCGCAACGTCAGGCTATCACCGTTACGATCGTCGAAGGTGTACATTTCTTTTTCGACGATATCGGTGACTTCACCGATTGAACGCTTGAAAAGGTCGGTGCTTTCGAGCACCGGCATGCGAATTTCTTCGTATGAATAGGCGCTTGCCACTTGGCGCAGCACGCCCTCAACGTATTGCC
>JALRLV010000085.1:0-265 GCA_023268715.1 Candidatus Thalassarchaeaceae archaeon
ACTCTTGTGGAAGTACAGTAATGATCTGCTCTCCCGGAGGCATCGCCATGCGATACATATCATCGATCAAACGATCAATATCGGCCTGAGAAATTTCATTCTCAACATTTGATCTTGTATGAATCCCTCTATGTTGTAGACTTTTGATGTGTTGTCCGGCTATTCCAACGTTAACCGTTTTGATCACCAATTGTCCTTCAATTCTCTCTTCGGCTTCCTGAACTGCAGATTTGATCGACTGGATTGTCTTGTCGATGTTCGCTAC
>JALRLV010000085.1:275-541 GCA_023268715.1 Candidatus Thalassarchaeaceae archaeon
GTGTTCGTTCTTTCTTCCAACGAAGCATGCGATTTTAGTGGTACCTATGTCAAGGCCCACTACGATCGGAGATTTCTTCTTTTTTTGTTCAGCAGAATTGTCGCTCATTTCTTTTGCTTAAATCGGTTATTGGTCTTTCTTCTTGCAGACGATCTGATCTCTGTATTTAAGATTGATCTCTGAATAAGTGTTCCACCCCTCAACGTCCATCGCCTCATTGTAAAAGATCTTTAGTTTCTCAAACTTATCTGACACCTCTTTCTCAG
>JALRLV010000086.1 GCA_023268715.1 Candidatus Thalassarchaeaceae archaeon
CATCGCAGCGCTGAAAGCAGGAAAGCATGTGCTCTGCGAGAAATCGCTTTGCCAAAACGCAAGGGAAGCAGAGCGAATGAAGCGAGCCGCTGAGGCGTCTGGTCGCGTGTTGATGGATGCGTTCCATTATCGCTATCACCCGATGTTTGAGGCGGCAAAGCACTGTGTCGACTCGGGCGAACTTGGGGCGATCAAGCATATCGACGCACGATTTCATGTGAAGGGTCCTGTCTCACCCCATGACATTCGTAAGATCTACGACCTGGGTGGTGGCGTGACGATGGATATTGGTTGTTACCCGCTTAGTTGGCTCAGGCATTTGATGGGAGAGGAACCCGACGTGTTGTCGGTTGAAGCAAAGGAGGATCCCGCTGATGTTGACGTCGCTTTGGCTGCAGACCTTCGGTTCCCCTCTGGTGCGACTGGTCGCATCAGTGGGAGAATGGATGAGTGCTCCAGGTTTTGTGCGGCAGTATCAATATCAGGTGAGGCTGGTCAACTCTCGCTGGTTAACCCACTCGTACCG
>JALRLV010000087.1:0-266 GCA_023268715.1 Candidatus Thalassarchaeaceae archaeon
GATGAATCTATAGAGTGGTGGCGTGTCGAGCCAACAACCGAGATGATGAGAAGTGAATCGGTTTTGGCGCACGGTCTACTCCGATGATGCTAATCATTGGGAAAAGGAGTGGACGTGCCGAGATTTGAACTCGGGGCCTCTACCATGCCAAGGTAGCGATCTTCCAACTGATCTACACGCCCATGTGGGTGCTTTCGCAACCCGCCGACTCGCCTCGCCATCATAAGGATTCCCGACTTTCATCCCGCCGTTGGGGGCTGACTTGT
>JALRLV010000087.1:286-518 GCA_023268715.1 Candidatus Thalassarchaeaceae archaeon
CCGACACGCCCGTGCCGACCCATCCCCCTAGCGTTCCCGAAGACGTGGTTGACGAAGTGCTGGCTGCTCTCTCGGGTCATGTTGAAGCGGTGTTTTTGCCGTGGATCGCCGACCGATTTACCGTGGAATGGCTTGATGTTGACGACGACAGGCTCGGCATGACGCGTTTTGAAGCCGGTAGCAACGAACTGATTCGCCGTCGCACACTTCGCCTTGACCCCGGTGCGGTGAC
>JALRLV010000088.1 GCA_023268715.1 Candidatus Thalassarchaeaceae archaeon
ATTCTGCCATTCCCCCAATTTCGAGTGAGATATGAGCAACAGATGCAACCCCTCCAGTCTGTACATCAAGAATTATTGGACTTTCTAGTCTGAAACCATCCTCAACAACAAGTAACCAATTTGAAGAGTCCGACATGGCATGAAGAAAATAGTTCGTCAGTGCATTATCCATGGAGAAATCAAGTTCCTCTCCTCTCCCTCTGACAAGGCTAATGCCCTCCTGAGGAACCTCCGTTCCATCCATCATTGAAAGCTTCAGAGACGCACTAGCCATCTCTGGAATTTCCGCTATCTTACCCGTAGGGTGGACCCTCCTCCAAGGGGTATACTTCCACAGGTGGTTTGACTTGTCAGGCTCGCCCATGCTCAGATATTTCGAGGCAGAATCCATTGTTCGACCTCAGCCTATGCTGCCTTCCATCTCAAGAGCCATTAGTTGATTCAACTCCACAGCGTATTCCATTGGCAGCTCCCTGGTAAAAGGTTCGAAGAATCCATTGACAATCAT
>JALRLV010000089.1 GCA_023268715.1 Candidatus Thalassarchaeaceae archaeon
TGTATTATGTTCAGAATAACCCGCCTTTTCTAAATCGTTGTGGTAACCTTCCATAAAATCTTGGGATTCTTTATTAAAGTATTGTCCTTTTATTCTTGTTTCTGAAAACTTATCTTCATCTGTTAAAGATTCTACAACTTTTTGTACTTCAGATTCTAAATCATCTGATACGAATCTACCAACATATTTTACATCTTCAATTTTCCTTTGAGAATCGAAGTGCCAATCAAAGTTTTCTTTATTCCACTCCCAATATGATTTCATTATACTTTTAACTTTAGTTTAGTTATTTCTTTTGTATCAACTCCATACTTTTCACAAATGTATTTTACATTTTCTCTACCTTCACGAGTTGCGTAAAAAATTTCAAGATATTCTTCTGCTTCTTTAGTAGAACACATAAATTCTCTAACTATAAGTTCTACCAACCATTTTTCGTATTTGTTTTCATTCTTACCTTTGGTGTATTTTAGATAATACTTTCCTTTTGGAATCAATCCAAT
>JALRLV010000008.1 GCA_023268715.1 Candidatus Thalassarchaeaceae archaeon
TCTAGCTATATATTCCTTGAGAATATCATTTTGTACTGTTCCTCTCAAAGCTTTCCTAGGAATACCACATTCATCCGCATAAGCAACATATAGGGCAAATAAAGAAGTGGCCGGTGCATTGATTGTCATGGATGTAGAAACCTGAGATAGATCAATGCCATTGAATAGTGCCCGAATATCATGAATTGAATCTATTGCTACGCCTACTTTACCTACTTCCCCTTCCGCTAATTCTGAATTAGAATTCAAACCTAATTGAGTGGGTAAATCGAAGGCCACCGATAGCCCGGATTGGCCATTTTCTAGTAAATCTAAGAATCTTTTATTTGTGGACTTAGCATCCGAAAATCCAGCATATTGCCTCATTGTCCATAACCTATCAAGGTACATATTAGGGTGAATGCCTCTAGTGTATGGAGGTGACCCTGAATTAGCGTGGATTGGTGTTGAAAACCCCGTGTCTGATAACGTCTCTTTTGAAGGGTGAGTGGACCTCTTGGTGTGTAACTCGTGACCATCACGACTCCCTGTCATGATTTGTCCGAGAGGGACTCAATGAATGAAGTATATGCTACTATAATACATTCAACGACGAATGGTGTAGTCATCAACTATAGCTAACAAATTGGTAACTTGATCCTCATCCAAAATACCCTCACTCTGTTTATCCCAAATATATTGCCTGGCTTCGTCAGAGGTCTGTCGCTCCCCTTTGGCCCAAATTGACCCAAGCAAAGATGAACGATGTTCCTCGGCTACGTCTAACTCTTTCAATAAGCCGCGCATCTCGTATTTGTACTCCATATGCCTTGATCTATCAAGTCGTTTCTCCCTGGTAGCGGGTTGGAATTTAGGTTTATTTCTTCCGCTAGGACGTCTTCGAGGTTTCGCTGGTACAGATTTTTCCGGTTTCGGTTTGGCAACTGGAGCCATTGCATTTGCTCTGGCCTTACTAGCATCAATAATCTGCTGCGCTTTGGTACTTGTTGGGTTACTAACAACCTCTTCTACAGGGGGCTCTTTGGATTGAGTGAGTCCTCTAGTAGGTCTTTTTGAGACTCCTAGTAATTGTTCCTCTAAGATGGTATTATCCTCTTCAGGCTCTATATTATCGGGTTCTTTAGGTATAGCCTGTTTTTGTGTTTTAACCGGTTGTGGTTTAACTGGAATGGGTTTTGATGGAGGTAGGCTAGGCTTAACAGAACGTGGTGGTTCTGAGGGGGGTACTCGTCTAGATTTAGGAGGAGATGTAGTAGCCTTTCCGCCGGATGTTTTGTCGAATATATTTCGAGGCTCGCTCTTAGGCTTCCTACGGCGCTGCACTAAATTTTCGACCTCCTAATATAGGCGCGCGACCGTTGATAGTTAAGACTTCGCAAAATTATGGTCAGTCCCAGGTTACGACGGTATGATCAGTTCTGAGCGAAGGATTGATACCACTAGAAGCCAAATTTGTCGAATTATTGGTTTCCAGCATCCTTCGTCCCAACTCTGCTATCATAGTTCCATTATCAATGCAGTATTGTTTCTCCGGCCAAGTCCCTACAGATCCACGTTGCTCACACATAATCCGAGTCATCTCCCTTATCCGTTCGTTACAGGCCACACCTCCGCCAAGTAATAATTCAGATTTCCCAGAATGTGCTAGCGCTCTTTCTGCAACCTCAATGCATGCTGAAAAGGCATGCTCTTGAAGCGACCAACAGACCGCTCCTAATTCGAACCCTTCGTTGACCTTCTGAATTGCAGCATTTAGTAGCCCTGAAAAATTCAAGTCCATACCTTGAACACTGTAAGGTAGTTCTACCAAATCAACATTGGCTTCCGGATTATTTTCGTGCCATTCCCGTGCTAATTGTTCTATTTTAGGACCTCCAGGGAAGGCTAAACCTTGGGTCCGGGCAAATTTGTCCAACATATTGCCAATGCCAATATCCAAGGTTTCACCCAAGACTTGGTAACGATTACCTGCCCTTGCTATAACTTGTGTATTTCCTCCACTTACATATAACAAAACGGGATCGATACACCCGGTTTGATTACGACCTATCTCTATGTGTGCAACGCAATGATTAACGCCAACGAGAGGTATTTTCCATTGGTCTGATAGTGCACGGGAAACATTAGCCCCAATACGTAAACACGGTCCTAAACCAGGCCCCTGACTATATGCTATTGCCTTTACATCATTAGATACTATGTTCTGTTCTTCCATTAATCTAGAAATTAATTGGGAAGCGAGATTGGAATGATGGTCTGCGGCCTCCCGTGGATGGATTCCTCCTTCTTCAGGCCGGTATAATGCTGAATATGATTTACGAGGTTCTCCGTCTTCTGTGACTAAACCGAATGAGAAAGTATGGGCGGTGCTCTCCACCCCTATGATTACCCCCGACACATACACTTGAGTCGAGAACTACATATCAATGGAACGTTTCAATTCCCTCCATGCGCCTATTGTTGCTCAATTCCGGACCGGTCGCGACACTAGCAAATGGGGACATAAATTCACCCTTGACGGGAATAGAGATGTCCAATGCGGAGGCATTGGTTTTAGAAGGCTGTAATGGAATATTGATAGAGGACGAAATTATTTCTAAAATCGCATCCTCTGAAGAGTTAGCAAATGAATTTGGTACAGAGGACAATGCAGCGCTCAGAGTTATTGATTGTCAAAGTAAGGCCATAATTCCTGGATTTGTAGATTCTCATACGCATTTGCTGTGGGGAGGAGATAGAGCTAATGAAATGCAATTACGTCACGACGGTCTAACATATTCTGATATTGCTAAATCTGGTGGAGGCATACAAAAGACGGTCAAATATACCAGAAACATCAGTAAAGATAGACTCAGCAAGTTAGGCATGAAGAGAATTTCTAGGGCTTTTGAATTTGGCACCACTACTATGGAATGCAAAAGTGGCTATGGTTTATCAGTTGATTCTGAATTAAAATTATTACAAGTCAATCAATTATTGTCTGAATTAACCCCAATGGGTCTTCATTCAACCTGGTTGGGGGCACACGATGTTCCCAAGGGAATGACAATGGAAGATTATGTCGATGAATTAATTCATATTCAATTGCCAGCGATAGTAGACCAAGGATTTGCTAGTTACGCTGATGTGTTTTGCGAACCAGGTTGGTTTTCACTTGAAGATACTGAACTAATTGTTAAGGCCGCATCAGAATTAGGTCTACCCTCTAGACTTCATGTCGATGAATTTGTAGATGGGGGAGGTTTAGCGTTGGCAAGCGAACTAAGGGCGATTAGTGGCGATCATGTAGGCCATTCTTCCTCCTCTGCTAGAGAATCGGCATCAAAATCGGGCGTTATGCAAACATTCCTACCAGGGACACCATACATTTTAGGTCATGATTTGACGTCACCATTGAAACAATGTATTGACAATAATTGGGCTTTTTCTTTAGCCTCTGATTTCAATCCGAATTGCAGGACTGTATCCATACCCTTTGTCGGAAGTCTAGCTACACATAGGCTGGGCCTCTCTCCTATTGAAGCGTTAGTAGCAGTTACCAGGAATCCTGCTACAACACTACTCAACTCATCCGATGGACAAGTATGTGGTTCAATTAGGGAAGGAGGACCCGCAGATTTGTTAATACTCGATTCAGAATACATTGATGCTTGGTGTCAAATGCCCGGTGACAATCCGATTTACAAAACTATGAAATCCGGCAAGTTTGTAAATTAATAGTAATAGAAACGTTTTACCTTTTGCCATTACATAATTTTGAGTCAATGATAACTAATTTACAATGCTAAGGAATATTACTAACTCCCGAATTATGCCCCTATCCTCGACACACACCCAAATCCTGGCCCCACGTATCTCCGATAATCATGGTTATCAGCCAATATATTCCTAAGGACTATGTGGGCAGGCTTGCAGTGTGCTGTTTTTGTCAAAATATCAATAAAATCGGAATTTAGCCCTTCATAGGCGGGTTGATATGATTGAGTCTTAGGTGGAGGACATGGTTGAAGCTGTTACAGGATTCTGTATGAAGTGCAAACAGTCTAGGATCATCGAAAATCCCGTTCACACGACTATGACCAATGGTAGAATTCGAGTAAGTGGAAATTGTAGCTCAAAGGATTGTTCGGGATCCATATCCAAAATAATATCCTAGTCAGTATTCCTCACAGAGAATCATTCATGTGGGAGAATAGAATCCCCGAGTTATTCTGGGCTCGTGGTCTAGGGGTTATGACGTCGCCTTGACATGGCGAAGATCGCAGGTTCAATTCCTGCCGAGCCCACCAGATGAAACATGACACTGTTTATCATTTTACAAAGGTGTAGGAAAACCTAATCCGACCCTTTCCCTTATTCTTCTTTGCAAAAAATTGTATGTTGGGAATATTCGAGGTATTGTCAACATGTGTCCCTGCACAGGGACATAGATCTACACCCTCTACTTCAACAACCCTTAGATTAGATATCGATTTAGGGATTCTGTCCATAAATTTCGTATGCCGCATTTGTTCATGTGATTCTATTTGTTCACGGTCCCATTCATGGATATTAACTGGTATTTGTTTATTGAGAGTAGCATTAACTTCTGCTACTAATTCTTCAGAGTCAAATACAGTTTTGTCTTCGAATAAAAGGTCCACTCTGGAGTTGTCTGTGGTTAATTGATTTCCCACGGTTTCTGCACCCCATATGTCTTCTGCTAATGCTGAGACTATATGTTGGGCAGTATGCATCTGAGCATGTAGATTTCGTCGTTCTTGGTCGATTGAACAGATTACTTCATCGCCAACCTCAAACAAATCTGGCTCCTCTAAAGGATGGAGTATCATCTCACCAGGCAAGACTTCACCAATTGGAGTGTCAATGTCCCCAGCCACCAAAGTCCCGGTATCTCCAGGCTGACCGCCACCTCGAGGATAACAGTAAGTTGATTCCAATAGAACATTCGCGTTATGGAATCCTTTTATGATAGTCCTGAAGGGTTCAGGATTGGTTCCTGGATGATGATTCATATGCAATTTCCGTTGCATATTTTCACCCAAATATTTCCTGTAGGCTACCATCAAGCAGTTGGTTACTGAGAGTTGTACATTCTTTGCTCATTACCGAATCTCCATCATATTGGTCAACAAATTTTCTCACCCAAATGTGAATTTCAGCAACGCCTCCCCCTGGCTTATGTGGGATCCTATCGAGTGCTTCAGTTCCACAAATTAATTCGTTTGCTAATACTTGAGAAAGTAACGCTGTTGATTGTAAACTGCGGAATGTACCTGTGGCCCCCATAGACACGTGGTCTTCTTTTCCCATACTAACTGGAATATTCGAAGTTGTGACTGGATTTGCCAATAAATGCAATTCAGCTATACATGCTGCAGCAACATACTGGACTATCATGTACCCACTTTCCAAACCCTCGTTCTGAGCTAAGAATGGTATTTGGCCACTCCATTGGGGGTCCAAAACTTGGTTAATTCTTCTTTCAGATATGCATGCCAATTCATGACAAGCAATTGCGATAGAATCACTAGCTAATGCTAGGTTTTGGCCATGGAAATTTCCTCCACTTATGACATCAACATCCTCGCCATCGACAAAAACCAAAGGATTGTCTGTGGCGCTATTAATTTCTATTTCTAGCATCCTTCTAGTTTCTGTTAGCAGATCTATAACGGGGCCATGTACTTGTGGGGCGCATCTAAAACAATAAGCGTCCTGAACCCTATTGCAATCTTCGTGGGAAATCTTGATCTTGGACCCTTTGAGGAAAGCACTTATTCGGGCAGCGGAGATTGCTTGTCCGCTTTGTGGACGATTATCATGTATCCGTGGGTCAAAGGGGCTATGTGAGCCTTTGATTGCTTCAAGTGACGTTGCAGCGCAAGAATCGGCTGCAAACACTAATTTCTCTAGGTTTAGTATTGTCAAGGCTAAGTACGCACACATTTGACTAGTCCCGTTAATCAATGACAGTCCTTCTTTAGCGGCTAATTCAGTGGGTTCCAAGCCAACGCTATGTAATGCATCGATACTAGACATTGTAACCCATCCAGATTCTTTTCTGACCATTGATTCTCCTTCACCAAGTATTGCTAATGACATATGAGAGAGGGGTGCTAAGTCACCAGAAGCACCCAGTGAGCCAATTCGTGGTATAATGGGGGCTATACCGTGGTTTACCATACCTAGCAGTAAGTCTACGATTTTAGGGCGTATTCCAGATACTCCCCTTGCTAGTGAATTCGCACGAAAAACCATCATCAACAATACATGGTTCGGATCCATCAAATCACCTACCCCACAGGCATGACTCTTGATCAGGTTGGATTGCAGTTGTTCGAGATCATCTCCGCCTATTCTAACAGAGGACATTGCCCCAAACCCTGTATTAATGCCATAGACAACCTCCCCAGAGTCGATAATTTGCTCCACGCCCTTTCTAGATTCTTCCATCCGCCTACGTGCGGATTTAGCTAGTAGAGCGGTATTGTTACCATTGGCTACGGAAATTGCCCCTTCAATGGTCAATGAGTGACCATCAATCTCGACATCTGCCACGCATCAGCGAACAAGGAATGTCAAATAGAGTCATCGAGTCTCTCGCTTAGGTTGCTTAGTATATCCTCATCAACCAAATTAGGGATTGTAACGATTAATTTTGGGTCTAATTTACCAGCCTCTTCAACAGTATCAATAGCGCCGATATTACGTGCCCAAGATCTACGTGCGAGCCCATTCATTACATCCCAGGAAATCATAGAATGAATATTATTTTCGGATTCTAAACTACCATCTATGTACATACCGAATCCTCCGTTAATTACCTCCCCCCAACCAACTCCTCCACCATTGTGTATACTGGTCCAGGTTGCTCCCCTGAATGAGTCTCCTACGAAGTTATGAATGGCCATATCAGCGGTAAACATTGAACCATCACGGATGTTTGCTGTTTCTCTGTAAGGACTATCTGTACCACCTACATCGTGATGATCTCTACCAAGAACGATTGGGGCACTGATTTTGCCCTCCGCTATTGCCCGATTGAATGCTAGTGCTATTTGCAATCGACCTTGTTCGTCTGCATACAAAATTCTGGCTTTACTGCCTACCACCAAGTCGTGATTTTCGGCTTCGTTAATCCAACGAATATTGTCTTGGTATTGTGTGGAAATTTCTGGCTTACAATCTTCCGCTAAATGTGAAAGTATATCAGAAGCGATTTTATCTGAAATTCTCAGGTCTTCATCCGAACCAGATGTACAAACCCAACGAAATGGACCAAATCCATAATCGAAGCACATCGGACCCATTATGTTCTCCACATACGAAGGATATCGAAATGACCCGTTGGATTCTATAACTTCGGCACCAGCCCTACTAGACTCTAGAAGAAACGCATTACCATAATCCCAGAATATTGTGCCTCGCTCTGTTAATTGGTTTACATAGTCCACGTGTTTTCTAAGGGTCCTTTGTACCTCATTTTTGAATCCCTCAGGATCGTTGATAATCATCTCTCTACCTTCTTGAAAAGTTATCCCAACTGGCATATATCCTCCCAACCAAGGATTGTGTAGACTTGTTTGATCGCTAGCTAAATCGGGTGTAATATTCTGCTCAACAAGATATTCAAGTAGGTCCACTATGTTGCCTAGATATCCTATGGATATTGCCTCTTTATTTTCTACTGCTGCTTTGGACCGTGAAATTACCTTCTCTAAGTCATCATACAATTCTGTTAACCATCCTTGCCGATGCCGTTTATTTGCGGCTATTGGGTCAATTTCGGCTATGATACATACAGCCCCTGCGATTACAGCCGCTTTAGCCTGTGCTCCAGACATACCCCCTAATCCAGATGTGACATACAATATTCCACCAAGGTCCGATTGGTTCTGCAAGTCAAGATATTTTCTGGCCGCATTGAGTATAGTGATTGTAGTCCCGTGAACAATGCCCTGGGGGCCTATATACATGTAGGAACCGGCGGTCATTTGCCCGTATTGAGAAACCCCGAGGGCATTCATACGCTCATAATCCATCTGAGTGGAATAGTTAGGAATTACCATACCATTGGTTACTATAGCTGTGGGTGATTCCTTTGAGGAAGGGAATAATCCCATCGGATGGCCAGAATACATAACGAGAGTTTGATCCTCTTCCATTTTAGTTAGATATTGCATAGTTAGTAGGTATTGGGCCCAGTTTTGGAAGACTGAACCGTTAGTTCCGTATGTAACTAATTCATGAGGAAATTGAGCGACTCGAGGGTCTAGGTTGTTTTGAATCATTAACATCATCGCAGCTGCTTCCCGCGTCTTGGCTTCGTATTCGTAAATCGGCCTTGCATACATTTCGTAATCTGGTCTGAATCTGTACATGTAGATATGACCATATCTCTCCAGTTCTGTAAGAAATTCTTCAGCTAGCTCTTGATGCCAATCCTTTGGAAAATATCTCAGTGCGTTTGAAACGGCTAGAACTTTCTCCGATTCACTCAACACTTGAGGTCGAATTGGGGCGTGGGGGACGGTTTCATCGAGGTATTTCTTCTTCGGCAATTCCTTCGGTAATCCTTGCCCGAAATTTTCCATATATTCACCAACCTAGCCTATTTGTGTATACTTTTGTAATCTCACTCATTACTTGGGTACATTCTGTTAGTAGATTTTGGGAAACCGTTTGTATAGATTCAATGTCGTCTCCCGATAGATGATCTATGTTAATTCGAACGTTAAATTCAGCCATTTTACAAGCCGATAGCCCTAGCTCTGCTGCAGACGCTAAATCTGTTAGTGCGTTTGCGTTGCAATCGTTCACTAATTTTCTTAATGTATGCATAAATTCTAAGCTCGATTTCATTGTATCTAATGGTGCTTCAGCGGCTTCGAGTGTAGCATTCCTAATCGCTATAGATTTGACATTGGAGTCTTCTTCATCCTTAGGTAATTTATACGCCGCCATAACACCATCAAAAGCCCTTGAATCATTCATTGCCAATGTTATGCACTTGGCTATCATATCTTCAGATTGGTTGATTATATTATTAGCTATTAAATGCCCATCAAGCCATTTATCGCTCTTTACCGTAAGTCGAGAAACCATAACAGAAAGGGAATAACCATGAGCCAATGTTAATGCCGCTACGGAACCTCCACCGGGTGTAGGTTTAGAGGAAGATATAGAATTCAAGATCTCCAAATATCCTTCATTCATTTTGTTCCCTCTCTATAGCCCATTCGATAATATTTTGATAGGGATCGAATGATTCAATCCTATCTAACATCAAGCCATCTATTGCGTTCGTGACAAGTGTATCAACGTCTTGTATGTTTGTATCTGAATAGAAATTGCCCGCATCAATTATTGCTTGCAACGGAACCAAACCGACCAATTCTCCCGCTACTGCCTCTAAGCCTAATTTTGATGCCTCAACCTTAATCGTCTCGGTTACGTCATGTAGTCCTGTGACGGAATAATCTAACAAATTCATAGAAACCTGAGCAGTATCCTCATTGTACATCCAACCTGCAGCTTGTAGTTTTTCAAACATTCCTGGTATCCTTTGAACGATCCCGTTTTTGTCTCTTACCGTCTCACCATTTTCGTCTTTTACAATAGTTCCACTAGTACGAATCTTGGACGCTATCGTATTTGCTTTGGATTTATCAGTGGTGTTGAGATTCACATTGTATGCAATTAGGAAATTCCTTGCCCCGGTGGCAGTTGCGCCCATTGTAGGTTGAAACTTAGCTGGTCCAAAATCGGGCTTCCAATCTGGAGATTCTAATTTCTTCTGTAATCCTTCATATTCTCCTTTACGGACATCTGGCAAACGAACTCTTGAGGGATATTTCGCTGATTTTGCGTATAAATAAACAGGTAAAGAATGAGCATCAGAGACATATTTAGCATATCTATTGGATAATTCAATGCATTCATCCATCGTTACTCCCTTGATTGGGATAAAAGGGACTACGTCAACTGCACCCATTCTTGCATGTTCACCAGAATGATGCCGCATATCGATTAGTTCCAACGCTATCGAAGTACACTCCGTAACTGTCTGTAGTACTGATTCCGGATCGCCCACCATTGTCACAACGGTGCGGTTGAAATCTCCGCCCATATCGATATCTAAGAGAGTAACTGACTTGTTATCCAATATAGGCTGAATGATTAAATCGATTATAGCCTTATCTTGGCCTTCGCTGAAATTAGGCACACACTCAACAAGACGCTGTTCCATCGTCTTGTTGGTAAAATTACCATTGATGAGCCTTGTCATTAACCATACAGACCTTCATGATTATTTCTTAGAGGGTCTTTTCTATTTTCTTCGATAGTGCTTAGCGCTAGTGAGAAGTCGGATTCAGTCACTGAATCTTGCCCCTCTGAGATCGCTTTCATTCCGGCTTCCATTACCAAAGCCTTCAATTCAGCGCCGCTAAATCCATCTGTTTTATTTGCAATCTGTTTCAAATTTACTGACTTAACCAAGGGCATATTTCGGGTCAAGATTTTGAGAATTTTTTCACGCGCTAAACTATCAGGTAGACCAATCTCAATTATTCTATCAAATCTACCCGGTCTAAGTAATGCCTTATCCAATAGTTCCGGCCGGTTTGTTGCGGCGATAATTTTCACATTTTGGGTTGATTCAAAACCATCCATTTCAGATAGTAATTGCATTAATGTTCTCTGTACTTCCCTATCTCCTGATGTAGACGAGTCCAACCTTTTTGAGCCGATAGAATCAATCTCGTCAATGAAGATAATTGCAGGTGATTTTTCTTTAGCCAGGTCAAATAATTCCCTGACTAACCTCCCTCCTTCCCCTATGTATTTTTGAGCTAATTCGGATCCTACTAAACCTAGGAATGTGGCTGATGTAGAATTTGCAATAGCCTTAGCAAGCATGGTCTTTCCAGTACCAGGTGGCCCTGTTAATAGTACCCCTTTTGGAGGAATTAAGCCCATTTTTTCAAATGCTTCGGGTTTGGTTAAGGGCAATTCGATAGCTTGCCTTATAGAAAGAATTTCTTCCTCCATGCCACCAATGTCGCTAAAGGTTGTTGTGGGTTTCTCGACTATCTCACTTGTTGATACGAGTGGGTCCCACCCATCACTAAGGACCTCAATAATGGCCAATGTATCTTGATTTAATGCAACTCTGGCTCCAGGTCTAAGTAACTCATGGTCTATTCTTGGATTAATAGAAACTTGAAAGATTGTTCCATTCGAACTACGGACTATCGCATCATTTTCGACTATATCTTGAATAAAACCCACGATAAATGGTGGTTCTTTCAAAACTCTAATTTCATCATCCAAACGTGAAACACGTTTTTTTAGTTGGTTAACTTCATTTTCAAGAAATAATTTTTCGGTGAGTAATTCTTGAGCATTCCTTGAAAGGTCGTTTACTACTGCTCGCAATTCTATGATGCTGGTTTTGGATGGTTCTGTACCTCTATCGTCTGCACTCGATTCAGAGGTCATATTTCACGTTAATATCAATGTCGTTTTGACCTTTCCGACGCAAAGGTATGATGACCTCCGTTCACTCCCATCGTCTATGAGCACCTGTGAGCTATGTGGCACGGACAATGTTACCACCTACAAAACCACAACTTCTGGTGCTCGTGTAGACGCTTGTGCTCGTTGTATAGATAGACTAGGGTTAACAAAGCCAAGTTCTCCAATCAATCAAGGATTGTCAAATCCCAAACCAACAAAGGTTAGGGTTACTGGATCGAATATTATGCATAAACCAGAACAAGAATTGGCTCCCGATTTTCACAAAAGGATAAAAATAGCCAGAGAAGAGAAAGGGTGGGATCAAAGGGAATTCGCTCGAAGAATGAATGAGAGATTGAACATCGTTCAAAGAATCGAGAATGGGAATCGGCCCACAGACGCTTTGATTAAGAAAATAGAAAAAGTACTGGATGTGGAATTATTGATTGAATCTATTGCTTCGAATTCACGACAGATATCAACTCAGGGCACTAGGAATATGACTATTGGAGACGCGTATGAAAATCTTTTCTCGGGGAGGGAATGATTTGGATGATATCCCTCTCCATGTTATTCATTTAAATCAAGACGATCCACGTAAATGCACGAGTCGGAAGTTAGCGAAACGTGGTGAATGTACCCTCCATACGAATCCTAAAAAATCGCCAAAAAGAGGTTTATTGTTAGACCCCCTATCTGGAATTTTGGTTGGGCCTGATGATCAACAATCAATGGAACGCGGCTCTTCAATCGTCAGCCTAGATTGTTCATGGAAAGAGATCGAGGGATCCTTGAAACTATTATACAATTCAACAAACCTGGAAGGTCGCACCTTACCTGTAGTATTGGCAGCTAACCCAGTGTCCTGGGGTAAGCCTGGAAGATTATCTAATGCGGAAGCGTTTGCTGTTTGTTTGGTAATCTTTGATAGGTGGGACCAGGCTAGACAAATCATGGCCCCATTCAAATTTGGGGATGAATTCTTCAAATTAAACGAGCTTCCTCTGGAAGCATATTCACAAGCTAAAACGAATTACGAGTTAGCCGAAGCCCAATGGGAATTTTTCGATAAGCCCACCGTCGTCTAACGGACACCAGAACCAGAATCTATGGCTGAATCAGTGGTTAACAGAGTCACTTTACCTTCAGAGTCTTCTGCGGCCAACATCATTCCTTCGGACATAATTCCCCGTAACTTTCTTGGTTTGAGATTGGCTACAAAGACGACCGATTTACCTATTAGTTCATCCACAGAATAGTGAGATTTCAGCCCAGCGCAAACGGTTCTCGTTGAATCCGGACCATCCTCTATGGTGACTACGTACAATTTGTCAGCGTTTGGATGATTTTCGACATTGATAATTATGCCTGTTTTCATTTCTACTTTCATAAAATCTTCGAATTCGATATAAGGCCCCTCCTGAGTATCAGGGCTTGCTATGTCGGCTTCGTTCTTGAGGATTTCATCAAGGTCGAGTTTAGCAAACAATGCATTAGGCTTATTTCCAAACCAGTTCAGAGGTTTTTCAAATTCCAAAGCCGAGTCCCACAATTGATCTCCAGCTTGACCTAATTCTCCTAGGGATTTCCATAATTTCTCCGCTTGGAATGGCATGAATGGAGCGGTTAAAATTGCTAATGATTGGCATGCTCTCCAACATGCACATAAAGAACCGAGGGAATTTGACTTCTGTTCCGAATCCTCGCTATTCAGATATGCCCATGGTTCAGCCTGTTGGAGATAGGAATTTCCAGATTGGGCGATATTCATAATATGTCTGAGTGCCTCTTTGAATCTTTGTCGTTCCATTGAATCCATAGCGGATTGGATACACATTCGAATATGGTCGTAAAATTCTCTATGCAACTCTGGATTGTCAAATTCAATTAATGGGTTGGAGGTCCCTGATTCTAATCGATTTGTCAGGGTCAATACTCTGTGTACAAAGTTGCCATAATTCCCAATTAATTCATTATTCACGCGTTCGACATAGTCTTCCCATCTAAAATCGGTATCGTGCCCTTCGGGCATGTTGATAGTTAGGTAATATCTCAATGAATCCGGGTCGTAACGTTCAAGGAATGCAGGAAGCCAAACCCCATGTTTCCTGGATTTAGAAAATTGACCTCCTTGAAGCATTAGGTATTCATTAGCAGCTACATTATCTTCTAAATGAAATAATTCCTTGGAATCTCTAGAGCGATTCAATCCCATCAAAATAGCAGGCCAAATTATTGTGTGGAATGGGATGTTATCCTTGCCCATGAAATAAATATGTTTGAGTGATTGACCAGGTTTGTCTATCCACCAATTTTCCCATGCAGAATCTCCATCAGGATGTTGTGACGCAAATCTTTCCGACCAAATTCTAGCACATGTGTAGTACCCTTGTACTGCTTCAAACCAAACATATACTCGCTTATTGGTCCATTCCGTGTCTTGGATTGGGACATCTATACCCCATTCCAAATCTCTGGTTACTGCTCGAGGCCTTAGCCCCATATTTAGCCAATTTTTGGTCATAGCTCTAACATTTGGCTTCCAAATATTTTGACGATTGGAGGAATGATTTTCTAATTCTGATTGGAATTCATTTAGCTGGTAAAACAAATGTTCCGTATCCCGTATCTCCATCTTGGCGTCGGGATTGGATTTAGACCTAGGATTATTCAGTTCATGTGCCTCGTAAGTGGAACCACAAGAATCACATTGATCTCCTCGAGCGTCTTCATTTCCACAAATTGGACAAATTCCCAAAACATATCTATCAGGGAGGAATTTTACTTCGCCTGATTCATTGACTTCGCAATACTGTTGCATTGTTTGTTTTTGTAAAAGGCCTTCATCCAATAAATCAAGGAAAACCTCCTGCACTATCTCCTTGTGCCTTTTATCGGTTGTACGATTATACAAAGCACCACCGAACTCGACGCCCCTTGAATCTATATTAGCATTCCATGAACAACCTAAATCTGCCAGTGCTTTGGAATTTATGCGATGGAATTCATCAACAACAGCCTGTGGGGAAGTGCCTTGTTCTTCTGCTGTTACTGTTATCGGAGTACCATGTTCATCCGAACCACTACACATCAGAACTCTTCTACCCCTAGCTCTTTCGTATTTGTATTGAATATCGGCGGGTAACGAATTGCCTGCTACGTGACCAAGATGAAGGGGGCCGTTAGCATACGGCCAAGCCATGAATATGGTTGTATACTCCATAAAGACCACCATGCAACGTCTCGGGGACGTTATCCTGTCGGACAGTATCATATTTATGTCTGCGTCGCTTCGAAGGGATCCGGAGTACGTATTGCCGTGACCCACGCTTTACCATTATTCTATCAGGATTCTAATCTGAATCCAGAGGTGAGAAGCCCTTGAATCCTTGGACACTCTTAGCAATTTACGCTATTCTCGCGATTGGAGTATCCTTCCTTTGTAGCATATTGGAAGCTGTGTTACTCTCAACTACGAGAGGGCATGTAATGAGTATGACTGAATCCCATCCCAAAACCAGTAAACTATGGACCGGATTCAAAGATGATCCGGAAAAACCTCTCACCGCTATCCTTACCCTCAACACGATCGCACACACAGTTGGCGCCCTAGGAGTAGGCGGTCAGGTAGTCAGAATATACGCAGATGACCCAGATATCCATATTATTGAGGGTATTGCTGCCGCACTTCTAACATTGGGTGTCTTATTATTTTCTGAGATATTACCTAAAACAATCGGCACATTATATTGGAGAAAACTTACAATTTCCTCTGGTTATATGTTGAGAAGCTTAATTTTGGTATCATGGATAGTTGTAAGGCCGGTTGAGATTATTCGAGCAATGCTACCGGCAGTAGAGACCGAGACAGTGACTAGAGATGAGTTATCCGTACTTGCAGACATTGCTGAGGAATCTGATATCATCGAAGAAGATGAAGAAGCAGTAATTCAAAACTTACTGAAGTTAAGAGATTTAGAAGTTCAAAAAATTATGACTCCTAGAGTTGTAGTAGTTCACGTAACAGCGACCGAAACAATCAGGGAAGTAATGGATAGGATCCCCATAATGATTTACGGAAGAATGCCCGTAGTGGATGGCGACATAGACAACGTTACTGGATTAGTATTAAGGAGTGAGATTCTGAGAATAGCGGCTGAGGGCGAATTTGAAACCACGATGGCAGATATATCCCGAGAAGCCGTTACTTGCAGATACGATGATTCCGTGGATAAAGCATTAGATATTCTATTAGAAAACAAATCTCAAATTTTAATCGTCCGCGATGACTTCGGAGGCACAGTAGGTTTGGTAACTATGGAAGACGTCATTGAGACCCTACTTGGCGTAGAGATTGTCGATGAAGAAGATCAAGATGCTATCGAAGAAGGCGCCGCTACCGAAGACCTTCGAGAACTTGCTATGATGCGGAATAACGATAGTGAAGAGTAGAAATCTCTCATTTAGAACGTATTTCTTATTGCAACAAGCACTAGTACAATATGTATATACGGCAAGTACTGGTCTATAGTCTATGATTAAACAATTACCGCTAGGAAGTCAAGGTTTCGTTACCTCTGAACAGGGCCTAGGAATGATGTCAATAGGAATCACCATGGGTAACCGTGATCTTTATGGCAAAAAAAATAATGTTTCGAAAAAGGGTGTAGCCGAATTAATATCCAGAAGTATCGCGGCTGGAATTACTCACTTTGACACGGCCCAGATATATACCAATTTATCAGGAATGATGATTGGTTCTTGGTTTCCTTTGGCAAATTCATCAGAGAAGAGGATGAAACTTGGATTATCTGAGAATGTTGGTAAATGGCAGGTCGCTACGAAAGTAATGAATTCAGGTTCTAAACAAAGCGTGAAAAATGCTTGCTATCGTTCTTTGAGAGATATGGGGATTAATTGTATTGACTTATATTATCTCCATAGAATAGACCCTAAAACGCCAATAGAGGTCATAATGGAAGCCATGTTAGAGTTAATAGATGAAGGGAAAATCAAGTATGTTGGTCTATCTGAAGCATCTCCGTCGACAATACGTAGAGCCCATTCCGTATGCCCAATAACTTGCGTCCAAATGGAATGGTCTCTGTATTCTAGAGAATTAGAAGATGAGATTGTACCGCTGTGTGCAGAACTTGGTATTGGAATTGTAGCATATTCACCGATGGGACGTGGTTTGCTAGCAGATACATCGTTACAATTTGATAATTTAAGTCGTATGGATTTTAGAAAGATGGGGGGTGTAGAATATGCCTCAAAGGAAGGTGAGAGAGATCTAGCTAGAGGATTAGAAAAATTAGCAGAAAACAAAGGTGTTCCATTAAGCGTACTTAGTTTAGCTTGGGTTCACAAGAAGGGAAGGGATTCGCTAAATGGGGCTGGTGTCGTACCCATCCCTGGCACAGGAAACCCCAATCACATGGAACAGAATTCAACAGCGGTGGAACTTTCTTACAAGTTAACCGATAAAGATATGCGAGAAATAGAAAAATGCGTACCTAGAGAATCTATGGCAGGACTCTCGCGTTATGGTGGAGCATTGGGGGAGAGAGTCTTCACACTAGAGGAAAACATCACTCTTCAAGAATGGGACAAAAGAAATCAGTGATGAAATCCTAGAATTCAAAATATTCCAAATCGTTAGAATTATTCTGAGGTTTCTTGCTCATTAAGGAATCCTTTAGATTCAGTCCAATCACTGACGCTTTCTAGTCGCTTTAGCCATCCCTTAGCCTCTTTGGACTTGGTTGTTCTGACTAACCAAACGCCCCCAAAGAGGGTATCCCATAGACCTAAATCTCCTCTAATTCGATACATGATATAGTCAACTAATGGCGGTATAAGACAGAGGAAACCGAGAGCGTTGAAAATCTGAGCACCCGTTGACTCACCAAAAGAACCTTCAGCCATTACAACGAATAGAACGAATACACCATATAATACAAAGATCGTAGTCATTCCTTTGACGGCAATATAAATTGA
This sequence comes from Candidatus Thalassarchaeaceae archaeon, assembly GCA_023268715.1. Lineage (GTDB taxonomy): Archaea > Thermoplasmatota > Poseidoniia > Poseidoniales > Thalassarchaeaceae > MGIIb-O1. The sequence goes on from JALRLV010000008.1 coordinate 17,524, forward strand.
AAATGGAGATTCTCCTCTTGAGTTTATGTATTGGGTACGACTAATCCAATTACCTACGGTACGATTTCCTGCGTAATTAGGCATAAACCAAAGATTAAACACGATGAGACCTAAACCTAGCAGTACGAATATTGTAGGATTGAAAAACGCACCCCAAGCTGAAAGAGCGATTAGTGGTACGGACCAGCCATAATTCACAGTGAAATCGAAGATTCTTCGTATAAATTTCTGGCTTTTCGTGGCAAGTTCAAAGCCATCCGGTAATTCCTTTTTTACTCGAGGAGTCTTAGGTTTCTTTTCCTTAGGTGGCTTAACTTTCTTAGGTTTTTTAGCCGCCTTTTTTGGCTTCTCTGCTGGCGGTTCTTTTACAGCCTCTTTCTTAGGTTTTACAACTTTAGTTTCCGGAGGTTTCTCTTCAGCCTCTATGTTGCTGGCTTTTTCTAATAATCCCATATTTTTCCCTCATAATATTCGGTCAGGCACCGTAAATTTCACCCATTGATTGGAAGATTGTGAACCCCGGGGACTGGACAAATTCATTTATCTTGTCGTCAGGTAAATCACCGAGAACTCGATTTATCATCGTGAAGAATTCTTTTCGGGCCTCTTCATCGGCCTCTTTCGGATTATTCCCTACGGATTGGAATAATGAAAAATCATCAGATTCTATGAAGGTGTTGACGAAATCATCAGGCATATTACCTAACAAGTCATTTACTACTGAGAAGAATTCATCGAATTGGTCTGCACCCTCATTATCTTCCGTTACAGGTTCGGACTCCTCTTCTGTTTCATCTTCTTCAAATTCTGTTTCTGGGGCAGAGATAAGTTCGACAGTGGGTTTGATATTACGCATCTCAGCCTGTTGTTTCTTTCGCAGAACGATAATTTCCCTATCTAATTCTGAGCCGAATCTATCTGAAAAACGGTCCAATAGAGTTCCAACTTCACCTGTTGCTATTCTGTCAATGTGTCCATACATCTGATCTCTTTTATCACTTGATAAGGCTGGGTTCTCTTGTTTGCGTTTAGCCCAAGCCGAATTAAAATCCTCGTCCGAATCAGATTCTTCTTCTATGGAGGTTGTGGCGGATTCATTTGCTATATCTATACTAGGAGGTGGAGGAGGGCTAGGTAGCGGAGGAATATCGGAAGATTGAGTGCCTATTACGCTTGATGGAGGGGGAGGCATAGTAAGCCCGGGAGGGGGAGGTGGAAGCGGTAAATCATTCAAAGAATCATCTTCTTCATCCGACAAGCGTACACCCCAGCAAAGCGATGTCTAATGAACCCACTATTCAACATTCTGTGGCTTGGGGTATAGATTTGCTGACTCAGGGGCCGACTATTTCAGCCCAACCTTTGAGGTTAAGGAACGTAGACATGGCCTCGCTCACCTCGAATATATCCCCTTTGGAACCAGTAATTTCTGTGCCTTGCAAACTTGCAGTCACGTCATCTCTGATTAATTGAATCTTAGACCGTTCAGATCCTGAGAATGCCACTGCTTCTACAAGTGGATTGAAGGGATTAGAGCCGTCTGGGTCCAATCTCTCAAAGGGAACTTCTGTGACTCTTAAACCACATTTTCCATGAAGACTTCCTAAATGTCGTATGACCCGTTTGATATCAACGGTGACATTTTCATCGGTTTCACCGGCTGTACCAAGGACAACAGATTTGTCAAGTTTAACCAAATCCCAAAATATTGCGGTTTCCTTACCAAAGACTGCTAAATTGTGATCAGCCTTTAATCTGTCAATTCGTTCGTCCGACAATACGGATTCTGCCAGTGTAATAATTCGATTTTTACTTGTTCCACGTCCTGAAACATTGGCATTATTTCTATTCAGTAATTGATGAAATTCATCTAAAATCTGACGATACCCTGTGGATTTTTCGCCAATAATTTTCAATTTATCTAAAACACTCTGAGTGCCTATCTCAATTCTATTTCTCCAACCACTGTTAGGCCCAGTTAGTATTGCATTTACTTCCAACCCCTCTCCGCGAATATATGAAACAATTTCTCTTCTGGCGTTTGAGTCTAAACCCATTAAATTTGGATCTCTTACATGAATGTGGAATCCTCGGTGGCCAGAAAATGTGAATTGAGCAAATTCCCTTTTCATATCGAATTCCGGTTCCAAGAAATCGTTCCATAAACTCCAGGCTTGTTCTTGAATTAATGCTATCATGCTTGGGAAATCCGCGTCAGACACACCTGGTAAATGATCGCCATCTAGATCAAAAATTAGGTCAGCCCCCAACCACCCTTTATCGAACATTTTTCTTTCCATCGGTTTACGATAGTAGGCAGTACTATGAAACGATGAATGAGGACCTCTCTGTTGCAAATATGATAATAACGAGTCTTCAGAAGTAAACCCACGATGACGGTCAACTGGTTTATCCCCCCACTGTATGAACATCCATTCCCTGTTTCTCAAGCGTGGTGGGGTCCAAAGGTCATCGACGGATAAACTAGCATAATACCTGGAGAATCGAAGCGCAAAGCGACTCCATCCTCCGGACATAATAATTCGAAATCGAAGGCGGCTGATGAACTCAACGCAAAGATGGTGTCAATCTAGGTTCAAATCCTGAACTTCTTTTCCATCTGTAGAGGGAGCTGCTCCCGTTTTTTCAATATAAGCCTCTATACACAAATATTCTCCATCCAATACGATGGCCTCTCCGAATGTGAGGGCTTTACCAGTTACGGCACAAACCGGTCCTAATTGACCTGAAGCTGTTGATAGTTTGGATGGGTCTGGCATAGTCTACTGGAACAGTAATTGCTTATTGATACTTACTTAGAATCTGATTGCGGAATACAAGTGATTTTCTACTAGAGAGAGATGCCGGGGGTCATGGAATCGGAAGATATCCACATCCGAATAGGGCATTCCCCAGATCCAGATGACGCATTCATGTTTCATGCACTCACTACAGGAGCAATGGAAACTCCAGGGCGCCATTACGAGCATGTTCTGTTAGACATCCAAACTCTGAATGAAAAAGCGCTAAACTCCGAATACGAGATATCCGCAGTAAGTATACATTCATTCCCTAAAATTATTGAAAATTATGCATTAATGAACTGCGGAGCATCAATGGGGGAAGGATATGGTCCAATGTTAATTGGTAACGAGCAGTTGACTTTACAAGAGGCGAAATCACGCACAATCGCCATACCTGGATTGGATACCTCAGCCTATCTGGCATTGAGATTAGCTTGGGGTGATGTAGAGGTCGAAGTAGTCCCCTTCGACGAAATTTTACCATCTGTCGCTGAAGGAAAATATGATGTTGGGTTAATTATTCACGAAGGGCAACTAACGTGGAAAGATGAAGGCGTATACTTAATCCAAGACCTAGGAGTATGGTGGAACGACAAAACCGGCTTACCATTACCTCTGGGAGGAAATGTGGTTCGACGTGACTTAGGAGAAGATCTCTGTAAATCATTGGCAAGCGATGTTAAGAAATCCATAGAGCATTCACTTAAAGACCCAGAAACCGCTTTAGAATTTGCAAAACTATGGGGCAGGGGAATTGATGATGAGACAAACAAAGAGTTCGTACAGATGTACGTAAATTCACGTACGCTTGATTATGGTCCAGAAGGTAGAGCGGCGGTTCGATTATTTTTGAAAGAGGGACAAAAAATTGGTTTAGTTGATGGCGGATTAGATACAGACGCAATAGAATTTATTGGGGTGAATGAAGATGACTGAAGACATACCTGAGAGGTCCGAGTTTGATTCGGTGGATCCAGCACCACCTAGCAGTGAACGTAGTATCGCAGATTTGCGCACAGTCCTATGTAATGAGGACGAAAAGATGTTCCAAAGGATGAGGGCATTGTTTGCATTGCGCAATATTGGTGGCAAGGATTCGGTGGAAGCATTGGCAGCAGCCTATGAATCTAAATCCGCATTATTGAAACACGAAATAGCCTATGTAATGGGACAGATGCAAGACCCGCATGCTGTACCTCACTTAATTGAGAGATTGGAAGATGGGGATGAAGATGTTATGGTTCGACATGAAGCTGCTGAAGCATTAGGCGCTATTGGTGATAGAACCGCATTAGACGTTCTTGAAAGATTCGTTCATGATGATGAAGTAGTGATTGCGGAATCATGTGAAGTTGCGTTAGACTTGCTGGAATGGGTGGCAAGTAAACGCTTGGATTATTCAGATTAATTACGATAGTTTAGCCCAAACGGGTTGTTCATTCAACTTGCATACTTCTTTCAAGAATAGGAGTAAACCCTCTGTTGATTTATCATCTAGAGTATTTCTCACTTCATTGTCAAAATAATATTCCATCCTATTTTGGCCTATACCGGTTTGTTGGGACGAGCTTGCAATAACTTCGTTTTTCCAATTAGAATCGGTATTGAAGGTTTGATAATTGAGAGTCAAATCGTTGTGTATTTCCTTAATTTGTTCTAAAGGCGCATCCTTTCTGCAGGCGAAGACACCGAAGACCATTGGTAAGCCAGTCACTTTTGTCCATTCTCCACCCAAATCTAGCGAGACCAGTTCAGGGTATTGGGATGCGGCGAAAAGTGCCCGATCTCCAATTAAAAGAGCCCCATCACATAGATCAAGCATAGAATTCAGATCAGGTCCAGTTTCTACACATTTAGGGTCCAATCCACGATTATTTAGCAACCACCGGAGTAGTACTTTAGAGGTAGAAGAATCTGATGGTAAAGCAATATCACGCATCTGGTCTAAGTCTCTTGAACCAAATAGAATTACTGAACCTACGGCACCCATCGCAACAATTCCAAGGTCAGGTAGTAACATTAGTTTGTCTGAATGTTTAGCAAAATCCGCTGTAGGTATTGGTGCAGTTAGACAGTCCTTACGAAGAACATGACCAGTTAGCCATGCGGGTGGAGCGGATAGTACGGACCAACGTGGATCTAAACCGTAAAACAGTGGATCACAATTAGTGAAAGCAACCCGGCCCACAACGCTTGTCCACGACATGTTATCCACAACTAATTTAGCAGAGGCAAACTGTTAGTCTCATGTTCTTGAGGTCTAGTAATTTCAAATTTGGAATATATTGAATTTCTTCTAACTGACAATTGGTTAGTGTCCTCAATTAGCTTCACTAAATCATTCACGCGTGAATCCAAAGGAGTTGTACTTCCCGCCGAATGCATAATTTCTTCATGACCTACAGTCCCATCAATATCATCTGCCCCTGAAACCAATGCCATCTGTGCTACGTAATCACCAATATTCATCCGATAGGCCTTGATATGAGGTATGTTATCTAACATCAAACGGGAAATAGCAATTGTTCGTAATACCTCATTCGAAGTCGCCAATTGCGCTTCGGGTAGTCTGGTATAATCCGGTAAAAACGGATAAGGGACAAAACACTGGAATCCATTTGTTTCATCTTGCAGTTCCCTGAGCAATTCAAGATGAGTGATCCTGTCTTCAATCGATTCAATAGTCCCAAAAAGCATAGTACAATTTGTTGGAATTCCTAATTTATGAGCTTCCCTGTGTATCTCTAAGTATTCACTACTGGTTTCTTTCCCTCGGCAAATTCTATCTCGAATTTTGTCGACTAGAATTTCGGCTCCGCCACCTGGAATTGAATCTAAACCAGAGGATTGAAGTTTTTTGAGCGTTTCATGTACAGATAAATTAGACCTCTTCGCTAGGTGTTTAATCTCAACTGCTGTAAGAGATTTAATGTGAATATGTGGGAATTTCTTTTTGGCACTACTGTATAACTTTTGATAATGGTCGATTGTCCAAGAAGGGTGTAATCCGCCCACTGAATGGACCTCATCTATTTTATCAGAATAAGGTTCAATTCTATGTAGGTATTCATCAACACTCAACTCATAGGCTTCGGAATGTCGTGGACCTTTTCTGAATGCGCAAAATCTGCAGGCCAACACGCAAATGTTTGTTGTGTTTACGTGAAGATTTTGGTTGAAGAATATTTGATTGTCAAAACGAGATTGTTTCACCATATTAGCGAGGGCAAAAATGGCGTTTAGATCCGCTACCTGAAATATTTCAAGGGCTTGATTTCTGTTAATCCTACCATTTAGAATTAATGATTCTAGAGCCTCTTTGAGTACTAAATTGGCGGATACAGAAGCGGGAATTGTCATCGATTTTAGATTACTCCGCCAATCTGTGTGTCCGCCTAGAGGCGCTGTGGTCTCAAGCATGGGCCTGTTCACAAAACCCTCCAATAATTCCCCCATATTCAATCCATCTGTAATTTGATGAAAACTTCAGGCTGGAAATCATCAAAGGCCCTTTTGATTAGCATCAACTGTGAAAGGAACTGAAGTATCTGTTCAAAGTTTAGAGAATGTGGCAAAAAAATGCCGAAGGTCAATAGTTGGCATGATACACAAAGCAGGCGCAGGACACCCAGGTGGATCTTTGTCAGCAATAGACCTAATCGTGGGACTATATGGTACTCAACTAAATGTAGATTCTAATAATCCAGATTCAAAAGAAAGAGACCGATTTATCATGAGTAAAGGTCATGCCTCACCAGCCGTATATGCTATTTTGAAAGAGCACAATTTCCTCCAACAATCAGACTTGGATGGCTTCAGAAGTTTAGGTTCGGTATGTCAGGGTCATGTCGACATGAAATGGACAAATGGTGTAGACTTCTCGGCAGGTAGTTTAGGCATGGGATTGTCCTTCGGAATAGGGACAGCATTTGCAGCAAAAATGGATAGTTTAGATTTCCAAACTTGGGTAATGTTGGGTGATGGTGAAACTCAAGAGGGGCAAATTTGGGAAGCATTCATGGCGGCGAGTTACCATAAATTAGACAATTTACACGTTATTATCGATAGAAACCGAATACAAAACGATGATTTCGTTAATGTCCAAATGGAGATAGGAGACGTTGCCAATAAGGTGGAGGCTTTCGGTTGGTCCGTTAAGGAAATCGACGGTCATGACATGGAAGCTATTGTGGAGGCCCTGCAATGGTCAGTGGATACACCAGGTCCATCCGCCATAGTAGCCCACACAGTGAAGGGGAAAGGCGTATCCTTCATGGAAGATAACCCGTCATTCCATGGCAAAGCGCCGAATGATGCTGAACTAAAGATGGCCTTGGAGGAGTTAGTATGAGCGCACCATCTACTGGCGGAGCCAGTCGTGACGGCTATGGAGCGGCACTACTCAACCTGGCAGATGACCCACGAGTAGTAGTGATTGAAGCAGACCTAGGTAAATCTACCAAATCTTGCCTCTTCCGCGAATTGTATCCCGAGCGAACAATTTCTTTGGGAATTGCAGAACAAAATATGGTCCTTGTAGCAGCAGGACTAGCATCTTGCGGAAAGGTTCCTTTTGCTAGTACATTTGCAATCTTTACAGAAAGAGCCTTTGAACAAGTCAGAAACGGGTTGGCTAGACCTGGTCTCGTCGCCCACATCTGTGGAAGTCATGGAGGGATTCACACAGGTACAGATGGTAGTAGCGCTCAGTCGATCGAGGATTTAGCTCTCTACAGAACGATTCCTGGAATGACAGTTATCCACCCGAGCGATGATTTGTCTGCAACCAAATTGACCGAAGAATTACTCAACCACCCGAATCCATCCTACACAAGAACTGCAAGAAACAAGACTCCTCGAATTTATGATGAGAACACTGTAAAATCCATACAAATTGGGAAGGGATCTGTTCTGAAGGAAGGAAATGATGTCGGGATAATAGCAATCGGTGTAATGGTCCATAAAGCACTCGAAGCCGCGGAAAAATTACACTTAGATGGGATTAATGCGACGGTTGTGGACATGCATACGATCAAACCATTAGACACAGCATTATTGGACCAATTAGCCAATTCTGTTTCGGGCATAATTACTGTTGAAGACCACTCAGTCATTGGTGGATTAGGATCTGCAGTAAGCGAATACCTTAGTGAAAATAACCCTACAAAGATCCGAAAGATAGGTGTGGAAGATAGATTTGGTGAAAGCGGAGATAGTGAAGAACTACTGAGTCTAGTAGGACTAACTGTCGAATCTATTGAAACCGCGGCTAGAGCAATGTTGTAGAATGGAAAATTTACCCCACAAAATTGGGTTGTATTCAAGAATAATAGGTAATCGTGGTGGCATTGTGTCTTCTCTGGATGATATCAAGAATCTTCTCGATGGGACACTCAATCCCGAGAATTTAGAAGATAATCCAGAGCTATATGAGATGGCAGAGTCAATTTATGGAAGAGAAGTTTTGGAACAGATGGGAGTTGAGGCCCCAGAACGACCTTCTGAGTCAATAGTCCAGCCAAATGGAGATGCGAAGCATGAGGTCCAAATGCCAATTGTACCTATTGCTCCGCCCGAACGTATTCCAGAAAATCCCAAATCTAGAAGATGGGGTCTGTTTGTTTTCACGACCATTGCAATTATACTAATCATGACCAATTTAGTGGTGGGATTTGGTTCCTTTATTCCACTTTGTGATGAGCCGGATAGTGAGACAAACTGTGAAGATAAATTAATTCTAAGTGAAATTGCAAATTACCAATCTCCTAATTCCTGGACAGTCCCGATGGAACTAGAATTTATTGAGATTGGAATCCTTGTTATCCTTACCGCAATATTACTATTTTCACTACGTAAGAAGTAAGACTAGTACATCCTCGCTAAATGCTGTTTCCTTGTTGTCATCCTACCGGTGACTACGCATGGCATAGGCTCACTAAACGAATCAATGCAATCCCCTAAGAAAGTAAGTCCTGTTGCTTTTTCTAAGATTTCCGCATCGGAATCATTCCCATCAAAGGCTAATTGGTAGACTTTACCATCTTCAATGGGTTTGGTTAATTTCCATCCATCTGAGGTTTGTTCTATACCGGGGAAGTCTAGTACTAACTTTTCCATATGCACTGCTGCCCGATTCCTAAGTTCAGATTCGGTGGAATCTAGAGAATCCGATATCACGTTTAGTAATTCATTCACGTCATGGCTCGCTTTTCCGCCCGTTCTCATGGATAACACAAATTGGCCTGATTTCAGATCTCTAGGGCCTAATTCTAATCTAAGTGGAACGCCTTTTATTTCCCAATCGTAATGTTTTGCTCCAGGTCGTATATCCCTGTCATCAACCTTTACTCTGTATCCAGCGGATTTGAGAGTGTCCGCTATATTGTGGATAGAAGGTATCACATTATCATCTAGATGTTGAGCAACAGGCATTAGGACTATCTGAATAGGAGCAATCTTAGGGGGGAAAATTAGTCCTGCTTCGTCGCCATGCATCCCTACGACTGCACCCAACATTCTTTCTGACATTCCGAAAGTAGTCTGGTGACAAAACTGAGTTGCGCCCTCAGCATCTTCGTATTTGAGATCAAACGCCTTAGCCCATTGATCCTTGTAATGATGATAGGTGGCTACTTGTAATGTTCTCCCATTGGGCATTACAACGTCGACAGCATTAGAGAACCAAGCCCCTGGGAAGGTATCCCATACTGGTCGCTTGGAAACAATTGCTGGGAAACATAGGTCGTGAAGCAAATTCTGCACGATTACAGCGTCCTCTTCTATTTGGGCGTCTGCACCTTCTTGATCCTTGTGAGCGGTATGTGCTTCAAAGAAATGAATTTCTCTTACTCGAATGAAAGACCTAGTTTGTTTAGTTTCATAACGGAAGGTGTTGACAATCTGAAATGTTTTCAGAGGTAAATCTCCATGAGATCTGACCCATAATGGGAACATAGTGTACATTGGAGTCTCGCTAGTCGGTCTGAGGAACATGGGTAAATCTAACTCATTTTCTCCAGCGTGTTTAACCCAATACACCTCTTTTTTGAATCCGGCTTCTTCTTCATCTAATCTCAATTCATCAGGATCCACGCCTTCTTCTCTCGCCTTTTTTAACAGAGAGACTAACCGGTTTTCTTTCTCTAACAGATCTTCCGGAACGAGTAGTGGGAAGTTATACTCTTCGTGGCCTGTACGATCCATCTCGGCACGCGTTAATCCATCAATTAGCATCATTGCCTTCCACCCATATGGCTTCCAGACATCCATACCTTTGATTGGATATCTCTTGTCAACAAGGTCTGCAATTTCCACGATTGCTGGGTACCAGAGGTTGAAATCCTCCTTAGAAGGTATTCCTCTCTTGGCCTTGTCGGGACTCGCCATGATTGCCGTCGCCAGCAATAATCGCTTGAATGTGACGCTGGAGGAGGAGTCAATTTTACGAGATTATGCCTTGTATCGCCTGTACCAATGAAAAATCGTCTTCTATTTCTTGGATTCTTCCATCATCGTGAACTATTCTAGCTCTCACTTTACTTGGGTCGTTCATTTCTTCCATCAAATTGGCAACAACCGCGTTAACTCCATACCGTTCAATTTGTGCCTCTGCCCTAAGAATCAGAGTGTCTAATTCTACATCGGTTTCTAACTTGAATCCTATACGGATCGAATCTCCAACTAGATCCCTTAATTCTTCGATGTGTTTCCTTCCTGGGTTAAGATTTAGTTGCCAATTATCTTGGCCGCTTGGCTTCTTACCCTGTTCTGGCTCTGTGAAATAATCCAAAACTGCTGCGGCATGGATCCATACGTCGGGTTTTGACTCCGTGGCTATTTCCTTGCATAATTTAAGCATACCATCTGGGGTCCCATCCCTTAACACGTTCGGAAGGGAAAATGAGGGACTAGCAGATGTTTTTCCAGCGATACAAATAACATTATGACCCATACGATGAAGATACTCAGCAATAATCCAGCCTGTTCTACCTGATGATGCATTTTGAATGGCTCTAACTGCATCAATTGGCGCCCTATTAGCCCCCATTGTAATAGCAACTAATTTTGAGGATTGGGATCTATTTGCGATATGACAAACCTCAGCGACAATGGATATTGGATCTGGTTGTTTCAGTTTGCCTTCTTCTATTTCGTTAATTATCACATGGCTACCTTCGTCGCGTAATGCATCGAGAAGTTCAGTAGTTACCGGATCATCGAATAAATCAGTGTGCATTGATGGGACAAAGCAAAGTGCCGATTTACGACCCCTGCTTGCGGATAGAGCCATCATCAAAGGTGAGTCCATTATTCCGTGTACGTGCTTTGATATTGTATTCCTTGTAGCAGGTGCAATTAGTGTTACATCAAAGTCATCTAACTGGGACATCTCACTAGCCCATCCTTGATGGACTATTGTATCGGAGCCCCAACTCACTGCAAGGGGGGTGATTATCTTCGTTGCTTCCTCACTCATAATCACCGTCAAATCGGCTTGATGCCTGCGTAACTCCCTAGCTAACCTCACAGATTCAACAGCAGCAATCCCCCCGGATATTGCCAATAAGACTCGTTTTCCGTGTAAAGCATCGCTATGGATTGCGACGCCGGTGTCCCTTGTCACAAGAACTACGAGTAGTATGTCATTCAAGAGTGCGTCGCCGACCGTTTGAGTCTTAGATGACAATACATTCCCAGAATCGTGAGTGATTTAGCGGCCAACGACCTGATACGAAGGTTGGCAATATTTGGTGCCTTGAATTTACTGATTTTAACTCTAATTTTGGCATCCGTATCAGGGAATGGAAATGAAATATTTCTAGGATTTATACTCGGACTGGGTTTGTTATTGCTTTTTTTTGGAACCATAGTAATAGTTGGTTTTTTTCAGAAAAAAAATGGATACGATGTTAGATTAGCGAACTTAGAACAATTTCTTTCTGTAATTTTCCTTTCCGTTGGGTTAATTCAGACAATAGTTGGATTAATCGCTATTGAAATATTTCTCATCACACAGGGCTTATTGCTTGTTTTACTCGGCAACTCCACACGAAAACGCGTATCTACTATTAGGAATCCACAATTTATCGATTGGTATACTAAGGATAAACCATCAGATGTAACGTTGAGGACTGAAGAAGTATACGCTTCCTGCCCACATTGTAGTAGTCTATTGGCAGTTATTCCTAATTTATTAGCGCCGCATGACCGTTGTCCCAATTGTGATGGATTACTAGTTAGTTCGATTGAGGAAGAATGATTCAATATCTCTCAAGAGCAGTCGCGATACCCATTCCCCCACCAATACACATAGTAGCCACAGCCTTTTCTTTACCCGTACGGTTGAGAAGTGATGCGGCTTTACAAGTAATCCTAGCGCCAGAAGCACCTAATGGGTGACCGAGTGAAATGGCTCCACCATCAAGATTAATTTTCTCCATATCAATGCCTAATTCATCAATACATGCTAAACTTTGAGATGAAAATGCTTCATTCAATTCCCAAATATCTACATCCTCAATAGACCACCCAGCTCTTTCAAGACATAGCCGAGAAGAGGCAATCGGACCCAAACCCATTAGTTCCGGAGGGCATCCAGTTACTGATGTGGAAACTATTCTAGCAATTGGATTCAGATCATTTTCTATAGCAAAACTTTCACTGCAAATTATGCAGAAAACTACACCATCAGTCAATGGTGATGAAGTAGCCGCTGTTACTGTACCGGATTCTTTGAAAACCGGATTTAATCCAGCCATTGACTCAAGTGTACTCGACGGTCTAATACAACCATCAGACTCAATATTTTCTTCTCCATGAACTATTGGGCAAATTTCGTTTTCAAAATTACCTTCTAATTGAGCCGCATGTGATTTTTCGTGGGAAGAAAGAGCAAATTTTTCTTGACGAATGCGACTTATTGAATACTGCTCAGCGACGTTTTCGGCTGTAATTCCCATGTTGATGTAGGCTTCTGGATATGATTCTTCTAATCCTGGATGAGGGGACCAATTGAAACCCCTCCTCTTTACCCTAGACATTGACTCCATACCCCCAACGAGGAAACAATCACCAGAACCTGTGGCAATCTTTCCTGCGGCCACATGTATAGCCTCCATTGATGAGCCACACAATCGATTGAATGTGGCACCTGGTACATTATCGGGTAATCCGCTTAGAAAAGAAACTAGCCTTGCTACATTGTAACCTTGTTCACCTTCTGGGTAAGCACATCCAAGCAAGAGATCGTCAATTTGTTCTGCTAGAATGTTATTTCGAGACAATAGGGCTCTAGCCACTTGACCCGCCATTTCATCCGGTCTAACATCCTTTAGAGCCCCCTTGTGCGCCCTATGGAAGGGCGAGCGCATCCAATCAACTATGACTACATCCACGATACTCGGCCCGCTATTCGCCCAATAACCATTGAGATAGTGACCTGACAATGTGGTTAGTTGACCGGCGGGTTCATGAAAGAAACGTAAGTCGCGCGAATCAATGATACGAGAATGCTCCAATCACGGATTCTATGCAGACGACCACCTCTGCCCTGCTTGTAATGCAGAGGGCAGATTTATCATGAGAACTGGCGAAAGAAATAGCCTTGCTAGGAAACTAGCATTGGTTCTTAGGCATGCGCCAGAAAAATTTGAGCTAGAAATGGATATTAACGGTTGGATAGATGTTAAGGATATTATTCGTCAATTCAAGAAAGGTGGCAAAAGATTCCATTGGTTGAGACCACACCATTTCACAGCAATAGCAGAAACTGATCCAAAAGGAAGATACGAGGTACGTGGAAACACTATCCGTGCGACCTATGGCCACACGGTTGAAATCGAGCTAGATCTACCCACCGATAACATACCAGATGCACTTTATTTCCCATGTGACCCAGAACAAGCAGAGAACTTGCTTGAAGTTGGTATTACACCTAGCGGAAGGGCACATGTTCACCTATCAGCAACGATTAGGAACGCTGCAGAGGCCGGCCACGTCCATTTCAAATTACCAACAATATTAGAGGTAGATACGGCGCAAATGTATGCTGCAGGTGAGACTATTTGGCACGCTGGAGTGACAGTCTACTTGACTGAAAATGTACCACCTCAATACCTGAGTGTTGTGGATAACGATGACCCGGAATATGTCTTGGCTCGGGCACGATGGCAAGAAGAAGAGTGAATTTACTGATATTCACCACACAAAGGGCAGAACTCTAAGTCGCCTGTAAGGTCGGCTTCACAATTATTGCATATTCCCGTAATAGAACTTACAGGCTTTACTTCGGATTCATTAACTGCACGTACGGGTTGATCACGTGTCACAAATGGGTTAGCAACTGCCTTTTGAACATTAATCGCTTGTCTGAAGTTAATACATTCTTGTATCGCATTTTGAATCCTATTCGAAGTTCGTAATCTTTCTTCTACAGATTCAATCTTCTCCGAATCCGCGAGTCTACTTTGTAACCAACGCTGGAATCTGTCTAGTTCGCCTTCAGCAGTCATGTTTGTCGGAAAGGTCGGTGAGCAATGAATCTGACTTAATGGAAACATCTATCATTCATCCAATTTATCGGATAACACAAAATGTCTAGTGCCTTGGCCAGCGCGTAAACTATGGCCCATATTCTAATGAAATATGGTGGTGGATTAATCACCACCAAGTCCCAAATGAAGACCGTAGATAGAGATGCTATATCGAAACTTTCCCGAATCGTTAGCGAATTATCTGGACTCGGGCACAAGGTTACAATAGTACACGGGGCAGGTTCTTTTGGTCATCTCAAAGCCAAACAATGGAATATTGCCAATGGTGCCCAAGAAGACATCATCGAACAACAAAAAGAGGCAGTCAATTCTATCCGAGAAGACATGTTGCAATTGAATACCGAAGTTTGCAATTCTTTGTCTAATCACGATATAGAATCCAAAAGTTTCCCTCCCTCTGACTGGGCGAGAGATACTGGAGCGGATTTTTCCGGAGATTTATCCCCAATCGAAAATTGTTCCGAAGGAGTAGTACCAATCACGTTTGGTGATGTCGTAGATTGTAGTCCTCCAAAATTATTCGGAATTTTATCCGGAGATGATTTGATGGTAAGGATAGGTAAAGAAATACCAGGAATTACACATTGCATATTCTTGTTAGGAGATACAGAGGGTTTACTCTCAGCACCCCCCTCTGACCCAAATGCAGCATTGATCCCTGTATGGAAGAAGGATCAGGAAGTATCTGGTGAACATGACACATCCCAAGATGTCACAGGTGGTATATTCCTAAAATTAGAGTCCGCATCCATGATTTCCACGATAATTCCGAATGTTTGGTTTATCGATGGAAGAAAACCAGAGAGGGTTATCGAATTGCTGAAAACTGGTACAACAAGAGGCACTCAGATAGTGCAATGATGTCTGATTAGTACTCTGATATTCCATTTCGATTATATGGTTAATGCTTTTCAAAAGGATTGTTTGGTATGGTCGTGCCTTCAACTCCCTTAGATGGTCTAGATTTATCACAAGCCGAAATGATGCAAGAATTGGTTCTTTGTCTAGACTCGGACGATAATGTGATTGATAGTTCCAGCAAATTCACAACACATCATGGAGAAGGAATTCTTCACAGAGCATTTAGTGTACTGATTTTCGATAGTGAAGGTAGATTATTAGTGCAACAGAGATCTTCAGACAAAATCACATTCCCAGCAGTTTGGGCTAACTCCTGTTGTAGCCATCCGCTTGACATTGATGGAGAAAATGATGACCCAATTGAAGGTGTGATAGAAGCAGCAAGACGGAAATTAGACCAAGAGCTTGGGATTCCAAGAACGATTACAAACGATTGGAAATTCCACCATATTGGAAGATTTGAATACAAATGCCGATGGGATTCGGATTGGGTAGAGCACGAAATCGACCATGTTCTAATCGTAGAGGCTGATTGTGAAGTAGATTTCAATCGAAACGAGATTCAGTCCATTGACTGGCTAGACAATGATTCTTTAATCCAAATGATGGAAAGGAAAGGAAGATGGAAAAGTCAGTTGGTCGCACCATGGTTTGAGGCTATTTTCAATAATTATCTTGGGGCTGGTGATTTTTCTGTCGATGGACTTATTTCCAATAAAAGCTCAGAAATTTTCAGGTGTGGAGACTTGACCGTTCAACATCCTGAAAATTCTGCGAGTAATGTACTAGCAGCATTGAGTCAGCATAAGGAAATTGTTGAGGAAATTATACAAGAAAACCTATCAAAAATTCAACAAGAACGACTACGAGGGGCGATGTCTCACCTTTTTACTGGTGGAGGCAAACGATTACGTGCAATTATGCCAAGACTGGTGGGGGACGCTGTTGGAAATGGACATCAAGGGCATTATACCCTAGGCGCATGTATCGAAATCATTCACAATTTCACTTTGGTTCATGATGATATAATGGACCAAGACCCGATTCGCAGGGGCTTGGATGCTGTACATGTCGCATACGACGACCCTACAGCGATAAATGCTGGAGATGCAATGTTAGCGCTCGGGTTTGAAATGCTAGCTGATAGTACGAATATCCAGGATTCTCAACTCAGACATGTAGTAAGCGCGATCGGGCAAATGGTACGAAATGTAGCTGAAGGTCAACAAGAAGATTTTGAATTCGAGGATAGAGATTCGGTTTCCGAAGAAGAATATATCTCCATGATTGCAGGGAAGACTAGTGCAATGTTCGAAACATGTGCAGAAACTGGTGCTATTCTAGCAGGCGCGGATAGTGAAACTGTTGCAAATATGGCAAATTGGGGTCTTAATTTAGGACTGTGCTTCCAAATAATGGATGATTATATTGACATGACTAGTGATACGGAAACCCTAGGTAAACCAGCCGGAAGTGATATTGTCCAAGGTAAGAGAACTCTGATTGCCATTCATGCTTTGGAAAGCGGTGCCGATTTGCCTACGTTTCACAAATTGTTCGGTACTGAATCAACAGATACTTCGGAACTTGCTGTCGCGGTGCAAGAATTGAATGACAATGGTTCAATACAGTATGCTCTGGATAGGGCAATGGAACATCACAGAATGGCTCACGGATGCTTAGACAAATTAGATCAGACACCTGCTGTAGATTTACTACGGGATATGACCGACTTCCAATTGGTAAGAATCAATTGATCAATCAGTATAGTTTGCCTCGCTAGGAACTTCAGCCTTGAGGCCTTTTCTTTCCCGGATTTCCCCTACTGTTTTCTCGAATAGAGAAATCGGTAGCATTTCAAATCCTGCATTTTCTGTATTCCAAACTGCTCGACCTTGGCTAGCAGCACGAATGTCGTTAGAGAAACCAAAAGTCTCAGCAACGGGCATCTTTCCAATTACAGAAGCCGTTCCACCGTCAACAGGCATATCCTCAATGATTCCCCTTCGGTTGGTAACTTCTCTTGTAACACCTCCAATAACATCGTTTGGCGCGTCTACGCGAATATTCTGCATTGGTTCAAGAATAACAGGTCTTGACCTGATTAGAGCTCCCTTGCAGGCATTTCTTACTGCTGGAATAGTTTGAGCGGGTCCTCTGTGAATCGCGTCTTCGTGTAGTTTAGCATCCACTAGTCGCATCATAACTCCCATCATTGGTTCTTCTGCGACAGGGCCTTTCTTACATACTTCGTTGAATCCTTCAATAATTAGTTCCCGAGTTTCGTGTAGGTTTTGAATACCCTTTGTATCATTGACCAAGACATTAGTACCATGAATGGCGTAAATTTTCCTCATTAGGTCTTTATCCATACCATATTCTGCAAATCTATCGCCCACCTGCTTTGCGTCTTTATTTCTGACGGCACCGTCACCAAATACACCTTCTCGGAGGGCTTGTATCACCTCTAGAGGTAGTGGTTCTGCCTCAATGTAGAATCTGTTGTGTCGGTTGGGCGACTTTCCTTCGAATGCACGACCGCTGTTGTTTGATTCAATTGATTCTCTGTAGACAACTATTGGTTCGCTAACTTTTACCTTAATTCCTTGTTCTTCTTCCAGCCTATATACGGTTATCTCAAGATGCAACTCACCCATACCTGCAAGCAAAGCCTCACCAGTCTCTTGGTTAGTTAAAACCTGTAGGGAAGCATCAGACTTAGCTAGGCCGCGAAGAGCATCGATGAACTTGGGTAAATCTTTCATAGCCTTGGGTTCAACTGCTACTGTTACAACCGGTTCTGAATAGTGACGAATTGCTTCGAATGGTTCTGCATCCTTGTCACGGGAAATGGTCACACCAGCAGCCGCGCTTCTGATACCCGTAATTGCAGCTATATTTCCTGCGGTTACAGCGGGTACCTGGATTCGATCTCCACCGACCATCATTGCTACCTGTTGTACTCTTTCTGCCTTGCCGGCTCCAATCGCCCAAAGTGATTCTCCATGTTTGACGGAACCTGAGTAGACACGCCCCACTGCGACTTCTCCTGCATGTGGATCCATCCATATTTTCGTAATCATCAACGATAGTGGACCTTCAGCGTCACACTCCATCATTGCTTTACCTTCCGGAGTCTCCAAATCTCCTTGCCAGATGTTTGGTATACGATATTTCTGCGATACTGCCGGAGAAGGTAGTGTCTCAACTGCCATGTCTAGGAGAACTTGGTGGACTGGGGCTTTCTTTGCTAGACCCTTCTGATCATCAGCGGCACAATGTTCGAATATATCTTTGAAATTGAGGCCAGATTTTTGCATGTACGGAACAGACATACCCCAATTGTAGTACGCAGACCCAAATGCAACAGTACCGTTCTGGACAGAAACCTGCCAATCTTTTCTTACGTCTTCAGGGGCGAAAGTCTGAATCAATTTGTTAACCTTGACAATGACTTTCTCAAATCTAGCCATCATTTCTGGACCATCTATTTGTAGCTCATTGATTAGACGGTCAACCTTGTTGATGAAAAGAACTGGGCGTACCTTTTCTTTCAATGCCTGGCGGACAACCGTCTCAGTTTGTGGCATTGTACCTTCTACAGCGCAGGCAAGAATGATACAGCCGTCTACGGCTCTCATGGCACGCGTAACGTCGCCTCCGAAGTCAACGTGACCTGGGGTATCGATGAGGTTGATGAGATAATCTTCATCGCCTACTTTGTGGACCATCGAAGCACTAGCGGCATTGATTGTAATTCCTCGGGCGCTTTCTTGTTCATCGAAATCCAATACTCGAGATTTTCCAGCTAGGTCTTCTGACATCATGCCTGCCCCCGCGATCAAGTTATCGGAAAGAGTAGTTTTTCCGTGGTCAATGTGAGCTGCTATCGCTAGATTCCTTATTTTGTCTTGCTGGTGCATGACTTCAGTAGCCCTTGCAATATTGTCTTCCTTACGACCCATTCTATCAACCTCTGGATGGCTCGGCGACCTGACATCGGTTCATAAAGCCGATTGTATCACTACGTGATACAAGTCTGGATGATATACTGAGAGAAATGTTCAGATCATCGAGCAGATGCTGCGATGCGCTCTATCTCGTCTTTTTTGCCTACAGCGAACGAGGCAACATCCCCTGCTGCTGCTTTATTTAGTTCGGAGATTATCCCCTGAGTTAGAGTACGTGTGCTCTTTGCAGTGGCTGAGGCACATCCTTTCGATAAGTTGCGTAGAGCGATATCTAATCTGCGGCTTGGAGATGAATCTACGGCCTTAGGTTGACTTACTGCACCGAACTTGATTCTAGTAGTCTCTTCGCAGGGAGCGGAGTTTACAATTGCATCAATGAAATGCTGTAGCGGATTTTCTCCAGTTCGCTCAGCGATATTGTCTAGCGCAGCCTCGAAGGCTTTAGCACAGTGTTGTTTCTTGCCACTAAACTTTCCAGTTCGCATTAGGTTGTTGATGAATCTTTCAATGACGGAAAGCTTTGACTTCCCGAACCAAGCATTAGCATGTCTACCGCCACTGTGCGGGGTACCAATAGTTGTGAGGTTGATGTAAGGAGCTAGACCGGGGTCGCCGCAAACCACTTCCTGAGCGTCCCACTTACTGAATACCATGGTACCAATACCGGCGATTGGTTGAGCCTGTTGAGTTTCTTCCTCTGACATGCTGATCACCTTACTGGTTTCTCCTTGCGACCGCGAACCATTTCATCTAAAGATACGCCATTTACCTTGATTACTTTGAATCTAACACCAGGTAGGTCACCATACGATCTTCCCATTCTTCCACCGATACCTTCCACGAGGACTTCATCGTGTTCATCAATGAAGGAAATAGCCCCGTCTCCCGGTGCAAAGGCTGTTAATTTGTTGCCTGTTCGAATTAAGGATATCTTGACTGCTTTACGAATACCTGAGTTAGGTTGTTTAGCTTCGATACCAACCTTCTCAATCACAATTCCCTTTGCTTGGGTAGACCCTCGTAGAGGATCATGCTTGAGAACACCGCCTTGGCGCCTCTTGGTTTCTCGGTTCTTGAATTTCCTTTCGTTCCAGCGAAACTTCTTACGATCCTTCTTCATCTTTGGTCCAGAGAACAATCCACGACCCATTACAATCACCTCGAAGGAACGCCCCGCCGACCTACCCACCATATAAGAGCGTGACGGACTCACCAAAGGTGAGGGAGCAAGTGGCTTAACCTCGCTAACATTGAAGCACGGCGTGCGTCGGGTCGTTCACATGGCCTTTAGGGACCTGTTGGCTGGGGCTACTGAAATTAACGATGAAATCAGCGTCAATCATGACATGTTGTATCATTCAACATCCATAGACCACAAGGCTATAGTGTTCAATAATATATCAGAAGCAAAGGGCCTACGTTCCGCAATTAATGTACTAGCACGAGACCGACTATGTTCTATTTTTGATATAACACCAGGAGAACTAATTGACACATTGGCGTGGGCAATGGAAAACCCACAAGAACCTGAGATCACTACTCCAGAAAATAGTCCAGTTTTTGAAAATACACAAGATGTTACAGATTTGACCAAGATTCCCATCCCATGGCATTATCCCGAAGACAGGGGAAGGTATCAATCAGCATCTGTAATAATCGCGGAATATGATGGAATCCGAAACATGTCATTTCACAGACAATTCCTTCGGGATGGTAATCATTGTGTTTCTAGGTTTGTACCCCGCCACCTTCGAACAATGACGGACAAAGCCAGGGAAAATGGTGATGAGATTAATATCGCCGTTGTAAATGGCCCCGATGCAACTGTCTTGCTTGCAGCGGCAATGTCATTCACCCATGATTTGGACGAATTAACGGTGGCTGCCGCATTACACCAAAGATTGCATGGCAAACCACTCGAATTAGTAAGTCTACCAAATGGCATACAGGTTCCAGCAGATTCCGAATTTGCGATGGAAGCAAGGATTACATTACAAGATGATGCTGAAGGACCATATGTCGATATTACTGGTACCGTTGATGATGTAAGACAAGAGCCACTTATCGAATATGATGCCGTGCATCACAGGAATCAAGCCGTATTTCATGCTCTGATTCCGGCAGAAGTTGAACATAGAACTCTGATGGGACTTCCAAGAGCACCCACTATCAAAGCCGCAGTAAACGCAGTAGTCCCCTGCACTGATGTATACATGACTGACGGGGGTAGCGGTTGGCTTTCAGCAGTAGTTGCCATAGAACCACAAAAACAAGGTGATGGGGTAGCGGCTATTCATGCCGCTTTAGGGGGTCATGGGTCTATGAAGCAAGTAACAATAGTAGATACTGACATAGATTGTTCTAACCCAGTAAGAGTGGAATGGGCTTTGATGACGCGTTGGCAACCCGACAAAGATACTGTTATCCTATCTAAACAAAAGGGCTCGAGTTTAGACCCGTCTAGAGATGAAAACGGTCTAACTAGTAAGATTGGAATCGACGCTACGTTACCACCAGATATCGAACGAAAGCCCTATGAGAGCGTACTATGAGGAGTTACGATGGGCCCAACCGATATCGGTTCTAGCCTGCAACACCCTCGAAGGAGTCTAGGAAATCGACATAGAAGTCAAGCAGAGAAATTTCTCAAACTATCAAAGGATGATGAGTCAAATCTGTCTTGGGCAGAGCAAAGTGCTCGTCAAGCAGTATTACACGATTTCACTCACCCTGACAATTGGAGGACTTTGTTAACAATCAAACTGGAGATTGAGGATTATCTAGGCGCCCGAGCTGTTTTGGATGATTTGTTTTTGATCCTTGGCAGGGATCCAGAACTATTGTCACAATTGGACGGTGTTAACCTAGGAAATGCTGGACTCAGTTTACTGGAGGGAGCGCTATCTGTTGACCCTCTAGACCCAGATAATTGGTGGGAATTAACCTCTCAAGAAGGAGGAGTGGGAGCTTTTCTTCACCGCATCCGGAATTTGGATTTTACAGATCAGAGAGCGAATATTTTGTTCTCAAGAAGAATGGAAAGATTACTCGATGCTGGATTTGAAGATGAATATCTCGAGTTAACTAGAAAGTTGCTCGCCCAAAGACCCTCAAACCATGAAGCATGGGAAAAAATGGGCAAATTACACGAAAGAAGAGGAGAATTTGACCAGGCATGGTTATGTTACGATCAAGCACAATCCAACTCCACTAATCTAAACTCCCGAGACGATTTCAAAGTAAGAATGGAATCATTAATAGATGGAAAAGGAAAATTAGCTTGGAAAGCTCCTGACATTTCCGATAGGCTCGATTTCCTAAATCGAATGCAAGTCCTAGCCAGACCGACTTCAGAACTTACGCCAGATGAAAGTCCTGACGAACATAATGAATTATCCGAACTAGATTATGCTAGGCAATTATTCGAAAAAGATAGACTATCTGAAGCATTCTTCATCGCCAGAAGACTCGCCACACAAGGAGATGCTGAGGCAAAATTACTAGCAGAAAAAATCCAGGGGTTGATGGGAAATGAGTGAACTAGAACCTTGGGTCGTAGTATGGGCTGTACCAAAGCAACCCCTAGACTCTCCTTGTTGGTTAATGGTCAAACATATTGAACGAGGATGGGAATTACCAGGTGGGAAAATAGCCGAAACTGAATCGTTAGATATTACAGCATTACGAGAATTATTTGAAGAGGCCGGAGTCCTAGGAACTGCCACCAATTATGATGAAAATATTCTCCCAAAGGGCACTGTAGTTAGAGTAGAAATTGACGAAGAGCCTCAACCATACGGTTGGGAGTCCGAAGATGAAAAAATCATCGAAGTTGGCTGGTGTGTAGAGATACCGGGCGAATTATATTGGGGAGAAAAAGAGATTCAACGCTTATTAGATCACGATTGGAGCACTTCAAGAAGCCTTGCATCTTGAATTTCATTCGCCCTATCTAGCAACGATTTCTTCCATTTCGGATTTCCAATTATTTCAGCTGCGTCGAGAATCATTCCCAAATCTGTTCTATCAGAACCGCCTAAATTTCTAGTCAAAATCGGCAATAACCCCTCTACAACATCGTTGACGTCTTGATAATTAGCAGGTACCCATGATGACCCTGGGACCGAGCGAGGTTCTGCATTCTCTATCCTGTAAAGCATCCTAGGTGCGTCTTGTGTAACTTCCTCTAAGCCCAAATCTAACCACTCTAGTGAAGCAACTACGGCCTCTGCTTCCATTCCTGCATCAATGAATACTGCTCTGGCGGTCCAGAGGTGTCTCATTGCAGGGTCTAAATCATCCATAGCAGTCAATATTCGACCTACTTCTAACCTAGATAGCCCTCTAATCTCTGGGGGGAAGCCACTGTCTTTTGTGATTTCAGCGTGAATGGCCATCGCCATCATAATTTCTCCACTATTGCTATGCCATGTAGCCTGGTTCAACATAGAAATCCCATGCAGCGCTGTGTTAGGTGCTATAGCCTTGAGACGTTGAGAACACCATGCCAATTCTTGACCCGATATATCTGGGCCATCAACGGCTAGTAGTGCCCTTTCCATACGAATTCTGACCTCACATTCTAGGTCACGTTCTTCTTTAGAACGAGAACGTGTTAGTAATTCCGCACTAGTAATTACCGCGTTGGCTAAATCGCCTTCCATCAGTAAACCTTGGAGGCCCAATACATCTCTTTGTAGCGGACTTAATTTTGAGAGTAACTCATCGGGGCCATCTACATCCTCAAACAACATATACGAACATAATTGTAAAACCAAGTCCTCTGGAATATCTGATATATTAATTGAGCCTGAATTTAATTGTGATAGTATTTCACGGACATCTTTCATTCTATCAACTCCGCAGAAAGAGTTGCTAACAATACCGATTCTAATTCGACTTCGTCACAAATCCCGGACCAACCTGCTGCACCAGCATGGCCGCCGCCGTCTCCACCCAATCGGTGAACGATACTTTCCATTAAATGTCCCAAATGAATACCCTGATTTGTCGCATTTCTGCTAGCCCTAGCACTTAATCTAAGTCCAGGACTATTTTTCTTGTAAACAAAAGATGCATGGGCACCAGAAGCCAATAATGCATGTGCAACTACACCTTCATTTGTACCAGCACGGGTAATCGATATCATATATTTTCCAACTTCTTGCATCTTTGATCTAGATACAGCTTTGTGTATAGATATGCGTTGAGACTGGTTCAAATCTTCTGACTCAATCTGGTCAATAACGTCTACAATATCTAGTCCAGATATTTCACAAATCTCTGCTACTCTTCTGTGACATCCGGGTCTACTGTGTTTGAATCGACCAGTATCAGAAATAATTGCGGCTAGGAGAAGTGTCGCTAGGTCTGCCTCTAAGGCAAGTCCTTGAGGCTTTATCCAATCCCAAACCATTTCGGCAGTAGATGAATAATTACCAGTTAATTCCAAAGTTTTGTCTGGCCATCCGTCTGATGCTGCAGAATGATGATCTAAAACACATAATGGCACATCTGGTAATTTGAAACCAATTTGACTAGGTGAAGCACAATCAACCACAATTATTCCAGAAAGTGTTCGAGGTAAAGATGGCCTAGTAGCATCGATTTGCTGGTAATCAACTCCCATCCCATTGAGGACTTTTATAGGCAATGAACCAATGTGAATCCCGCAAGCTTTTGCGTTATTTCCGATAGCCGATGCCAGAACTATTCCAGAGCCGATTGTATCCATATCTCCATTTTTATGAGTAACAACTGCTATTGGGCCATTAGGCGAATGCGATGAAATCCAATCGCTAAGTGCATTCAAATCGAAAGACATCGAAAATCACCACTCAATTGAGCGACTCAGATGCCTCATTATACTGTGAAATTAACTCCGATTCCCTAGCATTTAGAGATTCTAAATGAGCTTCAATAGTTTCCTTCGAAGACACTAGGTCTTGAGATAATGATGCTCTGTCACCTACCTCCAACAAAACCCCTCCAAGAGCTCGATACACTGCCCTATCGGGCGATTGTTCTTTCAGGGCCTCAATAGTTAGCGAGATTTCATTGAATTGGCTAGTCAAGGATTGAATCTGTCCTCGCACCATTTGTAATTCCTGGACTAGGCTCTGGAGTGCTTGTTGGTCCATTATTTCTCAACCTCCGGATTTAGTCAACCGCTTTCAAGGCGTCGTATGCTGCAGAAAGGCCTCTCATTACAGTATTCCAGCGAGCCCGCATATCAACGAATACCGGCTCTACCTCCTCTATAGTGATACAATCACCGCTTCGAGTGACTTCCGCTTCGGTAACTAACGCCGCCTCTAGCGAACTGGCGTAGGAACTAGAAATTTGCATAGTGAGTTTTACGGAATCACTCTTCTTCGTCGCTGACACTTTCTTCACCAGCTAGTTTACGCTCATAATCCAAAGCAGCCTGTTGTGCGATTACCGTCATATCCGTCGCAGTAGCGCCTTCCATTCCGCGTCGAATTACTCTTGTGTTAGCATCTGTTGCACGAGTAAAAGGCTCCCAAACTCCTCCAGAGAATTTATGCCCACACTTCTTGCACTCCCAGATTCCCGCGACTTGGCGGGTGACCTTTTGATAATGACAAACTGGACAGGTGTAATTTCGCGACTTTTTCTTGAGTGATGCGCCCGCTCTCCTACGAACACTTACACCGTATCTCGATCCATACTTCGCGGTAGCACCGGCCTTCTGTGTTCTCTTTGCCATTTCACTCACCTTCCAATGCGTTGTTTACCAGATCTCTGAGTTCGGCGCACCTTGAACGAGCCTGTTCATTGATCTCGGCGAATTCGGCGGCCGTGAAGATTCCCTTTAGACCCTTCTGCAATGAATGAACATGATCATCATCACCTAGGGTGATGTGTATTCTTTCATCACCGCCTAATTCTTCCCTCTTATCTGCATCGTAAACAAAGCGACCTCCTACCTTGTGATAGGAACACATTATCGGAGTCTTTGACACATCAAGCGGCATATCTTCTCCAACCTCAAATCTCTCTGCTGGAACCGTAGCACTTCTTAGTGCTGCAATTGCTGCTAATCCGAAGGCATCGAATAGGTTACCATCGTCTGATACTGCAAACACGTCGAGAATCACCTGCCAGGCTTTCTCTCCCGGGATGATACACAAATCCTCTGTGTTTATACAACCAGATTCACGAATTCCTCTATCAACTACTCGACCTAATTCAATGGACTCGGCACTAGGTGGGCCCGCTTCCCAATTGCGTCCTGCAACCGGCCTTACTTCTGCACTACACATCAAACCGCCTTCATTAGGTCGGTCTGGATATGGAGTCATAATCTGGAACTTTACCCCCGCCAGGACGATGGTATCCCCCATTCTGACTCTGGCCGATCCTTCTGCCCTAGGTAGGCAATTGATTTCCAGTTCCACATCGCGGCCTTGGAATTGTCCACGGCCGTCATGTCTCTTATCTTCACCTGCCAATTCTGCTAGATGAGCGCGAAGTAGATTAGGGACTAGTGGTATACTCATCACTCATCACCTCCCTTCAGGGCGCGAACCATTTCTTTGTGAATCACTTGTGCTGCTTCCATATTGTAATCCCAAGCCTCTTGGAATTGCTCAGGAGATAGGTCTCCATCCATTTGTAGGAAAACTAGTTCTCCGGTATTTGGCAGAATACCCATTGGTAGATCTGCTTCACCGTAGTTATCTTCCTCCTTATTCAGATCACAAACTACGATGTCATGCACCTTACCACTTGCAACCGACACTACCATGTCTGTCATTGGTATACCAGCGTGAGCAAGAGCGACTGATGCTGCAGTGATTCCTGCACACCTTGTTCCTGCTTCGGCGCAAATAATTTCGATCTCTACCCGAATCTTACTTCGTGGGTATAATTCTGTTAGAACTACACTTTCCAGCGCTTCGGCCGTTACTTTGGAAATTTCTCTACTGCGTCGGTTGAACCCTGGACGGATCCTATCGGTTGTCGAGAATGGAGCCATATTGTATCTAACGTCCAACACGGCTCGATCTTGTCGCTGTATCTTCCTCGGGTGTGCCTCCATAGGCCCATAAACGGCTGCAATACAGTCATTTAGACCCCATCGGATTCTAGCAGAGCCATCAGCCACAGGAACTACTCCAGTTTCAATTGATACTGGCCTTACCTCATCTTTGGTTCGACCATCAAGTCGTATCCCGTTTTCATCAATACACTGTACATCTCCATAGCCACCCATCAGGCCTCACCTCCAAAATCATCTATTTTCGCTTCGGTTAACAAAGCGTTTAGCCTGTCTCTAGCGTTGATGATTCCATCAAGGTCACCATCCAACCAAACTCGGCCGTTATCGCCAGCGACTACTCTACACTCTGTATCTTCCTTGAGTTGTCTGAGGTTATTTCCACCTCTCCCAATAAGACGCCCTAGTAAATGAGGATCGATTTCCTCAATACTACCTGAACGAATTGCACGCAGACCCATTCCTTTCATCGTAACCACGCTAGAGTGATTTTCTTCTACCTCTTGAACTCGGCAAAGGATAGCATCCCCTATATCGAGGACCTTTCTGATTCCACCAAATTCTGCCTTAGATGGCCCAAGGCTCATCGGTAATATGGCATTGAATGGCCCACCTATGTCGACGAACCAGATATTGCTGGTACATCCCTCGATGTAGCCTATCACGAGGTCACTAGGCCGCGGCACGTACGCAGTGCGTCGCGGCTCGATCGAGACAGTACCGCCTCGATTGTTCATTCTTCCTTGCTTCAAAGCACGTAGCCGGCCGTTTATGGCAAGAACGCCATGTCCAGCTTCGTACTCCCCAGAATCGCCTAGGTCGTCCCCAGGGGCGACAAGCAGGGGTGCTTGTCGGGATCTGCGCGGTCCGTCCGCGCCATTGTCTCCACTCATGTTATCGAGCCGCGCGACCGACCCACCCTTCATAACCGTATATGCTCACACCTACGGTGTGTAGAAAGTTGATTCCTCAATCTAATTCTTTCACATCTAATCCCGATGCACGTTTCGAGACACGGCTAATTAGGTCTGATTTCATTCCACCGGGGCATTCTACCACGCAAGCCCAAGAACCATCTGAAAGCCACTCTTCACGTTGAAGTGAATCTCTGAGCAATTGGTGCACTCCCCCGTAGTCTTTTCCTTGAATTCGAAATGCCAACCTTACTGTAATGAATTGCAGAGGGATTAACGAGCGAATTGCATCTACTGCGTCTTGTACCTGACGTTCAACTGAAAGGAAAGGATCTACGCTAAATCTAGCTTCGGATAATGCGTTTTCAATCCTAGTAGGTGGATGAGGCCCACGGGTTTTCGGATCGGTAGCAGTAGTTGCTATAGCATTGATAATTTGTTTGCGTTTGTCCTCCACCATTTGCTTTCTTTGATTAGTAGTCAATTGTATGCTTCCTTCAACTAATATTTTCTTCACACAAGTGTGTAAATCCGTGCTACCAAAGATATTCTCCAAAGCATCAGACGTAGGCCTATCTCCTGCTTTTACATCTGACCATATTTCATCTGTAGCCAACATGTCCTCCATTTCCACGGAATTGTTGTCTTCTTTCCACTGAGAGACTAAATCGGGGTCGACGAGGATTTCATACCGATTCCCACCTTTTTCAAGGCGGGCAATCACTGCATCATCAAGACTGACCATGAACGGCGAGCCTCGCCTAAGCCCTTAGAGCAATCGGGATTGTGTTCCCAATCAACTTAGCTTACCAAGATGGGCTAATGTGTCTTCTTTGCTCATCTTTGTATATCCATTTCCATCTACGATTGCTATCTCTACTGCGTCGTGATTCAAATCTTCATCAATCGATTCCCTTAGGGCTTCAAGGCCCATCTTGATAGCAGCATTCTGAGTCATGTTTGCCTTCCAGTTAGCCTCGAAATGGTCGATTACGGTAGACCTTCCTCTACCAATTGCTCCGGCGTGATACGATTGGTATGCTCCAGACGGATCAGTTTCAAACAGATGTACTCCGTCAGAGTCTACTCCAGCGATTAGTAGAGCGGTTCCAAATGGTCTGGCCCCACCGTATTGAGTAAATGATTGCATGTAATCACACATTTTCTTGACCAATGTAGTAACCGGAATTGCATCACCATATGTCATTCGATTTACCTGACATTGAACACGGGCCCGATCAACTAGCTGGCGGGCGTCTGCGACTAGTCCAGATGTTGTGAATCCTACGTGGTCATCGATTTGATACATTTTTTCTATAGAATCGATGATTACCAACTTGCTTGAGATTCTTTTATCGACAATTAAAACAACTCCATCTCGGAACTTTAGTCCGACTGTAGTTGTGCCTCTTTTGACAGATTCTCGAGCATACTCTACCTGATACAATCGTCCATCAGGAGAGAAGGTAGATACTCCATGGTCATATCCTCGTCCGCTCGGCTGCATGATTATCGGGTTGAGTCCTAAGCCGGTCTCTTATCAACCTTGACCGGTACGTCGTCTCATGATTGCTGAAAATCATGTAACATAAACAGACCAATTTTGTGATGGATGTATAGTCTATTTGATGGATACATGCGATATCCGAAGAACGTGCGTGTAGCAGTTCTGTCCTCGGGGGGGAAGGATTCCACCTATGCATGCTGGTGGGCAATCATGCAAGGCTGGCAGGTCCAAGTTATGGTCACTGTTCACATAACTAGTGACGACTCAATGATGTTTCAATTACCAAATACCTCCCTCGCAGGTCTTCAAGCCCATTCGATTGGAACCTCATGGTTGCCCATTTTATCGGATGGAACAGAAAACGACGAAATCCAAGACCTCGAAAATGGCATCAGAGGAACAACTAATGTCAACGCAGCATTTGACAAGGTAAAAAACGATACAGAATCAATAAATTTCCCTTCTGATTTAGTTCTTCAGACAGAAAATCTAGAAATTGATGCGTTAGTAGTCGGAGCATTACGTTCGGATTACCAAAAAACTCGTATTGAGCGTATGTGTGAAAAATTAGGATTGATCTCATACTGTCCTCTATGGCACCATAACCCTGAGGAACATATGAATTCACTAATTGAGCATGGATTTGATGTTAGATTAGTTTCAGTATCTACTGATGGCCTAGGTAGGGAATGGCTGGGAAAGAAAATCACCCAAGAATCACTAGAGGAACTAACTAGAATTTCCAACAAATATAGGTTCAACTTAGACGGAGAGGGCGGAGAATTCGAGACAATCGTTGTTAACGCCCCGCATATGAACCAAGAAATCGAAGTTTCGGGTCATTCCAATTGGAAAGGAAATAGAGGCTCTTGGATTCTAGATTCAGCAGAATTATCATAATCGGATTATTTTTTTCATGACTTTTCTCATCCGCTAGTCTCAAGGGGGGTAGTCAAGTCGGCGGCACACGGGGAACGCTGTGTCAGTCTCACCGCTAGATTACCGATATGGACGACCTGAGGCTAAAGAAATCTGGTCGAGAGAAGGTCGACACAGCAGACAATTAGAGGTAGAAAGAGCCCTTGTATGGGCTCATTGCCAACTTGGACGAGTATCTGCCGAACACTACGATATGATTGCTGACATCTCAGACCCAGGTATTGTGACCGCTGATAGGGTTGACGAAATCGAAGCCGAAACACGACATGATATCATGGCACTAACAAAGGCTATGGCAGAAAAGGCCGGAGAAGCAGCTTGGTGCATACATTTGGGTGCAACAAGCAATGATATTGTGGATTCGGCCGTAGCCCTACAAATTAGGGATTCTATCAAATTACAAAGACAGAGTTTGAAGACTCTACTAGCTACTCTATGTGATTTAGCAGAAAGAGAAAGGGACACAGTCATGCTTGGTAGAACTCATGGACAAGCCGCTGTGCCGATTACTTTCGGCCTTAAAATAGCAGTTTTTGTTGATGAGTTCAGAAGACATCTAGTAAGGTTAGATGAATTGGAATCGAGAGCGATAACCGGCAAATTCCTAGGAGCGGTCGGTACAGGAGCAGCGCAAGGTGAGAACGCAAAAGAATTGCAACAATTAATTCTTCAACACCTTGGATTAACCGTGCCAGTAGCGACAACACAAGTAGTCGGGAGAGATCGATACATCGAGTGGGTTGGATGGATGGCTAATGTCGCGGCCTCAGTCGAAAAGCTCCTACAAGAAGTAAGGAATCTACAACGATCAGAAATAGCCGAGGTCGGCGAGTGGTTTGACGTCGAAAAGCAAGTTGGTTCATCCACAATGGCGCACAAAAGGAATCCGATTACTGCTGAGAATGCTTCTGGTTTAGCACGTATCGTTCGAGCAATGATTATCCCTTCATATGAAAATGCTTTATTGTGGCACGAGAGGGATTTGGCTAATTCTTCGAGTGAGAGATTCACCCTATCTCATGCAATGATCCTATTGGATGATATTCTCGCCAAATCCGACAGAGTCATGGGTAAATGCGTGGTTGATGCTGAAAGAATGTTAGCAAACATAGAATCTCAAAATGGCCTTGTAATGGCTGAGAAGATAATGTTAGCATTGGTTGATGAAGGTATACACAGAGACCAAGCCCACGAAATTCTACGAGCAGCTTCAATGGTTGCTGTTGCCGAAAATCGCCATCTTCGGGAGATTTGTGGTGAAGATGAGTCCGTAACTAGCGCCTTTACCTCAAAAGAATTAGACCAACTATTCGACCCTTCAAGTCACCTTGGAGTTAGTGGTGAAATTGTAGACGAAACAATTGCACTAGCAAGGGCGATGATTTAGCAATAGTAATGCTAATTCACCCTGAGTTTTTCAAATTAGAATAATGCTCGACCTAGATTCCGGTCCGGTCCACGTTTCAGTGGAGGAGGGAATAGGAGGAACTAGCCTCTGTCTAAGCCTTTCAGTAGAGGTGTTACAGTCTAATTCTCGGGTAGTTTGGTTAGGTAGAAATTCGTTAGACCCGAAAAGGACTAAGGAGATTTTGAAAGGACTTAATGAGCCTTCATTAGAGAGATTTTTTGTCCTAGAGTTTGGCACAAATTTGCTTACTAGGGTCAATGCTTTGAGACCCCTAATCGATAGATTAGACGATACGGATTTGATTGTCGTTGATGATTGGTGCCCATCTTCAGGCCGAGCACCCGCAGATGATCTACAGGCGATACGTAATTTACTTTCTAGAACCAAAAATACCAGGATAATCTTGACGTCAAAGGCATATGAATCGCCATCGGGTGAGGGAGAAAAATGGAAAAGTCGGGGTTCTCAATTGTCCGAATTAAGGCAAGTGTGGTTATTGAGAGAAGAAGGCATCAGAAATTATCGAAAACTAGTTGATCAAGAGATAGAAACCAGATTGATATTGAAAGAATCTGGATTCACCATCGCTTAGTTCATTCTTCTGAGTCGAACTCTTTTGAAAGCAAACGGTCTAAATCTTCCAATGCTTCCTGGTCTGGATCCATCAATTTTTCAGGGTTCCTTGCCATTCCGCTGTAATCTACTGAATCCTCAAGGGCACTTATACGCCGTTTCTGCCGTAATCCCAAGATATACCAAATTAACAATCCTGCGGAAATTGTCAATAGGACCTCTAGAATGTTTTGAGTATTAGCCATAAACACGCGAAGGAACTCTTAGCCTTGACTGTTCTGTGCTGTTGGTAAACCCCTTTGCAATGGTTTTGCTAAATGCCTTCTATTTGCTGGATTGGGTTCAACCCATCCTTGATATGGTGATTCAAATGAAACTAATTGACTGACCCAAGCCTTTGCCGATAATTTTCCACATTCTTTGCATCGTAGGCCTTGGCCTACGCCGGCACTTCTCATAGCTTTACCACAACATTCCGGCCTCTTACCGATTCTAGGGCTGGTTGATTTCACTCTGAGCCTCTCTAAATGTACTTCACGGGAGGGCGAGATTAACCCCATCCATTCGATTATATCACCTGGGTACAATTGCCTTAGCAATGTATTGACTTTGCCACTTTCCGCGAATGCAACTAGTGTATGTGATGCGGACCCAGTCCAAACTACGATTGAGGAATGTCCACCTTGAACCTCCAGTGGCTGGGTAGTAACAATTCCGGTTATAGAACCAAGTAAATGGTCGTCTGATACTTGATTAGTTCTATGGATTGCCCAGGAATCAGATTTCTCGACGTCTGTTCTACATTGTAGGAATTCATGCGCAGATTGTAATTCTTGAGTCGACTCGGCTCTAATTCCGTATAATACAGGACAATTAGTCCGTGGCATAATCAAACCTCTACCTGTAGTTGGGTCCCTATTTGCGAAAGTGGTTGGGAATTGGTTTGACATCGATACAATGGCTTCTATCGAGACATCCCTCTCTTTTCCAATCTTCTCAGTTTGTCTCCATGCGATTAATTCCCAAGTATTATTTTCAGATGGATTCCAAGCGATGGCAGCAGATGCCCCGACGATGCCATTCGGATTTTCTTGTATAGAGTAAATTTTACTGGATTGAGGTAATTTAGCTAGAGCAGTTCCGAGGGAAACTTCTCCTCTGACCGCCTCCCAATACAATGATTCGGGAACTTCTTCAGTAGCGATTATGAGACAAGGGGAAGGATTCTGGCCTGTATCAGGGTAACTTTCTAGGATCTCTCTATCCAAATCTTCCATGAATTCTTGGCAAATTGATTCAAGGTAAATCTGGTTAGTAATATCTGTCCGACAAATTGCAGAAAGTGCCGCATTCCCCCGGGTTCTCTTAGGGGCGAACGGCCAAAGTCGTACGAGTCTCCTTTCTAAAATCTCGAAATTATCAATCGATTCCATCAACCCGCTAAGTAAACGGTTGAAATGTTCGGTAGTGCAGGCATAATCGACATGGTCTGTGTCATCC
Organism: Candidatus Thalassarchaeaceae archaeon; assembly: GCA_023268715.1. Classification (GTDB taxonomy): domain Archaea; phylum Thermoplasmatota; class Poseidoniia; order Poseidoniales; family Thalassarchaeaceae; genus MGIIb-O1. Next base: position 51,576 of record JALRLV010000008.1, read on the forward strand.
AATCCTATTCGGATGACACTTTTCGCATGGATGTCGCTCACGCGACACCCCCCAGTATTGAATCAACAACTCCGGAGATACCAGTGTCTGGGTCACAGCGAATGCCTCTGACTCCAAAGTTTTCTGCAGCGGCCATATCGACTCCTCTGTCGCCCACCATGAATGAGGTTGACTCATCAGGCCTTTCGACCCATTCAGCATCATAAAGCAGTTTGATGCTCGCGAAATCGGCATTTGATGAGGCGGCGTCCATTAGTTGCCTGCCTGCCTCTAGCATTCCGGAATTCGGCTTTCGTGCCCAAGCACCTTCCCAAGGAGCATATGGTGAAAATAATATCAAGTCTAGATGAGCATCTGAGTCTTCAAGTAGTAATCTACTCCTTATTTCTGAATGTATATCATCTAAATTGTCTGAATCCCAATGCCCTCTGCCAATAGGTGATTGATTAGTAACTACCACTATTCTATATCCCGCCCTACGCAATTTCCCAATTGCTAAGCCCGCATCTGGCAACAATTCGACTTCCGCAGGAGAATTGACGTATTTTTCACTTCCAACATTGATTACACCATCTCGGTCAAGATAGGCAATTCTTCCATCCCAACTTTTACCGCTCGGTAAATCAAGTAATTCCAGAGGGGCGGTTAATTCCGCAGACTCGCGGTGAGGAGGTAGCATTGTATCACCGCTCATTATTGGTCTTGGACGCTTCTTTAACGATGTGATTAATGATTAATTGCATGTCTTCGATACGCTCCATGGAAGTAGTAGGAACAACAATTGCAACATCAACCATTTGGGCTAATTGCCCACCCCCTCCACCCTTGTAATCACCGGTTACAGCTGCTGTTCTACAACCCGCTTCTTTGGCTGCAGTAATTCCGTTTAGCACGTTGGGCGAATTTCCTGAACCTGAATATGCGATAACAAGGTCGCCTGATTTTGCAAAAGTGGATAATTGCCCAGCGAATACATTTGCGTATTCGGTATCATTAGCCCATGCAGTGAACGAAGATATGTTGTCAGTATGAGCAATGGTAGGAATACCTAGTTCCTTTGACCAATCTCCTGCACTATGGGAAGGTGTTGCGGCGCTTCCACCATTGCCAATCATGTGGATACTACCTCCTCTTTCCGCAACCGCAGTTAATTCCAACCAAAGGGCTTCAATTTGCGATTTAGAGACCTCTGAAAGGGTTCTTCGCAAATCACTGAGGTAATCCTCCGCGAATGATTCGAATTCGAAGCCCATGTGTCTCCCAAAGCAAACCGGTGAGGGCATCATATTTACGAGTTGATGGCTGGAGTCGACTCGATGGAGGAGCCTGTAGGAGTCGCCTTAGAGTCTATTGCAGGCTCAATTGGCACCTCTGGGGAAGCACTCAGATTATTAATCGGGATATCAGGTATGGCTTTTCTAGCCACCTCTTTCTCTAATTCAAAGGCTGAATGGTCAGGGCGAATCGCAGGCGCTGGTTGGGTATTTCTAGGCCTCTTCATTTACCTACTATCCGAATATTATGTGAAAATTGGAGATCCTGTTCTAGTCATGATGACTGCTGGGGCCTTACCCGGAGGTATTTTGCTTGCTTTGCTTGAGACCCAAAGGTTCAGCCAATTGAAAGAAGAAACCAGACAATCCCTAGTCTGGTTACGTGGAATGGTCGCTTGGTCAATGATCCCCTACCATGTAGTGTACTGTATTCCTTACCTCAACATCGCTTTTGTTATGCTAACAGCACACAGTGCTGAGTGGATGTTAGAATTTGTTGGATTAGGGTCTTACACAATGGGGGAAGTAATGGTCGATATAAACGATGGAGGAGAGGTTCCATTGAGTGATTGGGAGGGAAGTATGTTGCTTCTCACTCAACCACTAGGTGATGGAGGTTTCTTCATCCCAATGTATCATTCTACCGGCGAAGAGGTCAATATTGGGTTCATCCTAAGTTGCTCCGGTCTGCAGTCAATGATTATCTTTGTAGGAGCGATAGTGGCGCTACAAACCGTCCCCTGGAATCGAAGGATTCGAGGATTGTTGATTTCAGTTCCAACTATCCACATCCTGAACACATTCCGGAATGCAGGAATCGTTTGGTTGACAGACAACTATCGAAATTGGCAATTCTTAGGATTGGATATGTTCGATTTCTCCCATAGCTATGCTGCAAAGGCCGCTAGCCTTTTCGCAATGTTTCTATTGGCGATTGCACTATTCGATTTACTGCCAGAATTGCATAGAAATATAATGCTACTATTACCTGAAAAATTGAGAGGAAAAGATAATTCTTCAACGACTTCTTAGTCGCTCGTATAGCTTTCCTTTCAGTGGCATATCATGCTCCCAAGCAAATTCTTTCATTACTCTCAATGCTTCTTTTTCTAAGTCAGAATCCCCAACGAAATCAGTGATGTGAATTACACCTTCCCTGGTATTTGCCTTGAATGCCGCTACTGGTTCCTCTCTGTGGAATACGAGATATGCAGAACCATATCCGAATCTCTCTCTCAATAAGCTACCATAGTAGTGAATGAGTGGATCAGAAGGTGGGATTACCAAATCTCGAGTTTTAGTTAGTACATCTGACCCTTCTAACAGGTCATGACGGCCCCAACAAACGTCGTGCATATCGTCTACAAGGAAACCTTTGATGAGCGTGTCATCTTCTTCGAATTCACGCATAACATCAGATATTTCTTCTGCCGAAAAGGGTGACCCCGCTAACCTCTCAACTTGTTTCAAAGTGATTACTGGGTAGTCTTTCACAAGGTCTCGCAAATAATCTCGCTTAACCTCCCATAGATCAGAGGTGGCTAAGGGTTCAACTGCCTTGAAACCCCCGCGATAATCCTGCACAAGGTGTCCGCTTCGGACTAATGGAGAGATTAGTTTGCGGAATTCACCACGACGCATCGCATGGCGCTCCATGAAAATCGCAGGGTCGTGGTGTTCCCTGAAGAATTGCAATATATCCTCGTCTTCTTCAGGAGCCTGTACATTTCGGATGGTCAATAATTTTTGGAAGTGAGGCATTTTTGCCCAGACCAAATGACCTCTAAGATTCGTTCCTTGGTGCAATTGGTGAGCCGCGGCCATTGATTTCAGGTCAACACGGAACATCTCACAACGTCCGCGTAATGCGAAATCGTCTCTTAATTCATCAAGGTGGTCGAGTGCGATTGTTTCATTTTCATGTCGAGTCTTTTGATGAAGGGAATGGTGGTGGAAAAGAATTCTGTTAATCTTCTTTCGAGGCATTGGGTCTACAACACCACCTCGGATGTATCTCTCTCCATCTCCCATTGACTCGAAGCCTAGGTCGGAGAGAATCTGTTGCACATTTTCATCGCAATCATGCACAGGCACACCGTTGAATGCGTGAATAACAGAGACATCGATTAACCTATCACGATAATTTTCTAGCAATTCATCAAATGTGTCTTTGAACTCATCTAAGTATGAATGTGGGATGTTAATATCTTTGATATCTAGGTAATCATTTACCACGAACATCAGAATTCTACCAACTGGATCAACGCCTTTGAAAACGGGATGATACCAACCTTGTTTCAACATCAGCCGAACTTCTTGGATAAATCTGGAACAGAATGGATCGGATTGCGATACTATTCTCATTTTGCGATCTTCTGCCATTGGAGAGAGAAGTTTCTCTGCGTCTTCATGGCTTGAGTAGTAATCTGTTGGATCTGGTTGAAGGGCTACTATGCGGGCAATTTTCCCAGAATTTTCCAAATCTCGAAGAGTCTCGGCTAATTCCTCAACCGGGCGTGAAACAAAGAATCTCAAAGTGTGCAGTCGAACGGGGCCAATTCTCTCAATGAGGTTTTTCACGGCCTCATCGAATTTCATCGGCTTGACTCTTCCATGAATTTTATGGAATACTGCGAGTGAACGTTTACGATTAGGTAACTCGATGTATTTCTTTCCAATGACTAATTGCCTTTCTAGATTGGAAAGAGCACTTTTTAGAGACCTTTGGATATGAGCGTTTTCTTTGCCTTTTGGGTAATCGTCAAATAATTCTATTCGACTTATTCCATCCTTAGGTATCTTCTCCAATAGTTCTTCTTCTAGTGGACCAAGCCAAGGGTCACCCCTCAGACCCAGCACCAACGGAAGTTGATCCTCCATTGTGTATCCTACACGATTGTGCAATAATCGACCATTGATGACATCCGGATCGTGTTTAATGTCCTTCCAATCACGGAATCTGTAATCCTTCACACGATGTAACATTTCGTCTCTTCGTTGGACCAAAATGAGATTTCTAATCGCATCAGCGGGTTCTACATATTGTGTGAACGATTTGTGGAGAATCAAGGTTTGAAGTGTTCTGTAATCTACTACCTCGACCTGACCTCCTGTTATTCGATATTCGTCAACTCTCAGGATGTATTCTCCATCTTCTGTTTGAGTGAAGAAGCCTATCGAGACGAGATTTCTCATCTCCAGTTCTTGCAGTACCGATTCAACTTGGCCTCGAGGGAATGGTAATCTGTCTGCTAATTTGTCTAGAGTTCGAGGTCCTTCCGAACCCAACATATCCAGCAATTTGAGCCTCAGACAATCCATTGGGTCCGAAAGATAGGTCTCCTTCCAAGTAGCCGGCTGGCCTTCTTTGAAATCAACACCCATTTCGAATGTTAGACCTCCAGTGTAAAGGGAGCGAAGGTCGTCCATTTCATCCGCACCAGATACGGCTAGACACCCTAGTGTACCATGTACCCCAGCCATTCTTTCGGAGAACCATTTATCATCGATTTGTTCATGACCTGTATTTCGTACCTTAGTGATTAGGCCTCGCTCAGCCAATTCGTAAACCCAGGCTCGTAATTGATCAAACTCTACGTTCTTCAATTTTTCAGAATACAAAGGGTGAGTTAGAGATTTCTCTAAGCCACCACCCATGTCCATCAGACGCAGTAAACCAGCTGGAGAGTCTGGTACTGCGACCTTGTCTTGGTAGTATTTTGCCAACCGTTCACGGTCTAAATCGGTAGCAAGGGAACGTGCTCCGAGAAGTCTTCGCAGAATCTCTGGATCTATGTCTTTAATCAAGTAAGCACGAGTTCGTAGGCTCAACAGGTCTTCAAATGAGGACATGAAGAGAGTCATGCCAAGAGGAGATGGCATCTTCACCTTACGATGGACAATGCGTACATTTTCACTGTCCATTCTGGCGATGAAATCAGCTAATTCTTTCATCTCCAAGTCCGTGTTCATAATCTCATTCATTGCTTCTCGGATAACTACCGAATCTTCCAATTGCCTGTGTGCTCGCAATATTTGTTCGGCGCGATTTTGGAATTGTTTCGGGCTTACTTCATCAGCGCCAATTCTGCGTGGATTTAGCATACTTCGACTCGACACCTCACGGAACCTCTTAGCGAATAATTGTGAATCGAGCATGTATCTTTGGAGAACTTCTCGACTAGAGTCATCTCTGAATAACTCAGGAATTTTTGAAATCTCTACCTCGTGACTTAATTTTATCATGAAACCATTTTCATCAAAAGAAATCTCGTTAACCAATACATTGTCTCTAACTGCAATACCTGCGAAAAGATAGCCTAGAGCGAGGTTGAAAGCTCGACCTCTGCAGGTAGTTACGATATAGGTCGGCAGAGGTGCGGCTACCTGTTCTACAATTATTCGATCTCGACTCGGTACTTGGAAGGTTGTCGCACAGTGCTCATCGAGATAATTAGCTAGAGCATTCGCAATTGGTTTGTTAAGGCCATATACATCCAACAGAAGAGGTCGAACATCTCGCCCCATTCTAACCATATGCGAAGCGTGCTCCAGAACATCTAGGACTTCGTAACTCAGTTCATTGGACCTTGAATTAGCCTCTCCGGCCCATGATGGGATGGTGGGCCTGTAACCTGTTGCAGAAGTAACGTTTACTCTTGTTCCTTGAACACTTGATACTCTGTATGTAGAACCTCCAAGAAGGAACACATCACCATTTCTTAAACTAGCAACGAAGCCACTGGAAAGTTGACCTACTAGAGTCCCGTCGGATGTGAAAACTAGGTAATTATTGTCCGGAGCAATAGTACCTATATTTGTGTAGTAAATCATCTGAGCGTAACCGCGCTTTCCGAAGCGATTGTCTTCCCAATCAACCCAAACTCGCCTTTCTTCCTCTAGTAGGTCTAATACCTCGATATAATCATCATAAGGTAGGGATCGATAAGGCCAAGCAGCAGTAACTAACTCATAGCCATCGTCAATATCCCATTCTTGAATAATCGTCAGGCCAATCATAAATTGGGCTAAAACATCTAACGAATTTTCGGGGAATTTTAGAAGGTCCATAGAGCCACGCAGAATACCATTTTGGAGTGCGACTAGTTCAAGCAAATCCTGTGGGGATGTAGGTAGAAATCGGGCTCTTGGTAGACCTCCCACTTGGTGACCTGCACGCCCGATTCTTTGTAGGGCAGTGGCAATCGAGCCTGGACTACCCACCTGTACAACACAATCTACTGAACCGATATCGATACCCATTTCAAGAGAGGAAGAAGATACTACGCATCGAAGATGACCATTCTTTAGCCGTTGTTCAACATCTAAACGAATCGCTTTGTCCATTGAACCATGGTGGCCTTCGACACCTGCAGTACCTAATATTTTCAATTTCTGAACCGTGGTTTCTGTCATCTGTCTGGTGTTAACGAAAACCAATGTAGTTGTATGGGCCTCAACAATTTCCTTAATCCTCTCAACGTTATGTTCGAGAACCTCCTTTATTGGTAACGAAGAAAACCTTGGAGTTGGTAAAATAATGTCAAGGTCTAATTTTCGAGCTCCTGAAACCTTAGCGATTGCAACATGTTGGGGCTCGGTATCACTTTCCCTTGAATCGGAAGCTACCAAAAATTCTGCGACCGCTTCTAGGGGCTCCATTGTAGCAGAAATTCCTATCCTTTGGACATCAGAATCGATTACACTGTCCATCAATGCAAGACTCAGAGCAAGGTGGGTTCCCCTTTTGGTTGGGACCAGTGAATGCATTTCATCGATTACCATCCATTTCATGTCATTCAATAATGGCCTGAATCTCTTCGATGCAAGGGCCAAACCGAGAGATTCTGGTGTAGTAATCAAAATGTGAGGAGGAGCCCTTAGCATCCTTTCTCTTTCTTTCTGGGGAGTGTCGCCTGTTCGCAGACCTACTTTGATTTCCTTTGCCCTGCTTGGAAGATATTTTTCGCGAATTTCAGTCAAGGGTCCAATCAGATTTTTCTGGATATCATTTGCGAGCGCTTTGATAGGTGAAATGTAAATGCACTGAACTGATTTATCCAAACTTCCATCCAATGAGCGGCGTACTAAATCATCGATTATTGATAGGAAGGCAGTCAAGGTTTTTCCAGACCCTGTTGGTGAACATAGCAGCAAATGTTCGCCATTAAGTATCCTAGGTATTGCTAGTTTTTGTGGGTCTGTGAAGTCAGGAAATTTATCCTTAAACCAATTTCGCACTGGCGGAGATAGGCTCTCGAGTAGTTGCTCGGTTTCCCAAGAATCTTCTACATACTCTATTTTGGGCATTATTCTCCCCTCGCACTATGTCCTCACAGGAGAATAATTCCGTAAATGAATACTTCGTTTGGATAAGCATACAGTACTTTGTACTAAATAGAAGAAAATATACTCAAATTTTCAAATTTTGCGGGATTTGATAAAAATTACAGGAGTAGTTAGTTTAGCCTTCTAAGTCAGTTACTTGCGGATGGCTTGAAAGACAGACGAACACTCCCCGCGCTGTTGGATATGTCTGACGAGCGTAGATTAGAGAGGTTGTCTGCGATGCTGAGGCGTCGAGGAGTAGTACTTCCTGCATTCGATATCTACGGTGGAGTTTCCGGGTTAATCGACTACGGACCTGTAGGAGCCGCAATTAGAAGGCGCGTAACTCAGAAATGGGTAGATCATTGGTTGAGCCATGGAGATATTGTTGAAATCGATTCTCCAACAATTACCCCCGAGTCCGTACTGTTAGCCAGCGGCCATGTTGGTGAGTTCAACGATCTAATGACTGAGTGCAAGGCCTGTGGCTCTATATTTCGCGCTGACCATTTAGTGGAGCATTTGCACCCTAATGCAGATGCCTTGAACTCTGATGAAATCGATAATTTACTATCCACTGGAATCCAGTGTCAATCCTGTTCCGAATCGGTATGGACTCCTGCTCAGCCGATGAATTTGATGTTCTCCACGACCATCGGAGCAATGAGCACTGGAAGAACGGCCTACATGAGGCCTGAAACCGCACAAGGTATGTTCATGCTATATCCAGCATTATACCGACACTTTAGGCAAAAATTACCATTCGGTGCGATACAAACAGGTAAAGGATACAGAAACGAAATCAGCCCTAGACAAGGAATGATTCGTCTAAGGGAATTTAATATGGCAGAGCTAGAATATTTCATCGACCCAGAAAATCCTCCAATCGCCGACTTAAATCGTAGAACAGAGATAATTAGCCTGATTCCTGATCCAGATGGCCCTCACGCTGGCGAGGCCCGAATGAGTTTCGGGGCAGCCCTAGATGCTGGAATCATACGCCATCCAACCGTTGCTTGGTTTTTGGCTAGGACCTGGGATTTCTTGGTAGAAGTAGGAATTAACCCCGCGAAGATGCGGTTCCGACAACATGCTAGTACCGAAATGGCTCACTATGCGGAAGATTGCTGGGATTGTGAGATTCATGGAGAACATGGTTGGATAGAATGTGTTGGAATCGCTAACCGAACTTGCCACGACTTACAGAGTCATGAATCTCATTCTAAATCTAAGTCGCTTAGGGCTTGGAGGCAATTTGCTGAACCTCGGTCACAAACCATAGACAGATTAGCACCCAATGGGGCAGTAATCGGTCCAACCTTTAGAGGAGATGCGGGTGATGTAGTTGCTGCTCTAGAGTCTCTTACCGATTTACCTGATTCGTTCCCATTTGAATTAACACTGAAAGACGGACGGACGGTTACAATAGAGGAAGGCATGGTAGAAAGAAGAATTGAGACCGTGAATGTCAGTGGGGAATGGTTCACACCTCATGTTATTGAGCCTGCATTTGGAGTTGACCGAATTATCTGGCACGTACTCGATCACGCCTACGAAGAAGCTGAAAAGGAAGGAGAGGCTTACACATTCCTTAGACTCGCTGAAGGGATTTCTAGCGTCGACTGTGTTGTACTCCCATTATTCGACAAAGAAGGAATGCCCGAATTAGCAAGAGAGATTACTTCAGCGATAAATTCACTCCCACATTCTAGAGCAGAGATGGACTCAAGCAAATCTATTGGCCGAAGATACGCACGGGCTGATGAAATTGGAGTACCTTGGGCATTGACCGTCGACCATACATCTCTGGAAGACGGTAGTGTGACGATTAGGCGTAGGGATGACCAATTACAGGTACGAGCCTTTGTCGACGAGATTCTAACTCGAATGACTAACGGAACCATGCAAGAATTGTTCTAAATTTTTGATAGTTCCAGTAGAATTAGCCCACCAATCTTCAAGAGGCTCCAAGATAGGATAGGTGTGTGAACGAAGCCGGGGCCATCGAGGATTGGACGGAGAAATATCGTCCAACCAGTATGTCTCAGATGGAGGGTAATGATTCCCAACTTCGTATGATTGCTCAATGGTTGGACAGATGGTCAACAGGAAAGATTCCAGACAAACGTGGATTACTTCTAGTTGGCCCACCAGGAGTCGGTAAGACTACTCTTGCCAAGGCGGTTGCAAAAGAGCGGGGCTGGTCGATTATTGAATTGAATGCCTCAGAAGAAAGGAATGCAGCAGCCATTAGAAGAGCGGCGACGCGTGGGAGTCAGCACATCTCACTTTCTGCTTTTTCTGGAGGAGGAGATGTTGGCGAGAAAACGGTAGTTTTACTCGACGAAGTCGACCACTTATCTGGCGGCTTCGCTCAAGTCTCCGAAGATAAAATCGACAAAATACTCTCGCCTGAAGAAGAAGAAAAAGCCAGTATTAAAGGAGATTCAGGTGGTAAGGCTGAACTTTTGAATTTACTCAAAATTACCGAACAACCTGTGATACTGACTTGTAATGATGCCATGAGATTGTGGGGCTCTGGAAGGCAATGGCGTCGGAATAGAGACCGGGTAATGCGATTGGCAGAAAATATCCAATTCAAACGAGTTGGAAAACTGCATATGAGAAGGATTGCAAATAGGGTATTAGATGGTGAGCAACTATCTATGGATCCTGGAGCGGTAGAGGCACTTATCAAAAATAATCCGGGCGATTTACGAGCATTAATTCGAGATTTGCAAGCTGCGGCCGCAATAGGTGGAGAACACATCGCTCTAGAGGATGTTAATGCATTGGCCGAGGTTGCGGAGAGAGATTCACAAATCGATGTGTTCAGGGCGCTTCGAGAAGTATATGCTGCAAATAATGGGTATGAAGCCAATCAATTGCTAATGAATTCGGACAAGGACCCTGATGAGATGTTAGCATGGTTTGTATGGAATAATCAATCGGTTTTCGATACTAGAGAATTGTCTGAAATTTCTAAGGCGATGGTGCTTGCTGATCGCGCTTTGGCGACCAAGTTTACCAACAGAGCATATCGTTCGTGGTATTGGGGTTCTTCTCTTTCATCTCAAGCAGCAGTATCAGCAAAAAGAGAAGATCCTGCTTCCGACCCTTTCCTAACTTATCCTAACTTCCTAAGAAGAGGAGGGGAGGCATGGAGAACCTCTGGTGTTGTAGCATCTCTAGCAGAACAGTCAGGAGCGAGTAAAGCGGCTGTTAGAGAAGACCTCTGGCCCAACCTCTTAGCAGTTCACGATGAATCGCTTGGTGGGAATCCAGACGACTTTTCTTTGGCTATGAATTTGGGGTTGAGTGGCGAAGACCACCTATCTTTGCACGGGATTCCTAAATCAAGAAGGGAGGCAAAGAAAATTCTAGCGGCCTTCGATGATTCCCTGCCTAAGGATGATTGGCAAGAAATCCCTCAACCAATCCAACAAATCGAAGAGACTAATTCTGAATCCACAAAAGAAGAAGAGGATGAATCCACTCAATTTTCTCTTGATTCATTTTGAATCAGAGGGTACCCTCTGACAAGGTTTGAATCAGAGGTAAATCATAGGGTATGTTTGTACTCTAGTCTCTGTTTCGCAAAAGCTCCACCAGTTGCAATCGCCTAAATCTTTATTCAGCAGCATTACACCTACGAATTATGGCATCCACAGAGAGGCTTGTTGAAGACGCCGAAAAAGAATGGCTTGAGAAATGGGTGGCTGGACCCGGAGACGATAGGTCGAAACCTCTCGATAGGGGGGCCAGCGCACCTGAACTAGAACTCCTCGATTACACTGGCACCCCTCGTCGGCTGTCTTCATTCTGGTCCGATGGCCCGGCACTGTTGATGTTCTGGCGGCACTTCGGTTGCGGGTGCGGCCTCGATAGAGCATCAAGACTCAGTGAGGAGTACGAAGACTACCTAGCGGCCGGAATCAATCCTGTCATTATAGGCCAGGGTGAGCCTGAGAGAGCCGCTGAATATCGTGAAAAGTACAACATCTCATGCCCGATTCTGTGTGATCCTGATTATGCCGCCTACGCCGCCTACGGACTCGCAAACTTCGGTGTTGAGCAAGTCCTCTACGACGCTCCCGAGGAAACATGGTGCCATTCAAAGGATATCGGGCTGGAATTCCAGGAAGCGAGGCGCGCCATCGAACGCCCTCTCGTCGACAATCCGTGGATGTCTACGGGAGAGTTCCTCGTGGGGCCATCGGGCACGATTCGTGTCACCTATGCCTACCAATACTGCTCTGACTACCCCGATGCGAGAGTATTCACCACCGCAGCCAAGATTCTCTGAGTCAAGGGCTACTCTTTGCTTCATGATAAATCAGGGGGAGGATCTTCTACCTCAGAATTCAAGATTCTCTCCCCTATCCGACTCCATGAGCGGCAATCATCCATCCGCCATACCAGCGATAATTTTCTCTGTGCTCAGCCTAGCAATTCTTTCAATGATTTACGAGGGTTGGCTTTTCGGTGGAGTTTCTTTTCAACAAACAACAGTAGGCGGTCCTGTATGGTACATTACCCAAAGATTGGTTGATTTGATTTATCCATCGACTTGATTTCCATTTTGACAAACGAGCATAATCACATATGCCGACTGACACAGGGGCGACTCATTCCCTAGCCCTTGATTCATTATGAACTAGGTACTGAGGAATGATGAAGACAAATTCGTAAATTACCTTCACTGTCTTTTGTATATGCAAATGAATACTCTACTTTGACCTCTTCACCTTCGGGATTTGTAAAGAAGTAATTACCCATAGCCAATGCAGTTGAACCGTGGATAATGATGTCATCATTCTGAAATCTTACTTTGGTCCAACCCTTGATTGCGAAACCCGTATCTTCGGAGCACAACCCATTTTCACCTACAAAGTAGGATAAGGCTGAATCGAATGTCGAACGGAACTGTACTTCGCTTGCAAAAGTAGGCTTGAATAGGACACTACCCTCTTTGTAATCATAAAGCGAGTCAATATGGATTTCGGCCCTTTTTACAAAGTCGCCACCTTCGGAATATGCTGAAGATATCTCTACAATTCCTTGGCCCCACTTTTCTTGAGCATCCTCAACATCCTGTATGGTAATCATTGTATCCACTTCCAATATCAGTTAGAACCAGCCCATGTCCGTGGGTGAAGGAGAACTAGAACAGTAAGAAGTTCGAGACGTCCGAGCCACATTAGAATCGTAGAAGCAAACATGGACAATGGGTTAAGATCAGCCCAAGTGGAAGCGGCGTCAGCCGGTCCAAATGAGCCAAGACCAGGGCCAGTATTACCTAACAATGAAACAGATACTGAAGAAACGTCTGTTAGAGTTAAATTAGGTTCTAAGAAAGAAATAGTCAACATAGAGGCTGTCACCAAAACCATCCAAGAACTCACCATACCGAGTATAATCCAAATTCTACTTTCATCGACGACATTTTCATTGAAGCGAATTGCAATTACCTTTTTTGGCTGAATGATACGGATGACCTCTCGCTTAGCTAACTCGAATGCGATGCGTATTCTAAGGACCTTTAGACCTCCTCCTGTGGAACCTGCACTAGCACCTACTATCATCAATAACAGGAGGACAAACTGGCTGAATACCGGCCATTCAGAGAAATTAGCACTCGAATAACCAGTACTGGAAATCGAGATTGACTGGAATAGTGAATGACGAATAGACTCTGCTAGAGAATAATCGGTAGCCCTGCTCAAGTTGAAGGCCATAGCAAGCCAAGCAACAACAAGAATGAGAAGATAGGTTCGAAGTTCTTCATCTTTCCAAACTTCCCCCCATCTTCCAGAAATCGCGAAGAAAAGCAAACTGAAATTAATGCAGGTTAGCAGCATGAATACCATGATTATTGATTCGATTAATGTATCATCAAATGCCATTATTCCCATGTCGCTAGTTGCAAAACCGCCCGAGGGCATTGTTGTCAATGCGTAATTTAGTGCATCAAAAGAGCCCATTTCTGTGAATTGGTAAAGTATCAAGCCCTCAAGTATTGTCAGAATTATGTAAATCGCCCACAACTTTCGGGCAGTTCCCTCTAGTGTGGTACTAAGATTAGACACTGTAGGGCCGGTTAATTCCGCTCTAGCGAGGGCCATTCCGCCACCAAGAGCCTTTGAGAAAATCAGTAAACCAAGCATAATTACACCCATTCCACCGATCCATTGTGATAATGACCGCCAAAGAAGCAAACTTTTCTTTTGGCTACCAACACAATCCCCCTCAAATTCTCCTGAACAAATCGGGCTAGTTGATGAATCGATCACTGAGGCTCCGGTGGTAGTGAATCCCGACATTGATTCAAACCAAGCATGCAAAGCCCCGCTAATCATTTGCATAAAGGTGGCATCTCCAGCCATGAACTCTACAGGACCGTAGAACATTCCACCTAGCCAGAAAGGGAATGCACCTAGGAAAACAACTGGTGGCCACCCCATCGCCACAGCGGCAAAGGCCTCTCTGTCCCTCACACGGCTACCGACATCATAACTAGAAGCCTTAGAAAACAACCATTGGCTAGCAGCGAACGCTATTACAAGCGCTATTGCATAGGTTTGCAAAGCATATTCCCAACCGTCAGAATATATTGAGTATGCTCCAACAACGGCCAGAGGTAATGCGAAAATTCGTAGCGTCCAGCCTATCACAAGGCCGATGACATCCCAGCGCATAGCTCAACTCCCCAGAGCTTTCTCCAGCCTCTTTAGGTCATCGAGTCGCAGGAATAACAGTACCTTGTCACCTACCTGAAGGGTATCGACACCGGACGGATTTAGAATGTGAATTATTCCATCTTCATCCTCGTGTTCAACCATTACAATTCTACAACCAAGTTTAGACTCTGCGTCGGAGATACTCCTTCCAACTATCTCAGCCTTAGCACTAAGCGATGCTGAAATCGAGATTATTCCAGGTAAGGACGGTATGACTTGATAGGTTCCAGGGACATTCATATGAATCGATTTCATAATGGAAATCACAGTAACGTGTCTTCGACTGACGGGTCTAGTCAAACCTATTCTTTGGACAGCTTCTACAAGTGCCCTATCTTTGAGAATAAGGCCAGTTCTGGGCACTCCCTTGTCCTTTGCTCGCATGGCAATTGCGATGTTTAGGTTGTCATCCGCCAATGCTGCAATCGCCGCATCATGCGAAGCAATGCCGAGTTCTCTCAGCAAATCTCCATCCTGAGGGTCTCCGTGAATGACATCTAGCCGCTTACTATTTCCAATCCTCGAGCCGACCAATTCGTTTGCAGCATCTAAATCAGGGTCAATAACCACCACCTCGGCGCCTTCAGCGAGGTAATGAGAAGCCAGCGATGTTCCAAATTGTGTAGCGCCAAAAATTGCGATATTAGGGTCTTGAGGCCATTCAGGGTCCTGCAGACCTGCACCAGTCGTTATCGTCATGAATTCCTCTGTTGAACGTGCAACGAAACACAACATATCTGCTTCTTGAATTACCTCGCTACCATTTACAAGCGCCCCTTTTCCATCTGTGGACCTAATTCCGTATACTGAAGGAATGTTGACTATCCAATCTGATACTTCTCCCGTAGTTTTACCAATCAATGCTGAATTAGGCATAACCTCTGCTACGGCAATCCATGCATTATCTCCGAGAGGAAGAATTTCCTCAACAGAGGGCGCGAGTAGCCCTGCTGCTAATTGTTTGACAATATCATCAGAGGCGCAGACGATATGGTCCGCTCTCGTCCACCTCTCAAGAGGCCCTGCTCCTCTGTTTTTGTCTAATAGAGTAGGATCACGAATTTTAGCAATTGTAGTCAGACCTCTTGTTGCTCTGTCTCCAACCTGTTCACTGTAGACTCTTTTTGCAAAGGCACAACCTAGTAGGTTGACCTCGTCATTATTTGTACACAGCACCATAATTTCAGCATCATTGATGCCTGCTCTCAATAATGAGTCACGTGAAAGAGCATCACCAGTCACCAATAGACAATCCAAAGACTGGGATTCATTGATGGCTTCTGGGTCAGGATCTATCAGTGCTACCTGCCTTCTTTCTTCTCTCAGAGCGGCTGCTACACCCCTGCCGACTTCCCCGGCTCCAGCGATAATTACACGCATTCTGCCACCCTCCCTGAGCGGGGCTCCTATAATTCTGACTTATTTATTTGTCAATTATTTATCATCATGGCACTGCGGGGTTAATTACGGGAAAAAATCACTCCTCATCAATAACCTTCTGTCCGCGGATTCGGTTTGCTGCTGCTCGTTCGTGTCTACCGGAACTTCTGAGGGTTCTGCGATAAGCCTGAGCGGCGGCCGGAGTCATACCGGATGGGAGCCATTTTGAGTGAGCCGGAATCCATGACCAAGCAACCATTGGAAATACCAAGAATATTACAAATGGCTCAAATATCGTCAACACAGTTGAAACAATTAGAACAGCTCTAGCGATTGAACTAGTGAAGAATGTTCGAGCCCTTTCATGTTGAATAATCTTCGAACCTTGCCAACTTGCTATAGAAGCATGACCAATACACGTTGTCAAAGTCAATACACATGCCATAGCAATGTTGAACGGTTCAAATCCGGTTGTAACACCCTCCCAAAGAGCCCCCACATCGGGGTCAAATAGTCTGACATTTAGGTGAGCTGAACGCATCGCTCCAAAACCAAGACCTAGTGTCCAACCATAGGGTGCACTAGCTCTCAATCCAGCAGTTCTTGGCCTACCGAGAAGGAAAAGAGCGAATGCAGATTCGGCCATCCCAATAATTAGAGCAATGACAGAGACCTCGATGATGTTAACAGATTCTAGGCGGATTGGAGCGAGTATCAGTGAATCGATGAGAGAAGCAATCAACACACCAGCCACTAATCCGAACATTAGCGTCTTGAAAGCTCCCGAAAGGTCATAAAAACCTGTCATCTTGGCTATTGTACCCCGCCAACCGGCGTATATTCCCAACAAACCTATGGCAAATGCAAGCTGCATCTCCCACATCTCAATTGGGGGCTCAGCCATGACTGCCCGACGTCACTTATGCTATCAGTTCCACCCTTGAAGAATATAGGATTATAATCAAAATTACATAGTTTCAAAGGTCACCTGGAGGCTAATGCTATCGATTATTCGGATAACGTTCAAACCACACGCTTTGGACCCAAGGCACATGGCACTGGAGGGTCTGAAGCGTAGAATCCTCGGCTCCGTTGGCTTACTCAAGGGTAAGCGAGAGGTAGATGAGGAAACAGTACGCGAATTGACACGTTCTCTCCGTCGAGCATTATTGGAAGCAGATTTCAATGTAAGACAGGCCAAAGAGTTGACTGAACGAATCGAGCGCCGATTGATGGAGGAGGAACCTCGTCCTGGTGTAAAACTCGACACTCATGCAATGAATCTGATTTACACAGAGTTAGTTCGGTTACTTGGCCCTGCCCGTGAAATTAAACCACACAATGAAACTGTACTGATGGTCGGTCTTTATGGTCAGGGAAAAACCACAACGACTGCAAAAGTAGCCGAATGGTGGAGGAGAAAACACGGAGTCAAGGTAGCGGTAATCGAAGCCGATGTCCACCGACCTGGTGCCTATGCCCAATTGCAACAATTACTGGAAGATTCACCAGTTGAAGTCTACGGTGAACCAGATGAAAAAGACGCCGTGACTATTGTCAGAAACGGAATAAATGCTGTTGGCACTGCTGATGTTGTAATCATCGATACTGCCGGTCGAGACAGCCTTGATGATGAATTAAGAGATGAATTGGTAAGAATTGCAGAGATTGCTAACGCTACCGAAAGATTCCTTGTGATTGATGCCCAGGTTGGCCAAGCAGCAGGCCCTGTTGCGCAGACCTTCCACGATTTGGTCGGGGTAACCGGCACAATAGTCACCAAACTGGACGGTACGGCTAGAGGGGGTGGAGCATTAAGTGCGGTTTCGATTACAGGGGCTCCAATAGTCTTCGTTGGTGAAGGAGAGAGAGTTGAAGATCTCGAGAAATTCGAATCTGACCGATTTATCTCTAGATTACTTGGAATGGGTGATATCAAAGGGCTGATCGACCTTGCACCCGAAGACCTAGACCAAGAAGAAGCAATTCGGCTTACTCAGCGCCTAATGTCGGGTCGATTTACACTCACAGATATGTATACTCAAATGGAGATGATGAGTAAAATCGGCACAGTAGATCGAATACTTTCACATCTACCAGATGGAATGTTTGGAATGGGTTCTATGTCCGCTGGACAAAAGAAGCAAATGCAGGGAAATCTAGCCAGGTATCGGGTCATTATGGACTCCATGACTCAACATGAGAAAGACGAACCCCTTGTGTTAAAGTCCCAAAGAATTCGAAGAATTGCTAGAGGTTCAGGTACAACTGAAAAGGATGTCAAAGAACTACTCAATCAATGGAACCGTAGCCGAAAAATGATGCGTGGTATGAAAGGGGATAGGCGCATGAGAAAGCAAATGCAATCGATGATGGATGTCGAAGATTTAGACCTAGATATGGGGTGATTGATTGCAAAGGCGCTTCGCCATCATCGGTCATCTTGCGCCTAGTTCGGGCAAATTAAACCTGAATGACTTAGCAGGTGGTTCTGGCAGGATGGATGTATTGGTCAGAGCGGTGAATGCCGCACTATTCGTATCGCACGGAATTCGTCGCGATACCGACATAACATTGCATTTGTGTGGAGGACCTGGGCCAGATAGAAGAATTTGGTTCAATGGGGAGACACTGTCTGGCGTAAGACCAGATGAACGTTCAATCGCCGGTCAAATCAAAGCCATTCTGAAAAGACCTGTTCCTCCAATTGGAGTTTTAGATGAGGTCACCCAAGGAATTTTCGACATGGGCGGAGGATTAGCAGAAACGCTAACAGAGTGGCATGATGAAGGATTTTCTATACATATTCTTGACGCAGAAGGAGACGCAATCGAAACATTAGATAGAAAAGAAAATCTAGGCTTTATTTTATCAGATCATCTACCATTTTCAGAAACTGATAAACAACAAATATCAGAATTTATCAAAATTAGTTTAGGTAAAAAATGGTTGCAAGGACATGCATGTATTACTATTATCCAACATACTTTGGATGTTTAAAGAATCAATTCTCTAACCAAAAAGGAAGACCGTTTGCACCTGAATTAGTGGCCTTTTCTAGTAAATCTTGGGAAATTCCGAGCGGATGATTCACTGGCCAACAAGATAACGGAGTAATTGCAACCGCCCCACTATTTACAGCATTACAATCTGTATTAGGAATATCTTCATCTACAATTTGGGCGGCTCTGAACCCATAAGCTATCCCTTTTCTTTCCGAATTAGTCAACCCAATCGCATTGTGATACCACCGAGCCCCGAGTGAAACTGTTTGGAATCCATTTGTCCAAGACTTCGGGGCGTTAATATTCAACATCAGATTACCTTGCTTAAATTCAGAAAGGATTTGTTCACTGGTGTCTTCTACAGTAATTGGTTTAGTCGACCCGTTTGGTCGGAGCATATTTTCCGCTACTGGCGGCAACATTGCTACAGCTGCCTCAATTACGTCTGCCGTGGCATTTGCAGTATCCTCAAAATTAGAGTGTTCATATGTGCACAAACTGGTTGCGATTGACGGTAGCCCGTATAGGCCGGATTCTCGTGCGGCGGAAACTGTCCCTGAATGCATGACATCAACAGAAAGATTTGGACCTTGATTTATTCCGGAAACACACAATGCGGGTTTCATTTCTGGAACCCATTGGTCTAGTCCTCCATCAATTGCTACGATAACACAATCGCATGGAGATCCATCCAACGAAAACATACGCAGCGGTGGACCTTCAGGATTAGAGATGGTACCAGCAATATCCTCCCTTTCTTCGAATCTCAAGTTAGAACCCAATGATAGCCTCATGCTTGTAGCCGATTGTTCAGTAGCGGGGGCTATGACTACTATCGGAAAGTCTCTTTCGTGTAAAGCCCGAATTAAGGCGTGTAGACCTATGGCCTCTATACCATCATCGTTGGTCAACAGAAGGCAAGGCTTGGTCACAAACCCCCCACAAGCAAGCACTACATCAATCGGAGGGTTGTGGGGCTTCCTGAGTTTCAGTTCCAAATGTGACTAATGCTAACCCAGATATCATCAAAGAGCCTCCGATAATAGTCCATAGTTGAGGAATAGAATCTACACCTACAACCCAGCCTATAATTGAACCAATCACTGGTTCCATAATCAAAATCATAGAAATTGTCAATGGAGGAATCCAGCGTAATACAGCATTTATTCCGGTATGCCCTAGTAGACCGGGACCCAAAGCAAGATATCCAACATAAATTACCCATGTTACACTTAACCACCCGAATGCACCAGACATATCATCTAGGTTAAATGTCAAATCTTCCGTTATGATTGCCCATAATGTCAGAACTATAGCAGAAATCAATGTAACCGGAAATGCGTATAGAAACAGCGGCATCCATCCCCTAACCATTCGACCTATGGCTAGGTAACCAACAATGGTTACTGCGCCCATGAAAGCAAGAAAATCACCATAGAGACTTACTCCACTTTCATTTGCTCCACCACCAACCACAACAGCTGCTCCAACAAAACCAACTAACGCCCCAATCGATTGAAGCTTAGTTGCTGGTTTACGGAGTACCCATAGTCCAATGATAATGACCAAGGGATGAGCCGTGACGAATAGAAGAGAATGAGTGAGAGTAGTTTTATCGAGAGACATTAGCCATGTGCCGAAATGTAGGGCCAAACAAAACCCAGAAAAAGCTAACAAATGCATTGATTCTTTCCATTGCAATTTCAGAGAACCCTCGGCTTTCTTATACTGAAATAAGAATCCGGGGAAAAGCACCAATGACGTGGCTTGTAGCCTCCATGCTGCCTTACTTAGTCCTGAAACGTCGTCTATCATTTCAAAGACAGCGCCAGCGCTTGAGACTGCAAATAATGCTACACCCATGATTAACCAAGCATGCAGAGGTATTGCAGCAGAGTCGCTCATATCAGTGATCTCGAGTGATTTTGTAGCGGCCCATGGCTTCTACCCACTGAATCTCGCCACCCGGTTCCAAATTGAGTCCGTCTTCTGTGGGCAAAATTAGGTTAGAGTATGTCTTATTGTCCATTGCATGAACCTCATTACCCTGCACGTGAGTAATAATCGCGGATCCTTTCTCTAACAATGGAACTTGGATATTATCGGTAACAGTTCCGACGTGTGATCTCTTCTGCTTTGTAAATAAATCTTCTAACTCTAGTCGTGCCTTAGCACTACCGTGCTTTCCAGGTTTAGATTTGGAAATACTCAGAATTTTGTACGCGCTTTCATCTAAAGCAACGTACCGTCCTACCTTTAGAGTTCGAATTTCTACACGGGTTGTTCCGGGCATTTGGTCACCTACGAATGGAAGCCGGTTGCTTCGTCTTATGATGATTGTGTGTATTCCATCACTAACATGGCTTACGCACGAGGAAGTAAAGGTCCCGAGCCGAGGACCGGAATCCCCGGCCCGGGTTTTGCGTCAACTGAACTGGGTTCAGTCGTTCTTTCTGCGGCCTGATAGACCGACACCAATTGCTGCTCCTAGGAGAGCAAGGCTGGAGATAACCGCTGTGAATCCAGGTAGGTTATCACGGAAGTTATCGAATCCAGTCTTGGTTTCATTTCCAGCAGATTTTGATGGATCGAAATCAGAGTCTAGTGCGTCACAAATTCCATCGCTGTCAGCGTCACTAGGCATGCTCGAGGCCAGCTTAGTATCTGTACCACAAGCATCCTCGTCAGTATCTGAGAATCCGTCGTCGTCATCATCTGTGTCAGCATTGTCACCAGTACCGTCACCGTCTGTGTCACTCCACTCGCTGATGTCGTATGGGAACGCATCGTTAGCGTCGGGTGTGCTGTCGGCGTCGTCGTCTGTATCAGCGTTGTCACCAACACCGTCACCGTCGTAGTCTGATGATTCCTGTGGGTTCAGTGGGAATGCATCCTCATTGTCTACAACGCCATCACCGTCATCATCATCATCGGTGTTGTCTCCGATTCCATCGCCGTCACTGTCAACCCATTCCGTTGAATCCATTGGGAATTCATCGATACCATCGTTGACTCCATCGCCATCGTCGTCAGCGTCTGAGTTGTCACCTTGACCGTCACCATCAGAGTCAACTGTCTCGAATGGATCTAATGGGAAGGCATCAGAAGCATCGTCGACACCATCGCCGTCATCATCGTCGTCAGTGTTGTCTCCAACACCGTCGCCGTCACTGTCTAGTGATTCAGTAGCGTCCAACGGGAATTGATCGACCAAGTCTACTACACCATCACCGTCATCGTCTGTGTCAGCGTTGTTACCGGTACCGTCGCTATCTGTGTCGTCCCATTCGGAGTTATCCAATGGGAACGCATCGTCAGCATTCAGAGTTCCATCGTTATCGATGTCATCGTCAGTGTTGTCACCAGTTCCGTCACCATCTGTGTCTGTGTCTTCAGTGCTGTCGTATGGGAACGCATCTTCTAGATCGGAGATTCCATCCCCGTCATCGTCAGTATCTGCGTTATCTCCAGTGCCGTCACCATCTGTATCCGTATCCTCAGTGTTGTCGAATGGGAATGCATCGCTTGCATCATCAGTTCCATCGTTGTCATCATCAGAGTCAACTACGTCACAGATTAGGTCACCATCATAGTCGCTTGGCATGCTTGCACTGTCAAGTGGGTCGCTTCCACACGCGGCTTCGTCTGAATCAGACCAAGAATCGTTGTCATCGTCATCATCGACGTTGTACATAGCAGGGTCACAGTCAGGATCTGCTGATACGTCGTCAACTAAGCCGTCTCCGTCAGAATCTGTGGAGATACACTTGTCGAGTGATGCAATGTCGTCTTCGTCGAGTACTCCATCGTTATCATCGTCGGTATCTTCGTTCACAGGTACAAATATGGATGGGAACACCAAGTCATCAATCCAAGCGGTACTGCTACCGCCGCTACCGGATGTACCGAAGTCAAACATGAATTCGATGGTGTGAGTACCTGGGCCTACAGCCCAAGTCATGAAGCCACTCTTCTCACCAGACCATTCGCCATTGTAGGAACCGCCATATTGTGAACCATCAATTTGGACTCCATCAACGAACACCTTCAGACCTTCATGGAAGGTTGTACTGTAGGTTCTCTCAACAGAGGACACCTTCCAGTTCCAAACGATGTCTCCACCAGTGGTTACGAAGGTAGCCATTACAGTTACTTCACCGTAGAATCCGGATGCTAATTGTCCGGACATTAGAGAGTAACTTCCAGTGATAGGATCGGTGCTTGTAACTGACCAATCGTTGTGAACGGTGGTCGGTGTACAACTCGATGGAGTACCACCAAGTGTTCTGTTACCGTATCCAGTACATTGCGAGAAGCTCCAGTTGGTGTTGGCTCCATTGGCGAGCACTCCACTTTCGAAGTCGAACGAGTCACCAGGAGTGACGAGTAGTGTTTCATCCGCTAATCCGTCACCATCGGTGTCTGTGCTCTTGGTTATGTCAAGAGGCCATGCATCGTCTACATCTGCTACGAGATCGTTATCGTCATCCATGTCTTCAACCAGTGTAGTCACACAGTTTGCAACGATGGTATCAGGCATTCCATCTCCATCGGTGTCTGTGCTTGCACAAGCGTCCATCGGGAAGTCATCAGAGGTGTCATCGACTCCGTCATTATCGTCATCGGTGTCACCGTTGTCTCCAACTCCGTCACCGTCGTTGTCCAATGTCTCGTTAGCGTCTAGTGGGAATACATCGTTGGCGTCGAACACTCCGTCGTTATCGTCGTCAGTGTCTGTGTTGTCACACAGGCCATCACCGTCTGAATCAATCCAGTCAGGGAATGCTGCTGAACCAAGTGTTGGACAATCGTCTACACTGTCTGCATATCCGTCGTTATCGTCGTCATCGTCAATCAATGTTCCAGCAGGTGTAACTGATGGTGCCGCGATTGTGGACAACTCGGTTAGAGTTGTAGCAACGAATGCTGTACTGGAGGTCCATGTGTAACCTGATAGTACAGCTGCACCGGATGGTGAAGTGATATCCAATGTTCCTTCGTCAGGCCAGAAGTCGCTGTCTATTGTGACGTCCGCAGTTCCACTCATCATAGCAAATGAACAGCTTGCAGAGGAGGAGTACGAATATTGGGCGATGTAACAGAGCTGAGTACCGCTCGAATCTGTTACATCGATTTCGTGACCTCCATCGCCCCACGAATCAGAAATGGTCAGTACGTATTCTGTAGGCGCTTCCAATGTAGGGGATGAATCAGCCATTCCGTCCCCATCAGTGTCGGTCCAGACATCCAAATCTAACGGGAAGGCGTCTGCGATATCGTAGACTCCGTCATTGTCGTCATCTAGATCGGCGTTGTTACCAGTGCCATCGCTGTCTGTATCGACCCACTCACTTCCGTCGTATGGGAAGACGTCTATCCAGTCAAGGTATCCGTCGTTGTCGTCATCAGAATCGAGTCTGACTCCGTCTCCACCCCAGCTAACGGTAGCGGTTGGTGTGTTTTCTAGAGTGGTGTCGATGTACCAGTTCGATTCTGATTCATCAGCACCATCCAAACAGTCGCTCGAACCGTCATTGATTAGGTCTATGTCGATTTCCACACTTCCTGCTGAACAGAGATACTGAGGCACTCCTGTACTTGATACTACGTAGTTAGGATGGTCTGTGTTTACACCACCATAGAACATCGGCCCAAATGCAGTGTAAGCACCAGCATTGTTCTCGAATCCTTGCTGAGATAATACATCTCCATTAGCGTCAGTGAAGATTACTTCGTCGATACCAAATTCTTCACTAGCACTGTTAGAGACCATTTCTATCGTTAGATATCCGTATCCAGCGGCGCTAATGTCGCCGCTGATTATAGTCCAAGTATCTTCTAATCCTGAATCATCCAAATCGCCAGTTGTGACGTCAACCCTGCTGTCGTACAGTACGACAGTAGAGTATTCTCCAATGAAGGCCACCATGATGTAGTCCTGTATTGGGGTAGTCTCCCAGGATGTCGACTCTATTGCTATTGCAACCGAGGCAGATGCCGCAGTAATGTAATCGAAGTCCAAGTTGTATGTTCCATCAGTGTCTTCTACGGTGTAGTAGTAGCTTCCATATTCGGCTGGGGCTGGTCTACAACAACTGTTGGAAATACCGATTTCGTCTCCATCGGCGGTTCCGGTAGCATCGTAATTAGAAGATCCGGATTGCACTCCGAATGTGTATGAGATTCGTCCAGTGTATCCTATGTCACACAACGACTGATCGACGTTGTCGGCCATTCCGTCGCCATCGAAGTCATCCGATGCGCACGCTAGTAGGCTCCATACGTCGTCGACGTCAGCAGTTCCATCGCCGTCATCATCTGTGTCAGCATTGTTACCGGTTCCGTCGCCATCGGTATCTACCCACTCATTAACATCATCTGGGAAAGCGTCGTCATCGTTGTCATATCCATCACCATCTCTCTCAGTGTCAAGAGCGTCACAAATTAGATCACCGTCCATGTCAGCAGGTGTGCTACTTGCATCTAGAGAATCGCTGGAGGATGCGTATGTACTTCCATCATCACAAAGAGCAGTTGTGGCTGTATCATATGCGTCTCCTTCTTCTAGATCAGAGAATCCATCATTATCATCATCGGTGTCAATGACAGTTCCAGCGTCGGTAACGCTT
>JALRLV010000090.1 GCA_023268715.1 Candidatus Thalassarchaeaceae archaeon
AATGGATCACGACAACGACGGCATCGACGATGCTGAAGAGGACGATGATGACGGCGACGGCATCGACGATCGCGAGGACGTGAACGATGCTGACCCCAACACCAACATCTACGACCACGACAACGACGGAATTTCCGACGCTGTCGACCTTGACATTGACAACGACGGAATCGACAACCGCGTCGACTTCGAAGACGTCAACGGCAACGGTGTCATGGACGCAGGCGAAGACCGCCGACGCGACCACGACAACGATGGTATGGATGATGCTGAAGACACCGACGACGACAACGACGACATCCTCGATGTCGACGAAATCGACGGTGTTGCTGGCAGCTACCGCTACGACCACGACAACGATGGCATTTGGGATCTTACCGACACCGATGACGACAACGACGGTCTCCTCGACTGGTTTGAAGTCAACGACGGTAACGACCTCACCGGCCAATTCGATGCTGACAACGACGGCCTCGATGACCACGAAGACGATGACGACGACA
>JALRLV010000091.1 GCA_023268715.1 Candidatus Thalassarchaeaceae archaeon
CCGACAGCGACGGAATTGGTAACAACGCCGACACCGATGATGACGGCGATGGTGTATTGGATGCTGACGACGCATTCCCGCTAGATTCTACTGAGACTCTAGATACCGATGCAGACGGAATTGGTAACAACGCAGATACTGATGACGACGGTGATGGATATTCTGACGCTGACGAAACCACAGCTTGTGGTGAAGATACAGATCCACTAGATGCAACCGACACACCAACTGACACAGATGGTGACCTAAGTTGTGATGCGATCGATCTGGATGATGACGGTGACGGAGTCGTCGATACAAGTGACGCGTTCCCGCTAGATCCATCAGAGACAACCGACTACGATGGTGACGGTACTGGTGACAACGCTGACACAGATGACGACAACGACGGAGTACTAGATGAAGACGATGCCTTCGATAATGACGTCGATGCTTGGACCGACACAGACGGTGACGGCCTAGCTGACGACTTCCCTAACCTGGCCGCTGGTACAACTACTAG
>JALRLV010000092.1 GCA_023268715.1 Candidatus Thalassarchaeaceae archaeon
CTCTTCGCTTGCATCGAGCAATCCGTCGATCCAAGGCAATAGGTTTTTCGCACAGTGGTCGGTATGAAGGATAACGGTAGCACCGTATGCCTCAGCGAGTTGATGAACGTGTTTGGCACCTGCTATTGATCCTGCGATTGCGGCTTTTTGACCTTCGTTAGAAAGTCCTTTTCCGGCGTTGAATTGCGCACCCCCGTTTGAAAATTGAATAATAACTGGGGCATTCAAAGCAAATGATTTTTGTTTTGCCAAGGCAAATATCGCCTGAACTGCGTCTCCGGTCGCTACGCCTGGTACTATAGAATGTGAAGCCATTGTGTTCGTTTTATTATTGATGTTAGAGGGCAAATGTACTAAATGCTTTTAAAAAGGATAGTTGATTCCGATGTTGAATAAAGGTCGATTATTCGAGCGATTAAAAATCCATCTTTCGGCATCTGTAAGTGCTGGATTGAGCATTTTGTAAGCAAGGTCGAGTCTGAATATGAAGTAATCGAAAT
>JALRLV010000009.1 GCA_023268715.1 Candidatus Thalassarchaeaceae archaeon
AGAATTTGGTCGAGAAGAGATGGAAGATTACTGATATTCTTCGCTGATTCAGTAGCTATGGATACTTCCTTATCAAGCCCTCTTCTAGATATCAATTTCAGTAAGAATTCGATTAAGCGTTCAATTCTGATGAATCTAAATCAAGCGGACCTAATGGATTTAGCAGGACCAAGTGGCTCACAATTAGCAAAAGAAATAGGAGTCTCCCCTCAAGTATTCTCATACCATATTCGTTCTCTAATCGATTGGGAAATGGTCGAAAGAAAGCGGTCAGGATTGAAAGTCTCTCTCTCCATAACTGAGTTGGGAATCGAAGCACTGACTGGTATTGATATCGAAGTTGAGCAATAATTGGTAAATTAGAAGTGTAATATATTGTTGAAGATTTTACACACAGTCACCATATAGAATGAGTCCATGGGCTAAATGTGAATGAACAAAAGTCCCCTACAAAAACAGGAACTTATTCCTTGATTGGTATACTTTTAATAAGTGTTTTAGGAACAGTCTCGATACAAACCACTGCTGAGGAAAATATCTTCCAAAATAGCACATACATTACTCAATTTGGGCCGGGATTTGCTGAAACTGAAATAGCATCTTCATCAGACAATTTAGATTCACCTAGGGATTTGGAATTTCATCCAAACCCTTCTCGACAAAACGAATTATGGGTGGTAAATCGGGCTACAGATAGTGTAACTATAATTCATCATGCGGGACAATCTAATCAGGTCACTGAATACAGACAAGATTCCTATGGCAATCACTTTATGGAAGAGGTAAGTGCTATTGCGTTTGGAGAATATCATGAAGAATTTGATTATCAATTTGGGACAGCTCAAGAATCAAGAAACACCTACAATGGCCAGGGTAATCCAAATGATTTCATGGGACCAGCCCTGTGGCCATCCTCGCTCAGTCACTTTGCTGAAGAACACCAAGAACCCGGTGGTTTGCTTGGGAGTCATATCGATATGCTCCATGAAAGTCCTCAAGGTATGGGAATAGCACATGATTCAGAAAATGCTTATTGGTACAATGATGGTTTTCATGGTGAACTAGTGTACTATGACTTTCAGGAAGACCATGATACAGGACAAGATGACCATTCCGATGGTATTGTAACAAGATATACTGAAATCTCCCTAACTAGGTCTCCGAACGTACCTGGTCACTTAGATTTGAATAAAGAAAATGGGATTCTCTACATTGCAGACACTGGAGGTCAGCGGATTCTCTGGGTCAACACCAAAGATCCCACCATCACCATCAGTGACATTAGGGGCGATGAAAGTCAAATGGAACCTCTACACGAATACAATGAGGCAACAGGAGTTGAATGGGGCGTTTTGGCCTCAGGACTTTCATCTCCGTCTGGATTAGAATATCATGAGGGAGTTTTGTTTGTATCACAAAATGGTAATGGAAAAATAACAGGATACAATCTTGAAGAAGACGGAAAAGGTTTCTCAGAATCAAGAACAGTAGAAACAAATGCCGCTTCAATCATGGGGCTCGAAATAGGTCCAGAAGGGAAGCTGTGGTATGTAGATTCACAGAGAAATTTAGTTATCAGATTAGATCCATATCAAGATACAGATTTCGATGAAGTTAGAGACGATATCGATGTCTATCCAACCAATAGCCTACTTTGGTCAGATCAAGATGGTGACGGTTTTGCAGACCAAACGGGCACTAATCTAAGTGATGATTGCCCAGAAGATTCAGGCACTTCAACACTAGGATTGCGAGGTTGTTTAGATTCAGATGCCGACAATTGGGCAGATTTAGTGGATGATTTTCCAGTCGATGGAACACAATGGCTAGATTCAGATGAAGATGGTTATGGGGACAATCCTATTGGAAACAATCCTGACAGTTGCCCATCTGACGAGGGGTATTCTTACTCAGACAGAATGGGTTGTTCTGACGCTGATGAAGATGGGTATTCTGACCCGACTCCTCAATGGACTGTTGATGAAGGAGCAGATGCGTTTCCAACCCAAGATTCCCAGTGGAAAGACTCGGATTTAGATGGCTATGGGGATAACCCTCAACCTGCATATAACGCCGATAGCTGCCCTTCAATTTTTGGTACCAGTACCAAAGATCAACTTGGCTGTTTAGACAGTGATAGTGATGGTTGGTCAGACTTCGGTGATGTCTTTCAAGAGGACTCTACTCAATGGTCGGACTTCGATAATGATGGTTATGGAGACAATCCAGCACCCGCAAATACACCAGACGATTGCCCTAAAAATTGGGGTAATTCTACCAATATATTCCTCGGCTGTCCAGATTTAGATGGAGATGGTTGGCCAGATTTGTTAGATTCAAATCCTGACAACAATCTCCTATGGTCTGATTCTGATAGTGATGGTTTTGCAGACCAAGGAGGAACTAAATTATCCGATGATTGTCCAGATACATTTGGTACTTCGATTAAGGATAAACTTGGTTGCATTGATACAGATGGGGATGGTTGGTCAGATGAAGGTGATTATTATCCAAATGATTCTAGCAGACATAAGCGGTCTTATCTTCCATTAATCGTAGGTCTGTCAGTGATTATTGTGGCCGCTGCGGGTGTTACCTTTTTCCTTGTGAAAAGAAAAGCATGAATTTTTCAGAGTCAAGACGATTCCTGAATACGACTGATACGTTTGCTTGCTTCTTGAGCTAACTCCCAGTAAGCAGTACTTCCTGGATTCGATTTGTTCGGTTTCTGACCGATAACGATGGGCGCTCCATCCAAAGGAGATTCGGCGATCGCTACAAGTCGAGGAATTTCTGTCTCGAATAATCTGTCTCCAAAATGTTTGCGAGCCTGTTCTGCAACAGTTCCTGACAATTTACTTCTCTGAACCATAGTCAGCGTAATTCCGAATAATCTTAGATTTGGATTCACGGCTTGTTGTACATCACTTACAGTATTCATCAGTTGACTCATATTTTCCAGAGCATAGAATTCAGCCTGCACAGGAATTAGGACCCAATTTGAAGCAACTAATGCGTTCACCGTCAGTAACCCTAGTGAGGCTGGAGTGTCTATAATTACTACATCAAAATGGCCTACTGCGCCTTGAATCGCTCTCTGTAAACGATTCTCTCGTCCAATTCTTGTTGCTAAATCAATCTCAATTCCAGCTAAATCTAAATCCGCTGGAAGTAACCAGAGATTGTCTATTTCCAATCCCTTTGGGGGCCCTCTTTTCCGTTCTGGATTTTGTCGGACAAATGCTTCCTTCATCGACTTTGTAAGTTCCTTTGGACCGATGATACATTCCTCAATTCTGACTTCTGGACCATCAATTCCAGCTTTGAATAACTCATTCATAGTCGCCCCGAGTGATTTTTTATCGACTCCAAAAGTGGTAGCGATGTTTCCTTTTGGATCAAGATCTATCATCAGAATTTTGCGAGGTTGTATTCCATATTCCTGGTTTCCCATGGCTAAGGCAGCACCTAGATTGACAGCGGTGGTGGTCTTTCCGCATCCACCTTTGTGATTGACAACGGCAATCACCACGGGTCCAGCCATACGGCTCGGCTTGCCCCTTCAGCCTATCAGTCATCGCTTGGCTTGCCGAGCCTACCCGCCATATTCAGACAGATTGCCACACACGGGCCGATTAAGATCGCGAATAGAATAGTACCAATACCAAACTTACCTCCTAAAGCCCATCCAATCGCAATAACGAATATTTCTATCCCACTCCGAATTCTTCCTATCGGGATTCCAGTCACCTTGGTCAAACCAGTCATCGTACCATCTCTTGGACCTGGGCCTAGGTTTGCGGTGAGGTATAGACCGCTTCCAATAGCGACCAAAACTATGCCCACAAGAACCTGAATAATTTGTAATGAAAACGTCTCTGGTGTTGGCAAAATTGGCAGTAAAAACTCGATAGTTGCTGCGATTAAGATAGCATTCAATATGGTTCCAATTCCTGGTTTTTCTCTCAATGGAATCCAAATCAACAACACTAAGAAACTAACTAAGAATGTTGACTTTCCTATCGATAAATCGAGATTTTCAGCAATTCCCTCTGCTAAAACTGTCCATGGAGTATTCCCCAGTCGTGCTGAGATAAGGACTGCATCCCCCGCTCCAAAAATAATCAATCCCACAATTAGTAAAATCATGGTTGAAAAGCGTGGCTTTAGCGTCCAAGGATCGTCAGCGCTCCACCAAGTTGTAGGGACTTTCTTCGCCGGTCGAAGAAACTCCGTCAGTCCCATCCGACAAAGCGAAGCCTATGGAGTTCATAATCACAGGCGGCGATTAGCCGATTATTGGATTACAGGGACTGGCACTTCTGAGAGAATCTTTCTCATGATGTGCTGTCCGGTTACGCCACGAATCTTTGATTCTGGCTTGAGAACGATTCTGTGGCTGACAACTTGCAGTGCAACAGCCTTGATATCGTCTGGAATCACATAGTCACGACCATCGATTGCTGCACTTGCGCGTGCGGTCTTGAATAGCGACTGGCTAGCACGCGGAGAAGCTCCAGTAATCACACGGTGGTCTTCACGAGTACGGTGAACTAACTCTACGATGTAGGATAGGATTGCAGTATCAACATGCACTGTCTCGAGGGCCTTCTGCATGGCTACGACCTTCTTAGGTGAGGTGATTGTCTCTATGTCGTGGTCATCTTTTCCGCGAAGTTTTCTGCGCTGTAGGATAGATTTCTCTTCCTGACGGTCTGGGTAACCCATTGACATCTTCATCATGAATCGGTCCATTTGCGCCTCGGGTAGCGGGTATGTCCCCTCTTGCTCGATTGGGTTTTGTGTTGCCATTGTGATGAAAGGTGCAGGTAATTTGTGGGTAATTCCCTCAATTGTAACCTGCTTTTCTTCCATAGCCTCGAGCAAAGCAGCCTGGGTCTTTGGAGGCGCACGGTTTATTTCGTCAGCGAGAAGAACGTTGGTGAATAGTGGACCCGGGCGGAGTTTGAATTCTCCAGCTTGTTGGTCATACATGTAGGTCCCCATAATATCTGCAGGAAGCAAATCCGGAGTAAACTGAACACGCTTGAATTTACAACCTAGAGCAGTTGCGAATGTGTTAGCCATCAATGTCTTTGCCAGGCCTGGATAATCCTCGATTAGCATGTTTGCATTTGATAGAATTCCAATGCTTACCTTTCGTAGGTTTTCTTGCTTTCCAATGATGACTTTCGCCACTTCTCCCATCAGACCATTGGAGATCTGTGATACGGTTTGGATAAGTTCTCGGGACTTAGGGTCACTTGCAGCCATTGTCATCTGAGACACCTGAATATTCACGCTGCTAAATTTTTGATACTTAAGCGCTGGGTGTCTATGAACGCCTTGTGATTCAAAGTCTTTATCGGCCCCAGAAATGCGAATCTTTGCGGTGAATCGCTGTTAATTCTTCTAGCACTTCTAATTCTGCACTTGTTAAGTCCATCTTTCTCAACTTCTTTGCGTGCGATTCTGGTATATCCACTAAGAGCACGTCTTCCTCATCGATTTGCCTTCCTACAGTTACTCCATCGATGGCAACGGCGACCTCTGCACCTTGCTTTGCTTCCTTCATGGAATCTTGACCAGAACGTATGGATTTGATTTGTCCAACGCGTTCACCATTTTTTAGCAAGCGTTGTCCAACGTGGATTCTTCCAGCCAGTACTCTAACTCCAACTACTGCAGGTTTTGAGACACGGAATGTGTGATCCGGAAGTAGTAGAATTCGACCTGGATATACGACTTTTTCCCGACTAGCTTCTTCAAGTTCCCGAGTACGTTGTTCAACCCATTCTTCTCGCTCTTCGAGTATGTGATAGATGATGTCTGAACCGAGATATTTGACTCCATTTTCTGAGTTTTCAATTTCTTCTTCTGCATCCGGTAGAATTTCTGTAGCGAATGCTAGAATGATTCTGTGAAGTGGGTCGTTAGAGTTCTCTGCAGTTCTAACATCTCGGCGATTTACCTTACCGATGCTGGCATGGCGAATCGGTACCTCAACTGCTCGCAATTCCTTGGCCAGAGCTTCTAGTCCACCAACTGTATCAGCCTTGATGGTAACGCCTTCCTCGTCCAATTCGACTGAAAGGTTGGCTTCAGCATCGGCTAGGGAAATAGCCTCTTGGCGTTCATCATCATTTGACACAACCCTAAGCGTAGTTCCTGCAAGAACGCCATCTAGGTCTGGAGCGGAGATTTTCAGACCTGAAGCTGCGTGTGCTGCTTCGGTATCATCCCAACGATTACCCGCGTCTCTCATTTCTGACATTCCACGTGGCGCAAACATCCCGCGCACGTGTGTGGATACTCCACCTTCGTCAGTTACGAGAACGATTTCGTCGCCTTTTTTGACCGAACCACGATAGAGAATTACATCGAGGGTCTTTCCAAGGCCTCTCTCTTCTTTCATTTCTAAAACGGTGCCTTCACCAGCACCGTCGATGTCGGTTAATTTGTCTTCCAAATATCGCTCGGCAAGTCCAATTACGACCGCTAATAGATCTTGGATGCCTTCTCCCTCACGCGCTGAAATTGGAACAAGGGCGATTTCTTGGGTAAAATCCTTGACTTTTGAATACATTTCTATGTTGAATCCATGTTCGGCAAACTTACCGACCAAATCCCAGTATCTTTGCTCAAACAAGGCTTGAGCATCCTTTGTTTGTTCTCTAACTGCCTGGGCCATTGAGCGCCCGTGAACAGAATTCCATCCATGGATTCGGTCGACTTTGTTTGCAGCGATTACGAAAGGTGTCTTTGCTTGCTTTAGGATTCGTATAGATTCGATAGTTTGCGGTCGGACACCTTCCATCACATCGACCATTAAGATTGCAATATCCGCTAGAGCACCACCTCGCGAGCGAAGTGTGGAAAATGAGTGATGTCCTGGTGTATCGATGAAAAGCAAGCCAGGGGAATCAAACGACTTACCCCCAAGAAGAGGTGCACACAATTCGTTTAGGAGGTCTGCAGGGACTTCTGTTGCACCGATGTGTTGAGTAATACCACCAGCCTCTCTGTCCATTACACTGGCTTGTCGGCCAGATCCTAATCCTCGAATGTGGTCTAGTAGCGAGGTTTTACCGTGATCTACATGACCTAAAACAGAGACAATTGGTTGGCGGCGTCCGGACATTTCAAACACCTCATGCTCAATCCTCAGTCAAGTAGTAATTTCACTCGTAAATCTGGCTCTCTGCATCACGAGTCCACTCGATGACACCTTCTGGGAACCATAGTCCTAATTCGAATGCTGCGGTGTCTTCACCGTCTGAGCCGTGGATTATGTTGTGCCCAATATCCATTGCAAAATCTCCGCGAATAGTTCCAGGAGCGGCCTCGCGCCCGTTGGTTGGTCCGATGATGTTTCTAGCCACCGAAATGGCATCGACACCAGTCCAAGCCATAGCGACTACTGGACCAGATGTGATAAATTCGATTAGACCGGAGTAAAATGGTCGCTCGGAGTGAACTGCATAATGACTCTCTGCAAGCTCCATAGAAGGTGTTAGTTGGCGTAGACCAACAAGGCGCAGTCCCTTGTTTTCGAAGCGCTGGATGATGTTTCCAACTAGGCCTCTTTGTACTCCATCTGGCTTTACCATTACGAACGTCGTCTGCATTCCCATGGTGCGAGCGACCCGACCCTCCTTTTTCAATCAAACTCGTTCGGAAAATTTAGACGATTGATAGACTAACTCAAGAGGGGTTTGCTTATCCCACACATAGATGGGACAGGACTGCTGTGACCACGACCATGGCCCAGAGGGCCATGTGCATGTGGGCCAACACGTGACTAACCCCCCAGTCTTGGAGGCAGAATTAGTCCTCGAAGACGACTCTCCCGAAATTCCTCCTAGCGAGATTCCCCCAGTTGGAGAGGTCATAGGGGAATTACTAGATTCAGCAGGTATAGACAAGAGAGGCTTAGCACTCGCCGCTGGTGCATTAGCAGTTGTTGGGATTCTCCTAGCAGTCATACTTCAATCTGTAATTTTCGATGAGATCGTTGACGAGGTTAAGCAAGAACTCGGAATATACGAGAGAGTTCCAGTATGGGAAAGAAGTGACTGGCCATACATCACCGACCAACCATATTCCTTTGTCATGGAGTTTGGTCCATACACACTAAAGGAAACCGAGAATGATTGGAACTCAAGTCATCACTTCGTTGAATTCGATTTACCTCTCTCAGAAGGAGGTGCTGCTCCGAATGGTAAGGTCAGCCTAGGACTTTGGCTTCCGGACGTTCCGGAAGGAGTCAAAGTACCTGTAATTGCAGAATTCGGTCCTTATTTCGATGAAGCTTCGGTTCAAACTGGTCCTGTTGAACAACCAGGAACTTGGCTTGGTAGTATGATTATTGATCAGATATTACCTCATGGTTATGCATTTGCTCAAGTTTCTGTGATGGGCACAGGACGTTCTAATCACTGTATGGATTTGATGGGTAATGCCGAGCAATTAGGGGTTGACGCAGCGGTCACATGGCTTGGCACGCAGGATTGGTCGAATGGACGAGTTGCCATGATTGGAAAGTCATACGACGGCTCAACCCCTTGGCAAGCGGCAACATTCGGCAATGAGCACCTCGCGACAATTGTTCCAATCTCTGGGCTCATTGGTGTAATGGAGTTGATGTGGAAGAATGGGTCATCTGAGGCTCGAGCACCAATTATGCACAATGGAGTGTATGGTTCGTATGGAATCGATGGAGATACAGAAGATATTGGTAATATGTGTCCAGACTACATAATCGGCCCGGGAACCGGTGTTGCTGCTTGGATGTGGGGCGGTGAAGCAGCAGGCACTTATTGGAAGGAACGATATTTCCTGGACCGAGTTCTAGCTAATTACGAAGGTTCAGTCTACTTAATCCAAGGAATGCATGACTGGAATGTCGATCCACACATGGCGGTTCCAGTAATTAATCAACTCAAAGATGCGGGAATCGAAGCCAAAGGCCTCTTTGGACAATGGGATCATGATTATCCCGACCGACCCGATTACCACTTCGATAGGTCGGGAGAAGGCCGAGGTCGTGAGGGATACCCTCAGATGACTCGCTTCGATTGGATGCAAGATCTTCTCGAGTGGTTCGATTACTATCTTCTAGACAAGGGAGAGAAACCCGGTCTATGGGTTGAAATTCAAACTAACCAAGGCCAGTGGCGTCTAGAGGACCGATATCCACCAGAAGGAATGACAACCCTTGCTCTTGACTTAGGTGGTGCTCTGATGAATGTAGCAGGCACCACTACGATTCTACCAAATGGTGCTACTGGCCCTGTTTATGAGACCGAACCGTTGGAAGAAGATATCTGGATTGCTGGACTTCCTAGACTCCACATCGATGTAACTACGGCAACCGTTGGAGGGCAAATTTACGCGTTATTAGAGGACTGTAACGAGAATGGCTCATGCATCCACATTGGTCATGCAATCATGGACCTACGATATCATGAAGGTGGCACAGACGAGCAAACTTGGCTGCCAATTATTGAGACGATTAATGCAAAGATGGAATTCTTCACTTTGGATGCTCAAGTCTCCGCTGGTCACACAATAAAACTCAGTCTAGCTAGTACCGGAGAGGATTATCTTCCGGCTTCGACTAGTTCTGTTGTAACTATTCAAGAGGGTGCAGTCTCGAATCTTCTGCTCGATTTAATCGACCCTAGTGAAAAGATTCTATTTGATCCGCCAAAGTGTACACACACTGCTTGTACTGATTGGACTAACCAAACAATCTGAATAATCATTCAGTTTTCTTGACATTGACTGCGTTTGGACCTTTGGGCCCTTCACCAATTTCGTATTCGACGGTATCACCGTCATTGATTTCTCCTTCCACCTGACTCTTGTGGACAAAGAGGTCCTCTCCATCTTTTTGCTCTATGAATCCGAAACCCTTTATCCTGTTGAACCACTTAACTGTACCTTCAGCCATAATCCATTTGCGGAAAACCATACTACTTGATATAGCGGGGTAAGAATTCTGCCTCAAGGGCTGTATTTACTTGATTCCGCCTTTTTCGTATCGGCGAGTCCACTTTAACCGGCGTGGATTACGCTTGAGCTTCAAGTGATTCTTGCGCGCCTTGCTGTCCTTGAACCAAAAGACAGTACCATCTCGCTTAATGAACATCATTCCGGTGCCCGGCTCGATTTCTTCATGGGTGAAATTACAGACTCTTCGCTCTGGCATTACAATCACCTCATCGAGCACTGAGGCGACGGGCCTCACGGCCAGTATCCTTCAGCATCAGAATATCGCCGATCCTTATTGGACCGACTACGTTACGAGTAATTATGCGACCAACGTCGCGAGGGTTACGTGCGTCGTTTACGCGCACCTTAACTTGCGTAGCCTCACCAGTCATACCGGTGCGACCAACAATTTCAACGACCTCTGCGGGCCATGCTTCAACTTCTGCCATTTGACTTCCTCCGTTAATTCCGATTCAGTTACTTCAGGCAGACAGAGTCTCGAAGTGTCCCTTGACTTCATTGAAGCGCTCAGTGCCATCCTTGCTAACGTCCATGACTGCTATTGCAGCTGTGCGGGTGCCTGTTGGCATTCCTGCAGCCTCAGCCAAGTAGGCTTGATCTTCTACGTATATGAATGGAATTTCCTTTTCCTTGCAGATCATTGGGATGTGCGCTAAAAGTTCACCAGGGTTGACATTTTCTGCCATAACTACCATCTGCGCTGTTCCGCGTTCTGCAGCCTTGGTTACTTCGTTCGCACCTCTCTTTAATGCGCCGCGTCCGTCCTTTCCTAGGGCCTTTACCATCTCGTAGACTTGCTCTTGCACGTCTTGTGGGGTCTCATATGCTATGTGTACACTCATTGGATTCACTCCTCATGTGGGATAGTCCGGCGCACGGCGTGGCTCATATAAACGCAGCGGATTACCTACGGTAATCGTTCGACGCTCTCAATTATTGAACGCAAACGCACTGATGAGGGCTTCTTTGGGGGCTCACTAAATCCAAAACATGCGTTGATTTCAAAATTTGAGGGATTCCCCAAATCCACTCCTTCCCATAATGCAGATACGTGTTTGATTTTCGAAAGAGAATAGATACAGTACCATTCCCTTAATCCATTACAGGTGAATCCATGTGTGCTGGTTCCAAAGAATACCTTTGCTACCCATTGCTCTACTGTAGAGATAAACCATTTTGGTCTAGGAATTGGTAATCCAAATTCCATCCCCCAGCGTAATTTGATATCCAGTGGTGGTGCTTTAATTTCGATACTTTTTGATTGCCTAATAACTTCTATTGGAGCGATATGAACTTCTTCAAAATTGTACAAAGCCGAGACATAGTCCGCGTGTTTCTGACTTGGAGAAAGTAATACTCGGGTGCCATCCGGTTTGGCCCACATTACATTAGTGAAGGAACCTAGAGGTGATTTCTTCCAATCTCCAATTACAATTCTGTCGCCACTGGCGAAACCGGAAGAAGAAATTCTACCCTCAAAGATGTCCATGTTTATCCCATGAGGTTCTTCAGACCACGAGCGAGAGCGGGAGCAGAACTTACTACAGCCCTTGGGTTTTGAAGAGAATCAGTGCTGTGAACTCCATCTACGTGATTAGATAGACGAGAAATGGCACCTGCAGTGAACAAACCATGGGTACAGGCGGCATGAACTTCTGTAGCGCCTTGTCTGTGAAGGGCATCACTAGCCCTACAAATTGTACCACCAGTACTAATCATATCGTCGACAATCGCGACAATCTTTCCGTTTACATCGAGATCTTTTGGTGTGTGTTCAATTGTATGTGCATCGATTCTAGTCTTCTCTAGATAACTAAAATCCCATCCACCAATTGTCGCTACTTCGGTTGCCCGATCAATAGCTCCCTTGTCTGGACTCAAGATGAAATCAGGATCGACTTCTTTTGATAATCTAGCAGCAATCTCTGGCATCGCGCTAACAAATTCAACAGGTACTGATAAATCTTGGAGGATTGCAGGTGCGTGAAGGTCGAGAATAGCGATTCCATCACAACAGCGTGCTAACATCTCTCCAATAACTCGCGCACTTACAGCCTCGCCTGGCGAGAATCTCTTGTCTTGTCGAGAGTATCCAAAGTATGGTATCGCCAAAAAGATGCCAGAGCCGACATCAGGGAGACTTTGTGGCTCCTCATTCTTGTAATTTGAAAGGTCTCCTGCTCTCACTGAGGCAATAGCCTCCAGTAGTAGAATAGTTTCGAGCACACCTGAATCTGGATAGGTGTTTGATACTAACACAACAGGCTCGCTACGGACCGAATCTATGGATTTGGATGGTACTCGAACATAACCCTCTCCATCAGGGAATCTTCGAGTGATTAATTCGATAAATTCCATTCCCATTAACGGGGCCAAAGCCTCTGCAATCGCTCGGCCTGAGGAACCACTCACAACCGGCATGAGTGGACTGCGGGAGTAGTGAGTCCTTCATGACTTCTCCGATTGGCATTCAAGAAGGAATAAAGCCAGATGGGCATATTCAAAATGGGTGCGCTTCTCGTGAGCGTGCTCAAGGGCGTGTAGCTTAGCTTGGCTGGAGCACCCGGCTGATAACCGGGAGGTCGCAGGTTCAAATCCTGCCATGCCCACCATTCCAACTTCCTTAGTGGAAGTAAGATTCAGTAATATTTACTCAGAATCGCCATTTAACTGTAAAAAACTGGGTAAAGTAACCAATCTTGTGACAGTACAACGCAGAATCAACTCATCTAAGAAGGCGGTTGTTCTGGCTAATTGCTTGACGGGAATGATCAGTTGTTCTGGCAAATCGTACTTTCGTCGCAAAATAGCGTGGGTATTTACAACAACACCACGGTATGTTCGCTTAACCTTGACAAATCCCGCAACATTCCCAATATCGACTCCATCATTGTCCATCACCGCGCGGTCGACTAATTCATCAGGCGCCCAAAGTTGTTCGTCTATGCGAATAGTATTGCGCCACCTGCGTTGCAATTCTCTCATCGACTTCGAGAGCTTTACTCCTCCATCTGGCCTTATGCTGTGCACTAACTCTTTCGATAATGGTGCATGTTCGGCCGGCTTTCGCATATATTCGCCCGCGACATCATCTACGACTTCAAGTCGCATTGATTTGACAAATTCATCTCGCGGATGAGATCTCTCTCCTGTAATCACGCCAACAAGTGTCTCACCGACGTAAACCTCTCTCTGAAGCAATTCCTGGATTCGGTATTCTTCGCTCATTTTCTTCCCTCAATTTTGCGTTGGGCTAGTGCATCCCCCGTGCTTGTCCCTAGGTTGCCTTCTGCGGATTAGCACTTATACTATATGTTAACTAAGACTGATAATCCAATTGAAAATTTTAATCTAAAATCAAAATTACAATTGAAAAATTAAAGTGACTTTGATTTTTTGTATGATTATCAGAACTTCCAAATTGAACAATTCATTGGCCAAAGATCAGCAGAAATCGTCACGATTCCAAAATCATCCAGAATCTGTAGATTCTGTAAAAAAATGAATTAATCATTGAGAATATTGATGAAAGGGGGCTCGTTGGGGTATTGATGGCTGGAGCATACGACCTACTGGCTGACATACGAACTAATTCTGGAAATGTCCGAACGGTAGGTTTGGAAGATTCAGTGATAGAACAATTCATCAAAACGGATTCAGATTTGGTGAGGGCGATTTCAGAAGCACATGAGAACCATTCTACATTGAGGGATGAAGTTGGAGCTGCAACTTTTATGCTAGATGAAACAGATCTTATCACAAAACTTCAGGAAGATTTTGTCAACTTCTACAAACCAGAGACAGTAAATCCCTACATCCCGATAGCAGCTAGAGGCCCTTGGATAATTACCTCACATGGAAGAGTTATCCATGATAACGGTGGATACGGTATGCTTGGGGCTGGACATGGCCCCGACCAAATTATTGATGCGATGAGCAATAATTGGGTCATGGCGAACGTAATGACTGCTTCATTTAGCCAAAAAAGATTGGCTGATGCATTGCGAAAGGAGGTTGGACATACGAGGGGAAGTTGCCCATTTTCTCGATTTGTCTGCCTGAACAGCGGATCTGAATCAGTTACCATCGGGATGAGGATTGCAGATGTTAATGCCAACGAGATGACAGGTAAAGGTGGACGACACGAGGGTAAGCCGATCAAGTTGGTTGCACTCAGGCAGGCATTCCATGGCCGAACCCAACGTCCAGCAACAATATCTGATTCTTGTAAGGATGGCTACAGGAATAATCTAGCAACATTCAGAGAAGACAACACAATTATTGTCGAACCCAATGATATCTCTGACTTACAAGCCACCTTCGCTCGTGCTGATAAAGAAGGCTTCTTTATCGAAATGATGGCAATGGAGCCAATCCAAGGAGAAGGTAGTCCCGGTCAATGCATAACCCGAGAGTTCTACGATGAAGCTCGAAGATTGACTAAAGAACACGGCTCACTTCTACTAATCGACTCAATCCAAGCAGGTTTGAGAGGCCAGGGTTGCCTATCTGTAGTCGACTATGATGGCTTCCAAGATGCAGAGGTGCCTGATTTAGAGACCTGGTCAAAGGCACTCAACGCTGGTCAATATCCTCTCTCAGTTCTAGGACTAAGTGAGCGTGCTGCTGAATTGTATGTTGTAGGAATTTATGGAAATACTATGACGACAAATCCACGTGCTCTTGAGACTGCAGTTGCAGTTTTGGATAGAATAACTCCAGAAATGCGTCAGAATATCCGAGACTCTGGTGATGAATTCCTCCTGAAATTACGTGGATTACAAGCAGATTATCCAGATTGTATTTCTTTGGTGCAAGGTACCGGTTTGCTGCTATGCGCTGAATTAGACCCGCACAGATTCCCCGTAGTAGGATTCGGTGGAATCGAAGAGTGGTGTCGAGAACAGGGGTTAGGTGTAATTCACGGAGGCCAAAACGCCCTACGATTTACGCCCCATTTCGGTTTAACAAGTCCAGAGATAGACATGATTGTAAGAATCGTCCGTAATTGTCTAGATCACTTCATTGCAAAAGAGCAAGCAGCGGTTACAACGGCTTGAATTTCTAGCCATCACAACCATGAGGGTACGCCTACCCGACAGTTTTGATGACAAAGGCGGTGTACCTTGTTGGGGGGCAAGATGCAGTATATCTAGCGCTTGCCGACCGATTCGAAAGAGCAGGTGTAACTCTTACTCAGAATAAAGAAGATTCAGATTTGATAATCGCCATAGGAGCAAATGCTCCTCCAATGTCCGAAACTGATATTGCAGTTATTCCCTCTAATTTTTCAACTCCAAATGCCAAAATTACATTTCGAATTCATGATATCCTTGTTCCTCAACAAGTAAATGGTTGGGGTGTTGAAATTATGTCAGATTGGATAAATTGGGTCAAGGAAGGTTCGCAAGGCAACCCTCCAGGAGATATTGAGGCCCGTCACTGGGTACACATTCGTGACGCTACAGACGCAATCGTACAGATTTCTTTGACTGATGCTGAGATCCCAAATGGAGTGATTGATCTGGCGGGACGCCGTGCTTGGAGTTCAAATGCGGTTTTAGACGAAATGAAATTGCTATGGAGGCGATATACTGACGCACTATATCTTAGCCACACCGTAGAATCTCTAACAAATGTCCCTAGCCCGGCCTCACAGCAATTTGAGGGCCAAATTTCTCGGCCTAATCTAGTTCCATTGCACAATGCAATGATAGCATCTGGTCGGGAAGAGGGATGGAGACCCCTAACCGCTATGCGAGTGGGTTTGATGGAATTGTTTGCTCATTCGCAGGACAAATGAAGACAACAAATCGTAATCTAATGTTCAGGAGCGGTCGTTCTGGACTTGCTTCCTAACGTCCTGTGCTGCAGCCTTAATGCTCTGCATTGTCTTGCGAACTCTTGTTCCAGCTGCGTTAACGCCCTTGTCGTGCTTTGCAGCATCTTTCATAGCGTCGGTCAATTCATCAATCATCTTCTGCATCATTGCCTCTACGGACATGAAGCACGGCGCAACGCAGACACCACTTAAGCAATATCCCGTCCCATGCAAGACAAGGCGCCTCAGAATAGTCAATTGAAAACGCCGAGAACGGCAAATCATGAGAATAGGTCTGCGCCTAATAATGGAAGCAATACACTAGCGTCTCCTTCAACCACAACATGTGGCGCCTCAGGCCGCACCTTGCCCCAGGAAATCGCTTCCCTGAGACGAGCACCGGATAGAGATCCATCGTGTTCGGGAGCGGTAGTAATTCCAACTGCAGAATCTAGACCATCACGATACTGATTCCACCAAATTACGTGGTGTTTGGAAATACCTCCCCCAACCATCAATGCATGAGATTCCTCAGCAGTCCAAGTCAGATCAGAGAGAACTTGCTCGTCAGCGAGGAAATCCACCATGAAGTTTGGATTCTTCTGCCGATGCATGAATAATTGTGCCCCGATCGATCCATCCGAAAGTCCAGGGATAACCATCGGTATGCGATGTTTTGCAATCCAGTAAAGAAGAGAAGTTTCGTCTTCGATTCGATCTCCCATAGCCCAGCATAGTTCCACAGATCCAAATCCTAGCCAGGGATTATCTGGATTAGCCGCTAGCCTTTCTTCTTCAATTTCATCTAGCCAAGGAAGTACAACTCTTTCTAGAATTTCTCCGTAGCATTCGTTTGGTACGATGACGTTACCTAGACGATTAAGTCCCTCTTCTCCAAGAGCGATATCGTCGAGATTGAAATCCCCATGAAAATAGTCTTGGTAGGTTCTTGCGATATCATGATCCAAGGTACCACAAGTTGTGATAATGACGTTGAATGACTTTCGCTTTACGGCCTCAAGGAAAAATCCTCGAGTTCCAGTAGCGCACAGGCAAGCAGGGAATGAGAGCCAATTCAAAACCCCGTCATCATTTGTTTTTGCCATTGATTCGCTAAGGATATCGCGCGCGTGAGCGAGTTTAGTCGCAGTGAAGCCTCCCGCCCGCGCCATCTGGTCGATGAGATCACGTGGAGTATCGACAGAATCGAAGTCGTAATCCTC
Source organism: Candidatus Thalassarchaeaceae archaeon (assembly GCA_023268715.1). Lineage (GTDB taxonomy): Archaea > Thermoplasmatota > Poseidoniia > Poseidoniales > Thalassarchaeaceae > MGIIb-O1. The sequence continues at coordinate 17,062 of JALRLV010000009.1, forward strand.
AACTGGAGCCGAGAAGTCATCACGCGAGTATGTGGCCACGATTCGTCCGGCTCGCTCTTTCGTATTCAATTCAACTAATGCTATTGCAAAGGATTTGCTCTATATTTTGATTTATTTCGCAGTCTGAATCTGATAAATTCGATCTCGAAGCGCAGCAGCTCGTTCGAAGTCAAGTCTAGCCGCTGCCTGTTTCATTTCTTTCTCAAGCCTATCAATCAATTTGCTTCTTTCACCATCATCGATTTCGGCATCTTCTACATCATCTTCAGTCAATGCCTCGTATGCGGCATCAACCCATTCTGGTTGGCTTATGTTATCCAGAACAGAATCTGTGGAATTCCATGCACCAGCTCCGAGTCCAAATTTCTTAACAATCCCATCAAGTCCTTTCGTTCCTGGTTTACGAGCGACCAATCTTCGACCGCCGCCCTTACCTTTTCCAGCCGCTCCAGCCATCAAATCTTCAACTTCCGCACCCATTACTGGTAGTGCCTTTCGAATTGTCTTCGGGATGATTCCATTATCGGCGTTGTATGCTTCTTGCCTACGTCTTCTTGCATTTGTTTGCACTATTGCGGCCTCCATTGAAGGAGATACGGAATCGGCATACAAAATCACCCTTCCATTCTCGTTTCGACTCGCTCTACCAATGGTCTGTAACAATGAACGTTCGTTCCTTAGGAATCCTTCACGCTCCGCATCAAAAATTGCAACAAGGGAAACTTCTGGAATATCAAGACCTTCTCGAAGAAGGTTGATTCCAACAATTACATCGATATGACCTAGTCTTAGCGCTTTGATAATTTCAGTCCTCTCTATCGTATCAATTTCGGAGTGAAGATAGTGCGCTTTTACATTCATCTTGAGTAAATATTCTGCAACTTCTTCAGCGAATTTGATTGTCATCACAGTAACTAATACTCTCTCACCTCTCTCAACACATTGGTTGATTTCACTGAGTAGATCGTCGACCTGACCCTTGGTAGGTCTTACTTCGATATCGGGATCCAGCAACCCGGTAGGGCGAATCTCCATTCTAACGACTTCTGGCAGGTCAACAAGAATCTCTTCCATCGAATATCTTGCAACTTTCTTGTCAACATCGGCTTCTCCGGCACCTCCTGCAGCCGGTGCATGTAGCAATCCTTCGTGCACTGTTTTGCCTGAAATTTCTGCCAAATGGCGCAACTCCCTCTCTCCAGGAGTTGCGCTGACATAGAGCATCTGAGGAATCAGTTCTTGAAATTCTGCGAGTTTTAGGGGACGATTGTCGTGAGCACTACGAAGTCTGAATCCATATTCGACAAGATTGGCTTTTCTTGACCAATCTCCACCAAACATTCCCCCTACTTGTGGTAGGGTAACGTGACTCTCATCCATGATTACCAAATATTTCTCACCCCCACCATGATATGACTCAGCACAATAACGGTAGAAGTCGAGTAAGCAATACGGGCGATCTCCTGGTTGCCTTCCATCAAAGTGCATAGAATAATTTTCGACACCCTTGCAGGAACCGGTTTCGCGTAGCATCTCTAAATCGAATTTAGTTCGCTGTTCTATTCTATGAGCCTCTAAATCTCGACCTTCTCTCTCATAGAAATTGATTCTTTCATCCAATTCATCTTCGATATCCTCAATCGCTTGCAGAAATCTTTCCTCACTGGTCATGTAGAATTCCTTAGGGTGAATCCACGCTTCTTCAAAATCGTCAAGCGGCTCCCATGAGACTGCTTCGCAAACTGTGATTTTTTCTATTCCATCCCAGCCGAATCGAATTCGAATTGGATCATCTCGACTGGGCATCCAGACATCGAGTACTTCGCCTCGAAGTCTGACATCTCCTCTAGCAATATCTCCGGTTGTTCTTCGATATTGCATCTCAACTAATGCGCGCATGACATCCTGTGGCTCTCTCGCCTCTCCAACCTGTAAATGCAAATATGATTCTTGGAATGCTTCTGGAGGATTCAAACCGTAAATTGCGCTAACTGTTCCAACAGTTATCACATCAGGACGAGTAACTAGGCTTGCAACAGTCGAGAATCGTTCTTGTTCGATTCTCTCATTCATTTGCAATTCTTTGTCGATGTACAAATCTCGATTCGGCAAGTAGGCCTCTGGTTGGTAGTAGTCGTAGTAACTAACGAAGTACTCGACTGCATTCTCTGGAAATAGCTCGCTCATCTCTTGCCATAACTGACGAGCAAGGGTTTTGTTGTGAGACAAAATCAACGTAGGCAATCCCAATCTCTGAATGATATTTGCCATTGCGAATGTCTTGCCAGACCCTGTAACTCCCATCAAGACACAGCGCTCCTGACCAGCTTCGATTTGTTCCATTAGTTTGTCAATAGCTTGTTCTTGATCCCCTGCTGTATCATATTCCGAATGAAGATGGAACATGCTGACATCTGACATTTGCTTCACCTTAGGGATATCGTGCTTATTTTGGGAGTTATTGAACTCTGATGTTTAACCTAACCTCTTATTGCGTTCCAACAGCGCTTGGTTCATGCATAATTATGGCCGCTAGCAAGACCCAACCGGTTAACATCGAGACTCGAAATAGAGTCGTTTGAAAATCTGCAAGTCTCTCTCTTGCAATGATGACAGTGATATTTGCAATCGCCATAATTCCAGCCGCTACAAGGAAATAGATTTCATCTACAGGATCGGCGATTGCGAAGCATGCAAACCAAAGTAAAGTCAGTTGCACCGATGTTCGTGTAGTTGCTTGTTCTGAAAATCTGGCTGGGAAGGAATAGATTCCTTGTTTTCGATCACTTTCAACATCCATACGAGCATAATTGATATCAAAGGCAGTAATCCACAAGGCTACTCCTAAACTGATGAAGAAGACAGTAGGATACCAATGCGAATCTAGTATTGCATCCCACCCATGGACATCTGCCGAAAGCGCCAACCAAGCTCCCGCGGGAGCCAAACCAAGGCAAAGCCCCAACCAAAGGTGACAACCCCAAGTGTAACGCTTGGTGTAAGGGTAGATTACGAATGCCAAGACGGGTAACCAAGCCATCATCAAAGCGACTTCATTTAGTTGCCAGGCACTGAATAAAAGCATAATCAAGAATGCTAGACCTAAATTCCAAGCGGTTCTCATAGACATCGAACCACTTACTAGATGTCGGCTTTTGGTACGTGGATTTTGGGAATCAATATCACGATCGATGATACGATTCAGAGTCATTGCAAGACCCCTTGCCCCAACAGCTGCAAATAGAATCCAAATAATGTCGATAGAAATCCAAATTGAGTCGCTTGGGAGCTCATCGATGAATTGGTTGTGAGCGTGAATATAACCGATTAGAACGAAAGGTAATGAGAAGAGAGTATGCTCAACTTTAACGAATTCGAGAATTTCTTTGACTCCCATAATTCGTCCTCATAGATTATTTTCTTTCATCCAAGCCTCAACCTTAGCCTCTATTTCAGGATCATGAAGGGTGACCCCAGGCCAGCGCCTAACTGGATGGGGGCCAGTCTCGCTTGGAATCGGCGCTGTAGCATCCCAAGCAAGTCGGGAATGATTCTCATCGAAATGTAAGTCCCTTGCCACATCGAATCTACAGAAAAATTGCCAGAGAAGTTTCCTTCGCCATCCATCTGCCTGTAAGTCAGCATCATCATCGGTGATGAATAGCCAGCGCAGATTTTCAGAGCCATCTAGCGACCAAACAGAATCTCTGAGATTCCCGATATGTTCTCTTTGCGCTGCTGCACCTTCCTCATTGACGGTTTCAACAGATTCCTCAGGCCTTGGTCCACCTTCGATATTTGTGGTTACAACCATCATCGAAGGACGTAGCATTCTGACTTGTGTGACGCCTTCAATTTGGCTTACAGAATCAGTCAATGATTCGCCGGGTCCGTCTGGAATTGTCAGCCCAAACATCGGATCATCATGGGTTGGGCTTGAAGCATCAATCATTACCTTGTCATGGACATTAAGGTGAGGTGAGGCATGTGCAAGTGAGTCAGCAACTTGACCTTTCAGAACTTGTACATCGCCCGAGATGTCCACCTTTGAGTCCAGAACGTCAAGAAGAGCATCTAGATCCTTTACTGGATGTTCTGGGTCACAAGCGATAATCGATTTCAGGAACATCAATTGACCAGCACCGAGTAACCCTAATGCAGTCTTACGCGCCTGTCTAGGATAGCGTTGTTTACTGGCTACGATCGCGAGATTATGGAACCCTGTTTCCAATGGTAGGAAGAGATCAACGACATCTCTGTGTTGAAATTTTAGAACCGGACGGAAGGCATCTCCTACTGATTCACCAAGATATCCATCTTCCATTGGTGGGACTCCAACTATGGTTGCTGGTAGGACTGCATTCTTTCTGTGAGTGATTGCGGTTACGTGCATGAAAGGATATTGCTCAGCCAATGAGTAGTAGCCGAAGTGGTCACCAAATGGGCCTTCGAGTTTAGTCTCTCCAGGAATCGTATAGCCTTCAATCACGAAGTCGGCTTCTGCCGGTACATACAGGTCGTTAGTCAGACATTTTGTCAGTCGTAGTCGACTACCCCCGAGTAAGCCTGCAAATTCGTATTCAGATAGATTGTCTGGAAGTGGTGCAATCGCTGAGAAAATCAATTCCGGTGGCCCGCCAATACAGATTGCAACAGGCATTCTATTATCGCCGGAATCGGCAGCGTGGTCAGCTCCATGCTTGTGACGCTGCCAATGTAATCCCACCTCTTTGGGCCCGAAGATTTGGCCTCGATACATCCCCATATTGTGAACTCCTGTATTCGGGTCTGCTGTGACTACTAATGGTAACGTAATGAACGGCCCACCATCTTCTGGCCAAGTGGTCGGAATCGGTAGTTTTGTTACATCAGGGTCAGCCATGCGAACTTGCTGGCATGCTCCTTTTCTGACCTTCTTTGGCGCCATTGACATTCCCTGCAGAGCAAGGGGAATTCCAGTCCATGGCGCACGGAGTATTCCACCAATATCAGGCTTCATCAAGCCGACCATTCTATTTCCAATTTCTGATGGCTCTTCGACACCCAAAGCGCGATTGGTACGCTCATATGTTCCGAAGAGATTCATTGCCAATGGAAATTCACTGATCGAACCATCAGCCAATCGTGGTTGCTCAAATAAAACCGCAGGTCCCTTGGACTTGACCAACTTGTCAGCAATCGTCCCCGCTTGGAGATGACAATCAATTGGTTCCCTGACTCGACGCAACTCTCCAGCAACGTCCAGCGCGTCGATGTAACGCGATAGCCTACGCCAAGTCATAACCTCGCGTGGCGATTCACCGTTGAATATGTTCGTCACGACATTTTGGACAAATTAGCCGACGGATTCATGGCCTATCCCACCTCGCCAACCACTGTGGCGGAAGACATCACGACCTGCGATGTACTGGTCATCGGAGCCGGACCGGGTGGCGGTAACGCCGCTCTTCACAGCGCTAGAAATGGCCTCAATACAATTCTAATCGAGGACCATTCAGAGATTGGAACTCCTGTTCACTGCGGTGAATGTATCTCTGATATTGCCTGTGATAATCTCAAACTCGAACTGCCTGCACACGTAATCAGTAAGCGCGTGCATGGTATTCGTGTGATATTCCCAGATGGAACTGCCAAGAAGCTCACCGAGGAAGGCTACGTTTTGGAAAAGCATCTTTTCGAGCGCTGGATTGCGGAAGAAGCAGTTTCAGAAGGAGCGCAATTACACCTGTCCCACAAATTGCGCACTATGGAGAAACAACACGACGAGACAGGTAAGTTCACAGGTTGGCTTTGTGATGGTAATGGTGAGCAATTTCCAATCCAAACAAAGGTCGTCATCGATGCTTCAGGAGTAGCCGGAGTCGCCTCTAAAATCCTCGATTTAAATCCTCGAGGACAGGTGATTGCCGGAATGCAATACGAGATGCTAGAAGTTCCAACAGATGATTATCTCGACTTTTACATTTGGCCAGAGTACGCCGAAAAGGGTTACCTTTGGATGATTCCAAAGTGCGATGGCAGGGCAAATGTAGGATTAGTTTCCGAGGACAAGCCTCGTACAAAGAAGGCCCTGGATGAATTCATTGCAGCAACCCACTTCAAAGATCTCGAACAAGTTCCACCTCCATGGAAAGAAAAGGGTAATCCTGCCTTCGGAGGTACTATTCCAATTTCGGGGCCATTCGAATTTACCTACGATGATGGCCTAATGCTTGTAGGCGATGCAGCCGGTTTTACTTCACCATTGTTTGAGGGCGGCTCTCACCTTGCACTGAAATCTGCCACGTTCGCAGCCCAAATTGCTGCGGAGCAAATAGCATCCGACGACCTCTCGGCGAGCAAAATGTCTCGTTATCAGAAACTCTGGAGCGATGAATTCCCTCCTTATGGGAAAATATTGCGAGGAAAGTCGGCCTTATTCGACCTCAGTGATGAGGATATGTCGATCATGGCTCAATGCTTCCCTGATGAAATGAGCAATATGGGGCCTCATGGGAAATTAGCAGTCTGTTTGCGTATATTGATGAGACGGCCAAGTCTTTACGCAAAGAGAATAATCCCCGCTATGTTATCTTTCGGTTACTCAAGAGCAAAGTTTTACGGCTGGTGATTCGATACTTCCCACTATTGGAAATCTTTTGATGTTGATGGCGGTAGTGTCCAGCCTAATTTGGTGCTTGTCACGATTACCAGCAGGAGAACCTCTGGCAAGACATACCACTTTAGCGGCTCAAGTTGCACCTTGGATATTCTTGACGACTGCATTCATATTCGATTTCCAAGCTTTAGATTTGGTGTCAAGATATGGTGGAGAAGAATTACCAATGCTCTATCGAATATCTGCTGTTTGGGGAGGTAGAGCCGGACCACTTCTGCTTTGGGCTGCAATAATGGGTACTGTTACGTGGTTCATGTCAGGCCGTGCTGTCTCGAATTCAGTTGAAATTAGGCTAATGCACGGTTGTACCGCGGCGATAATTGTAATTTCTTGGATACTCTCTCCTTTTGCAGATTCAACCGGTTGGAGAGGAACCTTGAATCCTCTCCTCCAAACCGACCTAATGGTAATCCATCCACCACTTGTTTTCGCATATTACTCACTTTGTCTAGCAGTTGCAAGTATAGCGCTAGCCGGACTCATCAAAGGTAGTAATGCAAGGGAAGTTCACGAGGCTCAACTACACTGGGCACGAGCAGGATTCCTAATCGGAACTATAGGAATTGGATTAGGTGGTTTGTGGGCATATACAGTTCTCGACTGGGGCGGATATTGGGCTTGGGATCCAGTCGAGACAGGTTCTATTCTACCCTGGTTTGCGCTGTTGATGATTGTTCATGCTCGGGCGCGAACCGATTCTGAAAAAGAATCTGCAATAATCGCATCACCAGCCCTTGGTATGCTCGCTGGCGCACTTGCAATCCATGCAACCTTAGTCACACGAGCAAATGGAGTATGGGCTTCAGTACACTCTTTTGTCGGCAATGAAGAAGCAAGACAATACAATGACCCGTACATACGAATAGTACAATTATTCGATGACGGCGCCGCCGGTCTTGAAGTAGCAGCATATTTCCTGATTATGATTTCACTTTGTTTTGCAGCATTCTTGTGGTTAGTAAAACAACAGGAAAAATTGCTTAATTCATCTTCAAAGAGTTCGATGATAATTGAAAATCCCCAACTCTCTATTGTTCTGCTAATTGCTACCATTGCATTGGGTATTTGGATGGGTTCAACGGCAGTAACTTTTGTTGGTGGAGCGCTGATGTTTTTACTAATCAAAGGAGATTCTGAGACGCCTCCCGCGGCTTGGGTCTTTGGTGGAGTATTCCTGATGTTGTTCGCAAGTTGGTCTTGGGCCGCAACTTTGCAACAATCGATTATTGGGATGTTATTATTCCTTGGACCATGGTTGATGTCAGCGGAAGAAGACGAATCTCCTGTAACGAAATTGTTCAACGATACTTCAGTCCAAATGAAAGTCGCAAGGGCAATTCCTTGGTATTCAGCAGCTGCCTTCTTGACATTGACTTGGCTATTGCTTGCCGCCGAGATAGATGGAACCAGTTTAGCCGCTCACGAATTCTATGGTTCGTCAATAATCGTCTTGGCAATTCTAGCTATTACAATCTACTCGCTCGGCAAGAGCATCGATGCAAAGCGTGGAAACGCGTTCATGGCTACTACACTACTAGCCTCGTTATTATTCGCATATTACGCAGATGAGTTCTCTATTCCAGGAGATCCACAACTTATGCTCACCGATAATATCTCACGAGGCGCTCTTGCCATGTTCATGCTAACTTGGCTATTTGTGGCTCTTCCACCTACTGCAAGGGTGGTTTTCACAACAGGTCGTAAGGTATTGCCTAAGTTGCGCTCAAAAGGAATAACCGCGAAATCTAATTCGGCACGTTTGAGGCTACTTGGTTCCCATCTTGCACATTTAGGACTAATTCTACTTCTATTGGGTCATGTACTTACCACGACATTGGTAGATCGTGCAGATCCAAGTCATTTGGTTACCCTCGAAAAAGACACTCCTGTTGAATTCAAAGAATACGAACTAACCTTCCGAGATACTGTATTGTGGAGTGAGGAAGACCCTGAATACGATTACAAAATTGGAGAAGGATTCGCTGGTTTTGTAATCGAGGTGACAAAAGACGGGGAAAAAGTCGACGAAGTCACTCCTGGAATTCTCCGCTTTAATTTTGCAACGACCCGCTCAGAAGTCGATAGGATGATTCGCCCGAGCGGAGATATGATTTTCATTCTCGACCAACAACAAGCGGAAATCAGTCTGTCCTCAATGATGCGAGGTGAGATAGATCAAGTGGAAGAAATCAGAGTCACAGTGCACGATTTACGAGGTTCTCACCTCGTCTGGGCTGGTTGGGCGCTAATCATGCTAGGCGGCCTTGCTGCCTTACTCAGCAGTAGCCCAGTAGCCTCTAAAGAAGAGGAATAAGCATGATTATTCTCCCCAAGGGAGAACCGTTTGAATCAAAAAGGGGAGATAGGTCGGCGGGTCGCCCTCAGGAGGCTTATCCATGGACAATGGTGCAATCGTTCACATCGAATACGACCTATACAACGCTGAATCTGGCGATCTTATCGAGACTACCAGAGAAGATATTGCCAAGGAGCATGATGTCTTCGATGAAGCAAGAACTTACGAGCCGATGATTACCGTAGTCGGCGAAGGTCGTCTAATCGCTGGATTTGAAGCACATCTCGCGGAAGCAGAGGCTGACAATGAATACACATTCGACATCGAGCCTACCGATGCTTACGGAGAGCGCGACGCATCTCTAGTTGAGACAATCTCACAGAATGTACTGCTTCGCAGTGTTCGTGATCCAAACATGCTTGCAATAGGTGCTCCTGTTGAAATTGGCGGCCGTAATGGTGTCTTGCAGATGCTACGTGCCGGACGCGCTCGCGTCGATTACAACCACCCTCTAGCGGGTACTACTCTGCGCTACACCTACACTATCGTCAAGGTTGTAGAGGACCGTGCTGAGCGTGTTGCTACACTCCTACAGATGAATACTGGTCGCTCTGACTTCGAGGTTGAGTTCGATGGCGATGATGTCACCATCACACTACCTGATTCAATCGCATACGACCAGAACTGGGCATACGCCAAGTTCTCCTTGGTACGCGCCCTACGTGAGCATCTCGAGGTTGGAACCGTGGTATTCCGAGAAGTTCACGAGCCGCGTGTTGCAGCTGATGAAGAAGAGTGATTGTGCCTCTCGGTACTCACAGGGCACGTCAACGCCTTATGGCTCAGTTGACCCTCTTGTCGTCATTGAGGCGACTTTGCGAGATACCCATTAGTCATCAATGTAGCAGTTAATTCAAATCCAATAAGAAATATCGAGAAAATGTAGGAGTCCCCAGAATGATCGATGAGGATTTTGAACGGGGAGAAGCATTCAACGAAGGTAGTGACAACAGTCCAACTCTAAAGGGAGATGTAGCCTACTTCCAAGAGCCCCCGGAAAAAAGTCAACATTCTTCTGAATTGCAAAAGCGAATGATGAACAAATACCTTCAGTTCTTCCTAGGAGTGTTGATTTATCCTATTTTGTTGTTTATTTTAGGTTATTTCTTTTCTGAAATAGGTTGGGCAATTGGCTATTATGAAACTGGGTTTTTCATACAGTGGACAGTGATAATAGGGGGATATGTTGTTGGAATTGTTCTCGGCTTTACTTCAGGCCACAGATCATTTGCTTGGGGAATAATTGCTTCAATCCTAATCATCCCATTCTTGTTTTTCGTCATATTTTTATTACTAATCATGTTATTGTTATCAAGTGATATTCCAGGTATGTGAATTTGATAGTCTGTTGAGTGTGCAAAAAAAGAGAACTAATTCACCCCATTCTCCGTTCGGTTGAAGACTGAGGGGCGCCCCAGAATGATACATGCGCACGCGGCTGACAGTGTTCAGTTTGCTTCTGATGCTGTTTTTCTCCACCATTAGTGCTGGTTGCATGGGTTTGGTTATGCAACGTGAAATCATGGAGGAAATGCGTGAAGAACCATTTCTTATCAATAAAGACGAGTCATTTTTTTGGGAAGTTATCTTCACCTCAGACTCCCTTGATCTTGAATCCGTTCAATACACTAATGAGACGCCAATAGTATTTGACGAGACGGTATCCAAAATGTCGATTACCTTCCGTGCTGAATTCCCCTATTCTACTCTTCTTGATCTAAACGAAAGCAATGAACTGCGATATATCGAAGTTAGGGTTTGGGAGCCAGGCGTAAAGGAATCCGGCGGCAATCCATATTGGGAGGTCAGGGCTACCCAGGATTATCCTTTGGAAAGATTCGATTTCTCTGATTTGGCAAACGGTAAGTGGACGGTGGAAATTGACGCTCGAGGATATGGAGCAGACCTCCCATTAGAGCAACTCTCTTTCCATGATTATTTCGAAATGACGCTAACTATTACCAAACCATGTGTACAGTTCGCGGAAATTCACCAAAATGACGACTGTACTGATTTGTCAGTACTCGAAAGCCAGTGATTTTGGCATCTACGCCCCTTTGGGGCGATGCGTAGCGCTTATGAGGGAAGGTCAGGTCGCCGCGCCACTGAGGATACACCATGAGTGAAAATGAGTCACCCCTAGTACCGTACGATGTCTATGAGACACACGCGGTTCACATCGGAACAAATCAGAAGTCCTCAGATATGCAACGCTTCATCGATACCGATCGAGCGGATGGTAGCGGGCTTCACTTGATTGACATCAATCAAACCGATGCACGGATTAAGACAGTCGCGAAATTCCTCTCCAAATACGACCCAGAAAGAATTCTTGTCGTCAGCGCTCGCCAATATGGACAGAGGCCTGCTCGAAAATTCGCTCAGTCAATCGGTGCAAAGCGAATCGTTGGCCGTTTTATTCCAGGCACTTTAACCAATCCTAAGCTACGAACTTATACCGAACCTGAGGTATTGTTCGTAACCGACCCAGCAGCCGATTCACAGGCTCTTTCAGAGGCTGTGTCATCCGGTCTTCCGATTGTCGGAATCGTCGATGCAAACAACACACTTCGAAACGTGGACCTAGCATTACCTGCGAATAACAAAGGTCGTCGCTCACTCGCTCTGATTTACTGGCTACTTGCTAGAGAGATGCTAACCGCACGAGGAGCTACAAATTACGCAGATTGGGAACGCGCTCAAGATGTAGAAGAGTGGGAATCAACCTTCTGAGTACTAACTTTCATCCCACCAATCTTCGTCGTTGTTGGCATTATCTAACGCCTCCTTGATGAATGAGAATATTCTCTGGAAGTTTTTCTCAACATTGACATCTTCTGACCTTATTTCTTCATCTACGATTAATTCTCGAATCTGCAAGTAATCATCTCCTCCTCTATCTCCCAAGAAATTGAACTCAAGTTGCCTGCCCTTTGATTTTGAATCCTCAAGATACATGATAAAAGAATCAGATTCAATATTGCTAATCTTTTGAAATAAATCACCCTGAGAATGAACTTTGATTTCAATTTCCTTTTTTCCATCCAAAAGAAGAGTAAATTGGTTTTTTCCGCCTTCAATATCTTTCGAGTCAGCATCCATATATTCTGCCATTGATGAGAGTTCTTCCCATTGTTCTTCGCTAAGGCTGCCTTGTTTCTTCTTCAGCCATGCACTCCTCGCTTCGGCTTGAAGTTCCGTCGCTTCAATAGGAGTAATCCAAGAGTTATGTGATACCCGTTGCAATTTGTACCGCTTTCGTCTCTCCTTTGGTAAAAAGCTCTCGAATCTTCTCGCAGTCACGAACAAGAATATCGGAAGAATACTACACAATAAAAAGGGTAAACCGCAGAAAATATACCCACTTTTGAGAAGTATATCGAACCAATTTTGTTTTAGCAAAACCGCTTCAGAATTATCGTTTGGATTAACATATCCAGTAACAATTGCACCAGTAATTATACCACGTTCTTCTAGCCATTGTTCGGCTTTGGAATCACTCGAAAGGTTCGGAGGATAGCGAATATAATCATCACTTTGGAAATTCTCGCCGTCAATTTCCCATGAAAATTCTACGGTTGGAAAGTGACCATCATATTCACATTCGTCAAAGAAACCCTCTCCGCTGCACCAATAGTCAGTCACTCCTGTATCAAGTATCTGTGCCTCTACTGGCTCCCAATCTGAATTAGACTCAGATAATGCCCATGTCGAGATCATAGATATTCCAATAATAGAAATTAGAAGAGAAACGATTAGCATATTCCTCGGGACATTAGTAAAAGCAATTTGGGAACCAACCATCAAGTGAAGGTCGGCTAAATCATTATCTGAATCATCTGACATTATCTATCCCTCGTAGAGCAGTGATTGCTCAATGAAGTAGGCTGAAGTTATTGTAACTTGAAGTTTAACTCTGCATTAGCTATTCAATCGTTGGATTGATGATGAATAGGCTCCCGCCACACTTCATGGTAGACCCAGTGCCGCTATTCCTCGCGCCGATGGCGGGAGTCACCGATTTGGCCTACCGTCTGTTGGCTCTTGAGACAGGGGCAGACTTGACATTCACCGAATTTACAGCAGCTTCGGGACTTTCTCGCCATGCAAAACACTCGTGGCTGAAGGTCGAATCTGACCCTCGTGAATCACCATTTATCCCACAAATTTTTGGCGGTGACATCGACGAGATGGTTCAAACAGTAAAACTTCTACAAGATCGAGCAGACATAATTGATCTCAATTTCGGTTGTCCGGCTCCAAAAGTTTGCCGAAACGATGCCGGAGCGGCACTTCTGCGTAATCCTGACAAGGTTGTAGAGATGGTTCGAGCATGCATTGAAGCTGCCGACATACCAATTACTGTGAAGATGCGATTAGGAACCGGAAGTGGACCGAATACCGCATTGGAAATTTGTCAAAGAATCGAGGCCGAAGGTGTCGAAAGAATCTGTGTTCATGGACGAACCCTTCGCCAAAGGTATTCTGGAGAATCGGATTGGGCGCAAATACGCGATATCGTTGAAGCTGTGGATATCCCTGTAATTGCCAATGGCGATGTTGTCGATGCAAAATCAGCCGCGGCTTGTATCGAGGCTACCGGGGCGGCAGGGTTGATGATTGGAAGGGGGGCAATAGGCCGTCCGACAATTTTTCATGAAATTAAGCGAGATTTAGGTTGGTTAAACCAGAATGCTCCTTGGGGAGAAGACGACCCAGCCGTTGCACGTCATTGGTGCTGGGAAAGGTACCTACAGTTGAGTTCTGAAGTCTACGAAGAAGGATATTGCAAGAATCTGAAACGTCATGCAGTATCCTTCACCAAGGGACTTCCTGGCGCATCGAATATGAGGGTAGAATTACACTCGATACAAAACCAACAACAATTAGGGGGTCGAGTTTCCAAATATTTGAAGGAACTCACTTCAACTGAGGTAGCGGCATAATGCACGATTCAATCAACGTCAAAGGAACCGAATTACAAAAGTGCTCATCAGATCCATTGACAGGATGGTTTCGAGATGGGTGTTGCAACACAGATGGTCGAGATAGAGGTTCACACACCGTCTGTGCAATCGTTACAGACGACTTTCTACAATTTGCTCTTTCGCAAGGCAATGACCTGATTACTCCTGCTCCGCAATTCGGCTTTCCCGGATTGAAGGCCGGTGACAGATGGTGTGTTTGCGCTGGAACTTGGCAAGATTCGGCGGAGGCAGGAGTTGCCTGTCCAGTCGTTTTGGAGGCAACTCACGAAGAAGCACTTGCAGTATGTGACCTCGAGATGCTGGAAAGCCATGCGGCTTAATCATCCATTGATAAGGAATTGTCCAACCTTTGTGCTACCGTTCTGAGGCGTCTAAGGGTTCTATCGATATTTGTCATGACTCGCTCGGCAACATCCTCGCCATTTATTCCAGCTATTCTGTATCCATATGGCATCCTTCCACCGAGGGTGTTGAGTAATAGTCGCTGAGAATCAATCGATACTTCAGAAAGTATTTCTTCGACCTTCTCTATACTCAGCTTATCTTGGCGAACAGCCTTAATCAGTGCCGATGAAACATTTTCATCTAGCCTACCAAGTCCTCCTCTTCCCATCAACCATTCTTCTCCTCTAGCCGTATACTGACGCAACAATCCAGTGTATACATCCATAGCAATGCGATCGCGCATTGCAACTCTGTCGACGATACCTGCCTGTCGCAATCGTTCGACTACACGTTGAGAACGAGAACGAGTCTCTCCTGTCCTGTCGGTCAAAGTTTGCAGAGTTAGAGGTCTTTCGCTTGCTGCTAATTCATCGAATACTCTGCGAGTAACGGTATCTCCTTTCTTGATTCTATCACCTGTAATACCAAAATCTTCCAGCAAACAATCGAGCCTGTCTGAATCTTCAGGTGTCGGTCCAGGCTCGGCAATATCGATTCTGAATGGTTGTGATTCTTCTTCTCCGGTTTCTTGCATTCGGGACTCTGAATCGGATATAGCATTACTAAGTTCAGCCAATCTCATCATTGCAATAGCACGAGTTTGAACTGCAATCAATTCTACAGATGAGGCCATTGAACCACCACGAAGTACGTTTACATGCCACCTTCCTTGCAATCTAGAGCTGATTAGGCCGACTTCACGCAATTTGTGCATCTGGTTGTGAACTCCTGTTTGAGAAAGTCCTGAGAATTCGGAAATAGCTGAGTTATCCCACCCCTTCAGTGGCTCTTCCAAGAGTGTGTGCTTTACCATCCGATGAATTGCACCTTGCTCTTCATCTACCGTTGCACCCTCGGTTCTAGATCTTACCAAACCCATTGAATCGAGCAGCCAGGCAAGTAGTACATCTGGGTCTTTGGAACCGGTAGGCATTGGCTGCTCTACCAAGCGGATGCGGAACATACAACCACTTGGCGAAATTCAATGTGTAATAGGATTCTGCTCAAACTTGAACTAGAAGATTCAATCAGAGATGGTTTGACGATTACGAGGAATCGTCCTCATACCATTTTTTCTCTTCTTTCTCGTATCCTTCTACTTCTTCCTCTTTGTTGTAATCTACCTCGACCGAGGGAGTGATTTCGATTTGTGTTTGAGTTTTATTTCCACCAGAGGTTACTGCCATAATTCCGCCAATTAGCAAAATTATAACACCACAGCAGATACAACCAACGCCTCCACCGATACCAAAAATCGCTCCAAAGAATCCCTCAAAAATTTCTACGATTAAATCTTCAGAAACCGCAGAAAATTCATCGGATGTAGTAATATTGTATGAAACACCTTGCTCAAGACCGCTTATTGCACCCATGTGATACCACCCCGACGGGTCATCTGAATATCCTACTGGCATCGAACCATCCGAAGTGCAATCATCATGCTTGTATTCTACTTTGGAGTCTCCCCCGTCTTCTCTAGATATCCGCATACTAAACTCATCACATCTTACATCATCACTGACAAAGATTAACACGACATCATCAGAAATTTCATGGACATATATTCCTGAATTTCCTGCCCATACTCTGTCTTCTTCTACGGCAAAATCCTCTATTCCTGAAGCACTGCTTCCGCCTAGAAATGTTAAACCGATTCCAGCTAACAAAAAAAGCGCACCAATGCCGAGGGTGATCTTTGTGCCATTACTCATGCCTATACCGGAAAAAAATGGCTATTTTACTCTAAGCCATTTCTGCTCTTAGATCTAGCCAATTATACTCCAATTTGGAAGTTCTCAGACAACTTAGGTGGTCTGCTAATCGCAACTCTCCCTCAGCAACTATACCTCTTGTTCTTAGCACGCCTAATGCTGAGTGAACCGCTGAACGTGACCTACCTAGATCCCTTGCAAGTGCAGCTTGCGAGCGAGGTGAATCTGAGCGAATCAGACGGGCCACAACTGCCTGTTGTAATTCGGATAGTCCAACAGGGAGCATAGAAGCAGCTCGGGCATCATCAGTGACTCCAGTGCCGATTAGAATCTCAACCTGGGCGGGTGCGCCAGCGTAGTAACAGGTTCGTCCATTTACTGACATTGTGGTAACCGATTTTTCTGCAACCAGGACATCAAGATGATGCCGAAGAGTTCCATTAGCGGCATCTAGCCTTCGTTGTAATTCACGAAAATGAATCCCTGGAGAGAGATTTAGAGTAGACATTATTTTTGCTCTGACAGGATTTTCCCAATTCTCCCGTGGTGCTGAAAGTGTTCCTTGGGTTGCAGGTGGAACCATGCCTGGAACTAGCGTTCCGAGGCCAATAGCACCACCTGCCAGTGCTACGAGCCCGTCAACGACGACAGAACGCTTACTGCGCCACTGTTCTATCAACGCCATAGGACACGTTCATATTGTTCAGGCTTTGAAGGATGCGGCTGTATGAATCAAACATGCATCGTAATTGTAATCTGGGTAGAATTGCTCGAATCAGCGATTATTCCGATTCAATCAATTCCTTGTGAGTCTTCATGTAAGCGACTAACGGGCCAAGAAGACGGCCGCAGGTTCTGCCATGAGTGGTTAATCGGTATGTGACCCGGATAGGGGGACCTTCTTCCACAACTCTTTCGACTAGACCATGTTCCTGACAAGTTGTTAATTTGTCGGAAAGGGTACGAGATGAAATTCCCCTTAGTAGTGTCCTCAGTTCATTGAACCGACGATCTCCAGCGATGTATAGTGCGGCTAGAATTTCTATTGTCCATCGAGATGAGAACATCTCAAAGGCATCAACTGCCGCATCGACTTCCCAACCGATATCAACATCTTCATCATAATACGCGGCGAAAATCTTTCTGATACTTCGACCGCTTCTTTGAACTTCAACGATGGACTTCTGAACATAGTTGAAGTCCTTCTCTGAAAGGGTCATCGGTTTGCGACTCATGTACAACAGGTTACGCACAACGTATCTAGTGTATAAAATGCACCTAAGTGCAACCACGTACTCTGTCCGATTCATATAGGGGCGGTCACTCGTTTAGTGTGAAAACTGCACTGAGATGCAATATTACACCGGAGATGAAGAAATGGACAAATGGCTAGAGAAATGGGTTGATGAGATAATGGAAAACTGGGATGATGAGGTGATCTCTTGAGTTGGAATCAAGTAAAAGAGCAACTAATTCGTGGGATGGCGGCTGTAAAGGCACCTTCATGGTCACGCTACTCTACATTGTAGAAAATCAGTTGTTGGTGTAATTTGGTCTACGCCCCTGAATGAGTGCACTTAGACCCTCGAGTGCATCAGAGCTAGCGAATATATCGTCAAGTCGATCTAGTTCTAGGGATAGACCTTGCTGGAGATTTTCCCCAGTAAGAACCGCATCATTGAGTAAATCATTAGCCATTGAAAGGGCGATTGGTGCGGTCCTGCTGAGTGATTTCAGTTGGCGTGATACCATCTTGTCTTCAGGATCAAAATCTTCGGGACAATCACCAGCCACCAGAAATTCCATGTTTGCATCATTGTAAAAATCAAGGGCGAATGCAGCGGTTGGATGGGAACTATCAGCAGGCCTTGCAGGATACTTGTTGCTTGGTTTACCTGAAGCTGAAATTGCAGATACGGTCTGTTCAACTTCGCTTGGTTCAACTAAATGAGTGAGAAGACCGAGTGAGGCCGCACTACCAGCGTCGAGGAAATTTCCTGCTAGAACGGCGAATCTAGCCGCCTCAATTCCACAAATTCTAGGGGTGCGTTGGGTGCCTCCTAATCCAGGGTAAATTCCGATACTAGTTTCCGGGAATCGAAATTGTGTTCGCCGTGTTCCGATTCTATAATCACAGGCAAGAGCTAATTCCAATCCTCCCCCGAGGGCTAATCCTGTAGTGAGAGCGATTGTTGTCTTGTCTGAATTTTCTAACTTGTTCAGAACTTCATGGCCGTTGGCTGTGAATTCGTAGATATCGCCAAATGCATCAGCTTGAATCTTGTCGACAAAGAATTTGACGTCGGCTCCTGCGATGAATGCTTTACCTGCCCCATCAATCACTATTGTCTTGACATCCTCACGAGAGTTGAGAGAATCAAGTGCGTTACCTAATTGTTCCACAACAACTTCGTTTAGAGCATTCATTGCTTCGGGTCTATTTATTCTAACAGTTGCAACTTCGCCATCAACATGAATGTCTACGTAATTGAACTCCAGAGGTTCAGTCAATTCAGCAAACCAATTCGGCAACTCGAATTCCGCTGAATCTGCATAGGATTGAGCCATTGACACCGCCTCTGAAATACCGATTCGATTTGCTATTTCGAAAGGCCCTAGAGCCCAACGTAATCCTACTTTCGCCCCACGATCCACATCTTCCATGGAACAGATTTCTTCCTCGACAATCTGGGCTGATACTGCGAAAACCTGCCCCATTAATCGCTGGCGAATAATCGCCGCCGCCTCATCTCCACATTGAGTATCTTCACCAATATCCCATATTTCACCATCTTCGACCATTTTTCTGAGATTCGCAGCACCTGTATATCTAGGGCAATGCAATTGTTCGGCTAAGTAATCGGTAGAATGCAAGGCGATAGGGGGCCCTGTCAAATTCATCAGGGCAAATGGGCCCATTCCTATTCGGAATGCCTTTTCTGCAACCGCATCGATTGCCGCTGCGCTAGCAACTCCCTCTTGTAATAACAAACAGGCTTCGTTTAGCCAAGGAACAAAGAAGCGGTTTACAACGAAACCAGGTCGATCTTTACAGATGATAACGACCTTACCCATTGTTTTGCAATATTGCTCAACTGCGTCTAGGGATTGCTTTGATGTAGTTTCAGCGGGGATTATTTCGATTAGCCTATTTTTGGCTGGGTGGTAAAAGAAATGTAAACCAACGAAGCGATCTGGTCTACCGGTCGCTTCGGCAAGAGCATTGACGCTCAAAGAGGAGGTATTCGAAGCGAGAATTGTGTCTTCGTCGCATACCTCATTGAGGGTCGAGAACACAGCGGTTTTGATATCGAAGTCTTCGAAAACAGCCTCGATAACAAGATCGGTATCCTTGGCAACGTTTTCGGTTCCAACAACACCAGTGATTCTAGCTTTGATTTGCTCTGCCTCAGTTTCGCGAAAGATTCGCCTTTCAATCGCTTCATCCAGAAAATTGGCAATAATCGATTGACCACGTTCAACCCATTGTTCTTCTCGGTCAACCATCTGTACATCGAATTGCTCTTGGGCAGATTTTTGCGCGATTCCCGAGCCCATGTTTCCTGCACCAATTATTGCTACACTTCCGATAGGTCGCATGGCCGGGCGAGCCGAGACCTACCAATGAAACCACCGATTCCGGTCCTTCGGACCGGTGGAGTCGAATCAAAAATTTCACCCAATCAACTATTATCACAGTCTCATGTGGACAGTTTATGCAACATACGCGGCGATTGCTAGCAATTGTCTTACTAACCATGCTAATTTCATCGAGTCAGGTGGCTATCGCTAATAGTAGTGGGAAATACAATTCATCTAGTGGCTGTAATTGTCACGGCAGTTCTCCAGATTCAAGTTTGACCCCAACTCACAATTTTCCTGCAACATACACACCAGGACAACTTTACTCCCTAAATCTCGGAATGAATGGAGGTGTTTCCGGTACAAATGGAGGATTCAATCTTCTAGTATCAGATGGTACTCTGTCAACTGGATTCGGTATCATGAATACCCAAGTTAATTCAGCAGGAAATCAAGGAACTCATCAATTCCCTGACTATCGAAGCTGGTCGTTAGACTGGACTGCACCTTCATCTGGGTCAGGTACCGTAACCTTCACTCTTGCAGTTAACGCTGTGAATGGTAATGGTGCTGTTTCTGGTGATGGATGGGCGACTACGACATTCCAATCTAGTGAGGGTTCAGGTTCGACAAATACACCTCCAGAGGCTTCTTCTGTTTGGTTCGTGCCTAGCGAACCAACGAAGGCCACAGGATTGGCTATGGATTACACCTACTATGATGCAGATGGAGATTCAGAACAAGGAACTCAAATCCGCTGGAAATTAAATGGAAACAATGTGGGAGACCTAAATGACCAAACTTCGGTATCTCAGACCTGGCTTGCAAAAGGTCAACAATGGACATGCACAGTTACGGTAAAGGATGGTACTGACCAAGGTGAACCGGTTACTATCGGACCTGTTACAATAAACAATACACTTCCAATAGCGAGGAATCTGGAACTTACTCCTGAGAATCCCATTGATACCGATGAATTAGTATTGGACTACGAGTACTTTGATTTAGATGGAGAACCACAACAAGGGACTGAGATTCGCTGGTATCTCGATGGGGCTAGAATACCTGAATTAGATGACGTGGATAGCGTCTCTCCGTTGATGATTCGTAGTGGAGATCAATGGGAAGCCTCAGTCAAACCTAACGATGGTGATGAGTTTGGTGAAATCGTATACACAGGGGTTGTTGTAATCGGTTCATCGAATAACCCACCTATTGCCACAGTTTACGTCTCTCCAGTTGGGAATGCTCGAACTGATGATTCATTGCAGGTTAACGTCGGTTGGACTGACCCAGACGGTGATACAGTTCAATCTACTGAGATTCGTTGGTTTAGAGACGGAGTTCAAGTATCTGCATACAATGATCTAACCGATGTACTATCCGAATCCACTTCCAAGGGAGAGACTTGGACCGCTAAAGCAAGAGTAAGTGATGGCTTACTGTGGTCGAATTGGGTTGAGAGTGAGGATTTGATAATTCTCAATACTCCTCCCAAAGTGGAATCGATTGAGATGTTACCTTCTGGGAAATTAACCACCTCGATGAATCTCAGTGTCATTTGGGAACAAAGTGATGTCGATGGAGATTCGGAAATGAACAGCCAAATTCGTTGGTGGGTTGATGGCGAATGGGTAAGGGAATACGACGGTATGACTGAAATTCCAGCCTCTGAGACTGTTAGAGACCAGAGTTGGTCTGTACAAGTTGTTCCAGGTGACGGAGACGACTTGGGAACCTCGATGAAAACCACCTCAAGACAGATTGAGAATGGAGCTCCGGGTGACATGATGGTCTATCTTGGAAATGGTGATGCTGGATTTACAGGAGATGTAAGTGAAATGCCTCCTCTTCCAACATTACCAGCCACCTCCCTAGAATCATTGGTTGTTTATGCTTCGGCTGCAGACCTAGATGGAGAACCAGTTTCTTTCCATATTTCTTGGGCTCGCAATGGGTTCTCAGTGCCGGATCTAGAAGATACTCTAGCAATACCCGCAGATAGGCTAGAACCCGGACAATCTTGGATTGTGACCGTTACAGCGAGTGATCCGTGGGGTCTATCGACAATTTCTGAATTAGAAATCGAAATTGCTAATGTTCCACCCACTGCGATGATATCGACTTCTCCTGAACCACCTATTGCTGGAGCATTTATCACCCTCGATGCTTCGATGTCAACAGATATCGATGGAGATATTATTCACCACATGTGGGATGTAAATGGAGTCAGTTTAACCGGCGAGATAGTCAATGTGCAGTTGGGAGCCGGTGCTCATTCTGTAATGCTAACCGTAGTCGATGATATGGGAGATACTAGTACAAGTGTGTCATACATCACATTCGGGGATGTGACTACGGTGAGTGACCTTTCAGCGACACTTTCTGGTAGTGAAGTGGAACTATCTTGGGAATGGACAGAAGGTGAAACTAATTTCCGAATATATCGTTCAAGCAGTCCATTCATCTCCTCTGAACATGGCGCAAATGGAGAAGCATTAGTCACAGACCTAGAACCTGTTGGAGAGACTACCGAGTTATTTTGGAGTGAAACTGCTCCGGTAGCTTCTACTCTCTACTACGCAGTAACCGCAGAGGTTGACAGTCTCGAGGTCTTGTGGCTCTTTGAGACGGATAATACCGCCAGTGTTGATGCTTCACAAGCCCCTAATTCCATAGATGTCCAACCTACTGGTTCAATTTCTGCGATGTCATTACCCTTGACGATAATCATGCTACTGGTTGGCCTGGCGAGTATTGGGATAACTTTGTTCGGTCGAAGGAGGGATGCCTGATGCGTGGTAGAAATATCGCTCTTGCTACGATTACTCTAATGCTAATTGCAACCCAAGGTACTGTTGCTAATCCTGGTGGTAATGGTGACTCAAACAGGGATTTCGTTTGTGGAGGTTCTTGCCACGGGGACCCTTCACTGAGTGCCCCTTCCACGGCAACTATTTCGATTACATCAGGAAATACTGCGTTCACAGGAACCGCCTACCAATTAGATACAACAATTGAGATTGATTTGATTTCACCTTCGAGAATCCTAGGTGTATTTCTTCTATCTTCGACTAATGGAAATGGAGATAACCCTGAAGATCAAGGTTGGAATATTATTCAGGATCCATCTGGAACGACAGTAAACTATGTCGAAGTAATTGTTCCAACAAATGGTGTGGTTAGCCTAAGTTGGGTACTTACAGCACCCGAACAAGTCGGTGATACAGATCTAATCGTAGCGATCCATCACGGAGCTGGATATCAAGGCCTCGCCTATCTTGGAGTATCTGATCCTCACTCGATTTCAATCGACCCAGTGCCTGATAACCTACCCGGCTTTGCTCTTGATTGGAGTGCGCCAAATTACCGAGTTACAGGCGACACATCTCCTGTTAGTGTGCTGACTCAAAATACCACAGAAATTTCTGTTGAATGGAAATTGGAAGGAGAATCAATGACTCATCCTGCAACTGTCGAAGCAGGGATGGAAAATGAATGGTTAGTACACCTGCCTGCGACCATGGGTGATGGAAGAATTGTCTATCGTGTAACTACCTCGAATGGTGAGTTTGATGTGACTCAGCCTTGGCTGACGATGGGAACTGTTCCGCCTTTATTCGATGGTAGTTTGATGGGTGCTAGGGCTCAAGGATTTGCAGGGGCATTCATGATAGTCGCACTTATGGTAAGCCTTCAAGGACTGTTACAACCAGCCAAAAGGAAGCATGAATTGGATCAAACAGAAGAAGTGGAGGCAGCCGAGGATCCGCCAGTCGAATCAGCAGTTGAGGAATCAACATTGGATGAAGATGCGGCATATAGAGCACGTCTTCTGAAGTACGATGAACATCCAGGGTTACTTTGGGACCCTGTGGAAGAAGAATGGGTTGATGATCCAGATTTCGGAGGTGATGAGTAATGTTCTCTCAGACCTTACATCATTTGGTAGTCGGTCTAACAACTGGTATTGCAACCCTCGCTTGTCTATGCGCAATAGCGGCTTGGGTCTCAAATTACTTTGTTGGGGCGAGGGATGCCCGAGCTCATCTTGATACTGCATCTTACATTGCTGCAATCGCAGCACTTCCTCTGCTTCCTATCGCAGTTCTTTCTGGGACAATGGCGATGTCAGATCCAGCTAGCGATGCAATGAGCTACAACAAATTCCTCTTTGCTGGATTAACAACAGGATTCCTTGCTTCGATGGTAATCGGTCGTTGGAGATTTGGCCCGGAAGTTTGGAGTGATTCTAGACTTTCATTATTGCAAGTAATTTCTGCTCTCGGGGCACTTGCAAGCATCACTGTTTTGGGCTCAATTGGGGCAAAGATGACTCTTGGTGAATCAACTATGGATATCCTACCATTTTGGCCTGAGTTTGATGATTCAGTAGTTGTTAACGAATGGATTTCTGTAGTGCTACTTATCCTTGGACTAGCCGCAATGGTTGCGGCATTCAGATTCGGCCCTACAGCCGGTCGTCTGACAGAATAAGAGATTCATCCCTGCATTTAGTTTGAGCTTTCGCAATCAGGCGTGTTGCAAGGGGTATCTTCCTCTTCGTCTGACTCATTCCCTTCGTCCGATTCTTCTTCTGACTCATCCTCGTGTTGATCTTCAGAGACCTCACACTCGTCAAGTTCCCACTCCTCATACACTTCATTGCCATTAGGGTCTACCCATTCTAGGATTCCCCAGCAAGAGTGATAATTCTCTGAAAGCCAAAATTCTCCTTCCTCTGATGACCAGTGTTCGTGGTAGGTACCTGTTTCATCGTCCCAATAGTCTTCCCAAAAGTAATCCTCATCTTCATGGTTCCAGTCATCTTCATTCCAATCATTGTCCCAATCATTCTCTTCGCATGGGTTTCGATTGAAATCTCGACGATCATTTTGATTGCTATCTCTGGTCCTTGGCTCACCTCCCCAGCCATCCTCATCAGAATGACTACCATCTTCAGATTCTCCATCCCAGTTGTAATTTTCATCCCATTCATCGTCCCAATGATTCAAGTCTCCATCTTCACAATCTTGCCAATCATGGTGCAAATTTCCGCCGTAGTGACCATTTGGTATTCCTATACCTGTATTCATCAACATCGATCCCATCATCGCCACACATCCGTCAACTAACGGCACCAATGCGGCGTTCATTACCCGCACAGTTTCTGAAGAAAGTGTATCGGTTGAAGTCGTACCATCTGCTGCGTAGGTGGTTATGGATACTGACCCATCTTCTGTCCGTTCCATATTGTCGATATTACCCCAGAATTCAGATTGAACCCAGGCCTGGCACATCTGGAAGAACATTGAGTGAAGATCTTGATTTGGGCCGAACATCCCGTTCATTCCCATCATATCTGGACCTTCACCGCGGAACATCCCCATGCAGGGGTCTCGATCCTCTGTTCGATCAATTCCAATTCCGGTAGCCGCTAATCTTTCTCTATCCTCGGAAGTCATGTCTCTGGGTACAGTTGAGTCTGGCCTGTCTGTAGGCATGTTAGGTCTTTGATCGGTTAGTGGCTGACGAGGCATTTCATCCCTCATACAATCTTCCCATTGCATTGAATCCAAGGCGACATCTCTGTCGTCAGGCGACAATTCAGGGCGGTCTGAATTTGGGTTAGAATCAGTTTCTTCCCCAGGGTCATTTTGGTCGGTAAGACTATTTTCTCCTGAGTCCCCCAATACTCCACTTCCGAAAATTACCGAAGCGAAAAGTAGCATTCCGACAGCAACTGCAAGTTGGCTGGCTCGTTTGTTGTTATTCATCGACTCATCATCGACCATGCTGATCTGCGTTCCTACCTACGGTATGAACGGTTCGTTCTCTCGTTTAATTTTAAACTAGGAATTATTGAGTTCTTGAAAGACCTCAAAGATACGCCTAGAATGAGAATCAGGAGAGAGGTCCAATTCTGTGATTTTCTGTCTTCCAGCCTCAGCCCATTTCTTTTTCACGTCGGTATCCAGTGCCTCATTTAGAGCCTCTTGCCAAGCTATTGGATCTTCACGAGGAAGAAGCCTACCATTGACTCCATTTTCTACTGTATCTTGGAATCCTCCTTCGTCTACAAATAGGGCTGGAGTTCCTACAGCAAACGCTTCGATCGGGGCAAGTCCGAACGGCTCGCCGTGGGCCATGCTTACAATCGCGACCGAACGTCGCATTAATCCAGTCAATTGCAGGTTTGAAAGACGCGGCGGAGTCCACAATTTGACACCTCTAGCATTTGCATGGTCATGAAGGCCTTCTACTTCTTCGAAGACTCCTCCGCCTACCAAAACCAGTCCGACCCCGCTTCCTGCCAACATCGAGATAGTTTCCCAACCACCCTTTACCCAGCCAGCATGACCGATGGTGGTCACCCAGGGAGGGTCTGGCAATTCATCAAATTCAATCCATGCTTGATTTTCTTCTTCGGTCGCTTCTGGAGTGAATTCTGAAAAATCCACACTTGGATGAATAAATCCTGCATCACAACCGTAAACGGCCTGAATTCTTTCAGCACTATAAGTTGAATTACCGTTTATCTTTGAATTTGGACGTTTTAAGAAAGCTGAAATTACCCTACGGTCATCTCGTCTAGCCTTGGATAAAGCAAATCTAGTGATTGACAGATTGCGCTTTGGTTTGCCATCTACTCCGAGATGAAGGACATCCTCGTATAGACCGCGATGAGGTTCTAGCATGTGTAGATGAAATGGGGTTTTCTTGGGTACAAGTCGGATCAATCCAAGTGAACCGTCTCCGCTTACTAGGTGAACCGCATCGGTACTTGCCAGGGCTTCATTCAGTCCAGCAATCCCTTTCCAAGCCGTTGTTGAATTTTTTAGGTCAGTGTTCCATAATTTAGACAATGTTGCAGATTTTTTTTGCCATGGAATTTTTGGTTTGAGTAAAGGAATTGCGTTATCCTTACAACACTGCTTGAGTTCTTTTGAAGATTCTAATGTTGCCATTGTAACATCGAAATATTTAGTCAATGCCGGTAAATTTCTTATTAAATCCCGTTCAGCACCTCGCATCGCTTCAAAGGTGCCTTTGGCGACTAATAGACTCGGTTTTTCCGATCGAGTCTCTGTCAATTCGATTCCTCCAAGACTCTTCTATATACGGCGAGTACATCCTTTGATATGACTGGCCACATGTAGGATTTTGATGCCTCGTGCCCTGCGTTTCCAAGATTCTCCAATTCTTCAGCACTCACTGAAATAAGCTGGGCCATAGCATCAGCCAGTTGCACTGAGTTTCCAGCCTCGACCGAGAATCCAGCCTTCGGCTCGGTAACCAATCGTCCGAGATCATTCACATCTGCCATGATTACTGGGGCGTTTGCATACATCGCTTCTAGCATAACCGTTGGAAGACCCTCGAAGCGTGAGGGAATTACAATACCGGTTGAGTTTTCAAGTAGCCAACGCTTTTCTCCTTCACTGACCAATCCGAGTCGGTGTATTGCTTGATTTTCGGCAGAATTATTGACACGTTCTGTTAACCAATCACCGAGTTCTCCTTTCCCAGCTATTGCTAGGTCGAATCCTGGGTCTGAACTTTCGGCAAGCAAATTCCAAGCATCCATCAGAACATCCAAACCTTTCTGCTCGCTTAGTCTTCCAACAAATGTAAGCAATTTTCGGTCTCCAAGTTCACCCAATTTATTGGGTCTTTCAGCATCCTCATATATCGCCGAAAATCCGTTTGGAATAACATCGATAGGACCTTTCACTCCCTTATTTCGGAGTAGTTTCTCAAAGTAACCAGTCAATACGATTCTTGCTTTACTTGAATGCAAGGTCTTCCTACCTTGCATGGACCATCTAATCGATTTAATCGAATTTGCAATTAATCCGTGTTTAATGTAATCATTGTGGTAAGTAGTTACTACCGGAACTCCAGTATTTTGAGCCATTTTCAATGATTTTCTAATCAATATGGGTAGTGTGTCATGTAGGTGAACGATATCGAATTCATCCATAGATAATCCATCAAGAGACACAACTGGATCCACTCCAGCGAGTACTCTGCTCGGAGACAGACGAACCACGTTGATACCTCCCCTCTGGAATAGTTTTTCTTCGTGTTCTGGAATATCTGCACACCAAACGGTCACCTCATGGCCTAACTTGACTAATTCGCGACCTAACATTTCTACATGTTGATCTCCACCACCAACATGTGGCCAGAACCAAACATGGACGATTAGCACGCGCAGAGGCGCACCCTCAGCCGAGGCCATTGCACCTCTCCCAGTTCCTGTTCTGATAAACGACGCGGAACTCCTGACACCATATATATCAGACAAATATCTTGATTCACAACCCGCTTAGGTCATATTCTCCAACGATTCCCTCCAGTCAATGAAGAGGGTCCTCCTCGCAACTACTGAGCCCGAGGGAGAGGAGTCATATGGGCACCTGATGATTGCTGACGCACTAAATCGAGCAAGGGTACCCTTCTGGACAAAGGCGGGAACGGTTAGGAGTTCCTCTGAATTAGAGGCCGCCTTGGATATTGGTGGAATTGACTTAGTGCACTTTGTCGACCCTCAGTCCGCCTCATTCGCAAGAATAAATCGATCATATCCTGCAGTTGGGTCGTTGTTCATCGATAGCCCAGACTTATCTTCTCGTATGGTCGATGACTTAGATCTACTAGATTTGGTGCTAGTGGAATCCGGAGTATTTTCTTCTCAACTTAAATCTGAGACTTGGGAAATTGGAACTTGTCTCGATGTTGACGCATTTTCTCCAGAATCAAATCCCAAATCTAGGGATTTGTTAGCGTCCATCGACGATGATTCGAAAATGCTGGTTTGTGTTGGAACAGATTCTGATTTTCAAGTTCTAGTTGCAGAATTGGACAAAGGGATAATTTCCGATTGCAATTTTGTTATGCTGCATTCTAATAAGATGGAGCAACTATTGGATGAGACTGACCGAATAATCGCCCTATTGCAACATTCTGAAGTCTTGATAATTGCAGAGGGTAATCCATACCATCCTAATCTTGAGCTTCATGCCTCTGCATCAGGTTGTCCAAGTTTGGATTGTAAATCGGAGGATCCACGTCAATGGATGGAACATTTTATACAAATTCATGGGGATTGGATTAGGGCAGGTAAAGTACCGAGATTTCCTGATGAAAAAGCCATTGAAAATATACGGAAAACCAATGGATTGAGAGCCTATGGAAATAGTTTAGCAGAAGTATATTCCCGATTCTAAATATACAACTCATTAAAAAGCAATTACGAGACGCTAAAATGTGCTATCCGTAGAGGAACTAAGAAAGGGCTTTGGCTCAGGAAGGAGGCGTCTAGAGGTCCTCAAGGGTATCAATCTGAATGTCGAAAAAGGAGAGTTGGTCAGTCTAATGGGCCCTAGCGGATGTGGAAAGAGCACCTTACTCAATATCATTGGTGGGTTACTTGAAGCAGATTCTGGAAATATCACTCTTGAGAACTTCGACTATGGAATCAAATCACCAAACAAGGTAGTCGATGTCAGAAGGAACGGTGTGGGTTGGATTTTCCAAGATTTCCATTTAGTAGATCGATTGAGTGCATTGGACAATGTTGCCTTCAGTCTGGAACTTTCTGGCATGTCTGCAAAAGAAGCAGAAGATAGGGCTTGGACGGCCTTGGAAAGAGTTGGTCTTGGAGATAGAATGGAATTCATCCCTGACCAATTATCCGGTGGCCAACAACAAAGGGTAGCAGTTGCTAGAGCGATATCTGGTTCAAGGCCACTAATTCTCGCAGACGAACCAACAGGAAATCTCGACGTAAAGAGTGGAGAAGAAATTCTAGATTTATTCCAGGACTTGTGTAAGAACGATGGAATATCTGTCCTCATGGTAACTCACGACCCGGTATTAGCCTCAAGAGCAGATAGAATGTTACTTCTCAAAGACGGGCTCACTGCAGCCTCGGACATACGATCTGCATGGGGAATTGAGGAGGGTGCATGATGGAACTACAGTCGCTCTTCTCTGAAGTAATTCCTACAATGATTTTTGCATGGGTATTCTTGCTAGTTTTCATAGGATTTTTGAACTTGAGCGTGAAGCTTCGTGAATGGCTAAGGAACATGGCCAAGAATGCTTCAGATCCTTCCTATGTCAAAGAAAAAGTCTCAGTTAATGAGCGAATTGAGAAATTTTATTCAGGATTCAAAACTACTTGGTTAGCGGCTCCTAACAATATTTCCATGGCCGTCAAAAGCGCCTGGCGAGCGAGAGAGAGAGGTCTTGCAATTTTCGCTGGCGTATTTCTCTCCTCTCTCGTAATCACCACCGTTCTAGCCTATGCAGTGGGTTTGAATCAGGGTTTTTTCCAATTCTCACTTGAAGGCGAGGTATTCGATGCAAAACTCGATTTTCAGAAAGACCCAGGAGGTAGTTGGGATGGAAGGACAAATGATTCGATTTTATGGGAATCGCTTTGTGATGACCTAACTGACATGGAAGAGTTTTCTGATTGCGCCATAGTCTACGGTAGACAAGGGATTAGAATAAGCGGATTTTTCGATGATAGCTTTGCAGTCCCTCAACCTCTGAATGTCGTTTCCGCTACAGGAACGTCTGCAGATTGGGGCAATGTTAGTTGGGATTATCCCGAAGCATTCGAAAACGGTCCACCAATAAATGATGGTCGAATAATTAGATTCTATGGGTCGGGGGTTTGGGATGGTGAATTAGCAGACCGTCATGCTAAATCTTTGATTTTTGGGGAATGGCCGAATAGTGCTGCCGATGCTGAGGCAAATAGATCGGTGATACTCCCCTCAAAAATTGCTAGTGCTGCAGGGGCTGAAGTAAATGAGACGATTTCGTCTCTTACATTCTCATATGTCAATGGGACATACACATTTGATCAGGCAGAGAAGGTGTTTGAAGAATGTCAGGGTACAATTGATAGTAATCTAGAAGTTGGAAGAATCTATTGTTTGGAGAGTTTTACTGTAACGAATTTGACCATAGCAGGAGTCTATGAAGAAGGAGATTTTGCTAATCCAACCCTATTGTTTCATCCAGTGATGGTCACAGATTCTGTACTTAGTGATGAACAAAAATTGACATTAATGCAGAAGGATCATGCTTACTTGGGTCTCGCAGTCGATAGGAATCAACTTCCTACAACATCCACTCGAGATGCTACCAATTGGCTCAGTAATTTGAAAGATGACTTGGAGAATGTCAAGGGAGATTTGACACTAGTTGATCCAACAACAAACGAATCTTTCGTAGTGGAGGATGCAACTCTTCCTAGATTGTATTCAGTTGGGGCTTGTGCAGGAGACTTCACAGAATCTGAATTACTTGAAGCAACTAAAGGTGAATTGGAATTAACCTGCGAGAAGGGAGACTTTGCTCTAATCTCTGTCGAATACAATGACCTAATCTCAGGAACAATCACATTCCTGAATATATTCTTGGGGATTATCCAAGTGTTTGATTACATTCTTGTAATCCCAATTGTAGCACTTTCTTTCGTTGTTCTGGCCTATGGTCTTGTTCTCTCTCTTGAACAACGAAGAAGGGAAGTATCAATCCAAAGAGTAATTGGAGGAACAGAGAAAACCCTCGGAAGAATGATGATTATCGAAGTATTTGCAATAGGTACAATTGCTTGGGCTTTAGGATTTGTTCTAGCCACTGCATCGGTAGAGATTGTACTCAGAGCTGTTGGTTTCCTGAGGTTTACCGATGCCGGTGATGTAGATGTAAATCCAATCCTGAGTGGGGGTTCAACTTTCGTTGTTGGTTTGCTAACTATCGGGGTTGCATACTGGCGTGGTAGGGTTACCACCAGAAAATTCCTAAGTATGGAAATAGATGAAGGTGTTAGGAAAGTCAACAGAGACCGAGAACCATACTATCTACTACATTGGCTTACCTTTGCAGTTGGCTCACTCGCACTCCTTGAGAGTTGGATTCAATCTAATGGAGGATTCTGGATTTGGGGAAGTTCAGGAATCATAACCAATTTCATTGTAAATGCAGTTGTGTTGTTGTTGGGTCCATTCTTCCTGTGGATTGGTGGTGCACTAGTTCTATCTCAGATTGGAGCTACAGGCCCTCAAATTCTCAATAAGCTCTTTGGATGGTCACCAGCGATTTCTGATATTCGCAGAGGATTAAGTGGTTCAGGTTCAAGCCAGTCAGTTAGCAGATTGTCTCTAATCTTACTTCTGACCTTGTCGATAGTCACCCTAGCCGCAGTTCAAGGACACACTGGGACTCTGGTTGACGAGAGGACCACAAACGCTCAGAATGGCGCAGACCTGAAGATACAATTCGACACTGCGCTAACCGAACAAGAGGCTCAAAATCGAGTCATGCAATCTATTGAAATAATCAATGATAACGATATTTCTGATATTTCTTCAATGACATCTGTTGGCACTATTTTCACTCAAACAAAAGATACGGGTGTTCCGCTCTTGACTTGGGTTGTCTTCGATGGACATGAAGAGACTTTGATTTGGGACAAACAAGCCATACCCGGAGATGACATAGATATTCTCGCTGATACACTGAGTGGCAGCGGTTACACCGCGGGCAATCTTGCCGAAGACTCTCTTGATGATCCAATCCTAGGGTCATCAATCACGTTAGTTTACAAGAGTTACGAATTGAATCAATTTGGGATTCCTGTAGAAACTGGAAGTAGTGAAGCTACGGTGAGTTTTGCCGGACGGCATCAGTGGGTTCCTGGATTTTCTGCTGCCGAGACAAATGCCGTGATTGTTATTGGAGAGGGCACTTATCGTCAACTAGTTGGAGACTCCACTGCAAACTCCTACCGCTCCTCGACCTGGATGTTCGAACTTTGCGATCAATCAAAAGCAAGTTGCAAGGATGCACTCGAGACTTTAGGAGCAGACCTGAAGAGCCGGCAGGGAGTTGTCTCAGCGTCTGATTGGCCGACAGCACACGAACAGAATGAGAGAAATGGAGGTCTGATTTTCGGAACTCCTGGGTTACTAAGCATGATGTTCGTTGTCGCAGCTTTGGCCTCAATTTCTTCTGCCTTCGTTTTCCTTTCTCTGGTTTTAAGCCAGAGAAAGAGAGAATTGGCTATTCTTCAGGCAATTGGAGCTAGTCCAAATCAGGTAGTTCGATTAGTGTTGTTCGAGATCATGTCTATTCTGTTAGTCAGCATGATACTAGGTGTGACTCTGGGTCTCGCCGTAGCGCAATCTTTCAACGGATTCTTCGGAGTATTCGGATTCATTTTCCAGTTATTCTTGGGCCAAAGTGCCCCGATAGACAGAGACCTTGCTTGGCCTTGGTTTGAGATTGTTTTAGTCAATGGATTGGTCTTCATGGCTGTAGTGGGTTCTCTGCTATTCACTACTCGCAGAGCCCTAGATTCGGATTTGGCTACTGTATTGAAGGGGGAGTGAAGTAATGGATTCAGAACAAGAAATACTACGTGCTAATTCGCTATATCACATCTATGAATCTAATGCAGAAGATGGGAATGTCGTGGCTCTAAGGGGCCTCAGCATGACCATGTACGAAGGTGAAGCAGTAGCAGTAGTTGGACCATCAGGATCTGGAAAGTCGACATTGCTAAAGTGCCTTGGAGGCTTGATGAAACCCTCGGCAGGTTCGGTTGAATTAGGTGGCAAGAGAATGACTAGACTTACTGGTCCCGATTTGGTCAAGCTAAGGCAAGAAACAGTCTCATTTATTTTCCAAGATTCAAATTTATTGCCTCATTTAAATGCTGTCGATAATGTTGCTCAGCCATTGTTACATCAAGGAGAACTCGCTAGACCTGCAAGAAGAAAAGCTCTTGCTCTATTGGAGAGATTACAAATGGCAGAAAGAGCGTATGGTATGCCAGAGGAATTATCCGGAGGAGAGCAGCAAAGAGTAGCAATCGCTCGAGCCTTGATTACAGACCCTAAACTGATTTTGGCGGATGAGCCTACAGGTGCTCTCGATCCGATAACAAGTCGAGAGGTCCTAGATTTATTCAGACAATTGCACGAGGAAGAGGACGTCGCTTTCCTACTTGTCACGCACAACAGAGAGGTAGCTTCCTTCTGTGAGCGATCCCTTGAGCTACGCGAAGGTCGCTTCATTGCACAACACGGAACTAACGTTGACATTGGTGACTTGTCAGATTCGAGAGAATTAATCGTAGATGATTCGGGAACCATATCTCTACCTCCTGATGTTTTGTTGAAGATAGGTGGCCCTGGCCGATTTGATATCAAAGAAATAGAAAGGGACATAATGAATTTCGAAAGAGTCGATGATGAGAAGGTCGAAGTTACAATAGAAAACAAATTCGTTCTATCGTCGACATGTCCTGCTTGCAAGCATGAATATGGAGAAAGTGAGGAACAGGAATGTCCTTCCTGTGGTTCTAGCAGACCTATGGTTCAAGCTTGATTGGATAATTTGAGGCAGATTAGCCCCATCGTTGATAGTGAACCAACCCACCCCTAAGTCCGATGGACCTAGTCCTAGTAGCCTCATTCCTTCTATTCATGGGTGCCTTTGCTGGTATTGGATTAGCCAGCATGTGGGTCAAGGAAGACACGACCGATGACTATCTTGTTGCAGGCCGTGGAATGCATCCTGCATTGGCCGCATTATCCGCGGTAAGTACGTGGAATTCAGGATACATGTTCATCGGTTTCATCGGATTTACATACACGATGGGATACTCGATTATCTGGATTGGTCTTGGCTCAATGGTAGGCCAAATCGTTGCATGGATTTGGCTGTATAAGTTCATTCAACAGGCAGCAAACGAAAGAGGTGTTCGTTCTCTTTCCTCTTTGGTTTCCGATGTAACGGGTTCCCCAGAGGCAAAACTTGCTGCTGTTCTTTCTGTTCTATTCCTAGCAGTATATGCTGCAGCCCAACTAACCAGTGGAGGAAAAGCACTCTATGTTATGCTTGGATGGTCAGAAGTAATTGGTATTCTAATCGGATTTGTTCTAGTCGTCGCGTACTGTTATGCAGGAGGGATTCGGGCTTCTATTTGGACAGATGCAGCTCAATCAAGCGTCATGATAATTGGTTCAAGCTTACTCTGTTATGTTGCTTTAGGAGAAGTTGGTGGATTTTCCGGATTACATGATGGCTTAGAAGGACAAAATGCAAATCTAACTAGTATCGTACCTGCCGACCTTAACTTTGGAGTTACGTTGTGGATATTTGCATTCTTCCTAGGAGGGCTTAGCGTTGCGGGACAACCTCAGGTAGTATCACGAGTTATGACTCTAGGAACTGATGAAGACAGGAAAACAGCAATGCTCTGGTTCTTCGCTTGGCAAACTCCTTTCCTACTGATTATGGTCATCATAGGATTGGCTAGTCGGGTAGTTTTCACTGGGTCTGATTTTGATCCAGAACTTGGATTACCAATGCTCGCTATGGAGACGCTGGGGCCATTTTGGGTTGGTCTAATCCTGGCTTCGATATTCGCTGCTACAATGTCAACTGCGGATAGTCAGGTGCTCGCCTGTACTGCTGCATTCACTGATGATGTGATGCCACAAATTAGCCAAGATCACAAGAAAACTAAGATTGTAACATTGGTCATAGCGGCCTTTGCAACAGCGATTTCGATATTCGGATTGTATGTCCCCGGCGGAGATTCTGTATTCGCATTAGTTGTTCTCGCCGTCTATGGCTTAGGTTCCATTTTCGTCCCTATTCTGATTATTCGATGGGCCGGTTATGAGCCAGATACAAACCACACTATGGCGATGATGTTAGCAGCATTGGTCACTGTGATATTGTGGTCACTCAGTGGATTTGGTGATGATATATTCCCATCAGTTCCTGGTATGGGTGCAGCATTCTTTACCCACTTTTTGATGAATCAATTACGCAGTTCGGACATTTCTCCACTAGGTCGATTTGACTTGCCGGATTTCAAAACAATAGCAATAGGCGCACTCGTTGTACTAGCCCCGGTGACGGTAGTCGAGGCAAGCTACATATTCGCTGGCCCTGATTCTTTGGAATCTGATGGAGGTCCTTCGGGAGATTGGTTGGTAGCGGCAGAATTTGGTAGTGAGCAATTAGCAGATGGTATCGATTACGTAAATGATGGCCAGACATTAACCGTAGAGATGCATACAGACGCTGTTGATGATGCTGAAGATCTCAATATTGTCGGAGTTAGAGTAACTCTAACATACTCTGAAGACGAAACCAGTTCTGGTTTGGGTTGTGCCGCACCAGGCGCTTCAAATCCAGACCCCGATACAATAACCGGAACGGTAGTTCACAACGAACACAATACATCAGCGAGTGGTCAAAATTCTGGCACCGGTGTATCATCCCATGTCGTTGAAGTCGAATGGTTCAATGCTTCTATGATTGGAAACGTTAGTGGCGTATCTAAGTCCGATATCAATAACGGACTAGACGTTGGTGATGCCGGATTGGGAGTTTACACACTCGACGTTACTGTGATTGTTGATTCTGGTGGAGGACTCGGATGTTCACATACAGATGATGGCGAAGAGGTCGAGTATTTGGTCGAACTAATCACTCTTGATTATTCGATCACTTCGGCCTGAATCAGAGGCTACCCTTTGATTCGGGAAATTTTCCTATTTCTGACCAACAATAACCAAAGTTCCAGCCCAATTTTCTTTGGCGCCATATTGATACAATTCAATATTAGAAAACCCAGCATCCTCAAATCCCTTTGTCCACTCTTGAATTGATAGCGTAGTCATGGAAACTCCAAGGGATTCCGACCAAGATAAGCTGCTGGTATTTTCAAGATAATGATCAATTCCAATAGCCAGTATCCCATTTTCATTTAGCCAGTTATTGTTTAATTTAGACAGGAATTCCAAGGGCTCCTTCAGGTAATAGAGAAATTCCATGCTAATCACTAAATCGACCTTTTCATCAGGCGCCCAACCAGGTAATTTCTGACAAAAATAATCTCCATCCGAGTCAATACTTTTTGCCTTAGCAATCATCGATTCTGAACCATCGATACCGGTACACTGAAGACAGTTCTCGAATGTATTCAATTTTCTCACCAACCATCCATTTCCACATCCAATATCGATTGCAGAAAAATCACCATTTAGTTTCGGTATTGATTTTGATATCATAAATTCAACACTAGCTGCGTGACCAGTTTCCATGCCCTCATCTTTACCCATCTCTGCCCAAGAACTGAACAAATCAACAGCGGAAATTTTCCCCATGTTTCCCCACCTAAAATTCAGTATTTTATTTTGAGCGAGGGTATTTCTTTTCAAAAATTAGGAATGTCCTTGAGTACAACCCGACATTCTCTACATCGATATCTTCCATTTCCTCTTCTCGACCTGAGATGTCTTCTTTCACAGGATTGGCATAACCAGAACCACTTTGCTCTTTTTTCAAGTAGCATTTTTGAGAATGATTTACCCAATTCATTTGCAGAATAATCGGGCCACAGAGCCTCGACACGTCTGAATTCTTTACCATGATTCGAATATCCTAATGCATGCAAATATTCGTGATAAAGCAAAAATTTAGCATACCGTTCCCAATCTGGGGTTAGACTTTCAGGATGAATATCGATACAACGGACATCAGACGGCCCAAGAGATTGGGTTTTATTTACACCCTTGTTATACCTACAGATTGCATGTAATCGTGTAGCGTTCCGCCGCAGAAGACCAAGCGGAACATTATGCAACTCTGCGATATTTAGATGTGAAATTTCAGGTATCTCAGCCATTACTGAGATTACTTCTGAGGACCATTCATCAAGTTGGCTCATTACAGTCATTTTTTCCAATCGAACTTAGGTCTTAGTCAATACCACATATGAAATAACAATCGCTTTCTTCTATTAATATGAAGGGCGAGTTTGATGCCGATGATTTCGACTCATTCGCTGCTTCTCGAAGATCTACTAGGGATTTTCTTCCAACACCTGTTCCAGACGAACTAATCGAGGAAATTATCGCGGCAGGATTGACATCTCCAAGTTGGAGTAATACCCGACCATTTGTAGTCGCAGTTGCCAAAGGAGACGTCAGAGACCGTCTTTCTGAGGAATTTCTCAGTAGATTTGAGGCGGTAAAAACCGCAAGAGGAGAGGGCTTGTTTGGGAAAATAAAAGCGCTACTGAGATGGAAGGGGCTACCAACTAGCAATTGGCTAGTCGTGAAGTCATATCACAAAGATTTGCTCCCAAGATCACAAAGAGTCGGTAAAGAGATGTTCACTCATATGGGAATACCAAGAGACGACAAAGAGGCAAGGGATGGATTTTGGGCGAGGAATTACGAATTCTTCGGTGCTCCAGTTGAATTGTTCGTGTTCACGCACAAAAGTCTAGGCAAATTTGCCGCTTCTGATGCAGGACTATTCATGCAGAATCTAATGCTCTCTGCTCATTCAAAAGGACTGGGGACCTGTGCCCAAGGATCGGTTGCAGTTTGGGAAGATGCCGTAAGAAAAGAATTTGAGATAAACAAAAATTATTCTCTTCTCTGTGGAATTTGTGTTGGATACCCTAGTGAAAGTAATGTAAACGAATTTGGAGCAAATAGAATCGGTCCGTCGGAAATAATTCCTCGAGAGAAAAATAATTCCAATTAGGCTATTGGTAATGTGAATTTTTGTGGCTTTGCAATTCCAAGATCTGCAGGCAATTCTCGAACCTTTTCCGGAAGAACAACCGGAATCATTTCTTTTCCAATCAATGCGACTCGACTTTCTCTCCTATCAGAAAGAACTTCGCGACCTACCATCGGTGCGAGGGTTCTGCTGAATTCCATAATTTCATCGTGGCTCGGCATATTTTCAATCGTGTGATTTGAACGTGAATTTCCGACATACACATACCCCTTTGCTTCTATGAAATCTGGGTCGGCAATATTGTCCAGACGAGCATAGTCCTCGTAATGACCCAATGATTCTCCTTTAATCAGGGTATGACGACAAACTGTTCTTGTGTCTAAACTTGGAAGCAACTCCAATGTCTCTTCCAATTTCTCAAACGCAGCAGTATCAAACTTAGGTTTGCAAAGTCGATTGAAGATTTCCTTATTTGGGGCATCTACGCTGACATAGAGTTGTGTAGGAAGCGGATCTAGTTCCTCGATAACCTTGGGCAGAGAACCGTTGGTCACTAGGAAAGTAGAGACTCCATGTTGGTGGCAGATTTCTAGGAATTCGCCGAGTCTGGAGTATAGTGTAGGCTCTCCATTCAGTGAAATCGCCACGTGCTTAGGATTCTGTGCATCTAGCCACTTTTCTCTGTCAGCCTTTGGATTACCTCCGTATCCAGTTAGTAGGCGTCTATGGGCTCTGACGGATTCTAGAAATAACTCGTAAGGATCATCATCGATTTTGGTAAGTGTATCAGAGTGTGGTTCCCTCCAGCAGTATGTGCATGCAAGATTACAGGTATCGACATTGGGAGCCATCTGCATACAGCCATGACTTTCTATTCCGTAGAATGTACCCTTGTAGCAAGAACGATCGGCGATCAGACTTTGCTTGGTCCAGTGACAAACTTTCACTCCACCATGTTCGCCGACTAGGTGGTAACGCTGTTTTGCCAAGCGTGCGGCAATCTCTGGCTCAATCTTGGTAATTGGCGCGCCCTGCATGCAATCAACTCCGACTTCGAACACCACAATGGGGTCGCGTCAGGGATTGGGCGTGTTCGGCTTTTCTCTTGAATGATTCCGATTTCCATAAATCAATTTTCAAGTATCTTGGACGGCAAATCGTTTATTGGTGACCCGGTCTAGCCATTCTTCGAGGAGCCTTAATGAGTGACCTATACAAAGTAGATTCTTACATGGTGAGACAAAAAGTGTTGAAACTACTAGGCGCAGAATTTCACATCTATTCTGATGACTCGATGCAGCAATTAATTGGATACAGTAAACAGAAAGCACTCAAGTTGAAGGAGGATATCAGAGTCTATACAGACGAAGATAAGAACACTGAGTTAATCTGCATCAAAGCCCGAAGTGTAATAGACTTTGGAGCAGGATATGACATAACTGATTCTCAGACGGGAGAAGCAATTTGTTGTTTCAAAAGAGAAGGTCTGAAATCCATGCTTAGAGATTCATGGAAAGTCTTGGACACCTCTGGTAATCAAATCGGAAAGATTAGTGAAGATAGTGGATTATTGGTTTTAGTCCGTAGATTCGTGCCCTTTGCTGATTTACTGATACCACAAAAATTTGTACTTTCGGTAAGTGGTGCAGGTAAAGTTAATTTCACACAAAGAATGAATCCAGTTGTAAACAAGTTATTCATCAATAATGTCCAATCATCAGGACTAGACCCGAGATTAATATTAGCCGCAGCTATGCTTCTATCAGCGATTGAAGGTAGCGATTGAGTCTACTAATTACGTGTATTTGACTGCGGTTCCGTAGGCGAAAATCTCGATGAATTTATTCTGATTTTTCTGATTGCTGAGAGCCGATAGTCTAGCGGTTTCTAATCTCACATTGATCACTTCATCATAACCCCCCTCGGCAGCTTGCTCACGTAGTGATTGCAGACAATTCTGTCGCGCAAGCATTAGAATATCATCGTATGAATTTATTTTTCCTCCAATAAATGAATGCCAGCCTCCAATAAACTGATTCCACCAGCCAGGACCAATTACGTAATTTGCTTGAATATACTTTGCTTCTGTGACATCTTCTCCGAATGTTGGTGATTTCTTGTTTGTCAACGGATCTCTTCCGTACTTATTCACGGTGGCATCAATTCTTTGCCTCAATTCATCCAACATTCTCGTATGGTTTCGTCTACTAAATAGTGCAGAATAGATGAAAGCAATTGGGCTAAATAAGGCCCAAGCGATTCCAAAGGCGGCAAATAACAAACTGACAAAGAGGAATATTTGCCAGGCTTCCATTTTATCACCTATTCAACGATAACTGCAGTTCCGTATGCCAGTATTTCGCTTGCTCCGGGAGTAATCGCGCTGGTAGCGATTCTAACATTTACAACCGCATTCGCACCTCGCCCAACCGCTTCCTCTAACATTCGTTCGACAGCTTGGTCACGAGACTCCCCAAGTAGGTCTGTGTAAGCCTTTAGCTCACCGCCACCGATGTTCTTGAAGAACGCACCAATGTCCTTGCCAACATGTTTTGCTCTGACAGTTGAGCCGCTAACAACTCCAAGTGTTTTGGTAATCGTTCTTCCAGGTACTTCTTCGGTATTAACCATGATTAGACTGATGCCTTGCTGTTCGCTCATGGACTATCGGATTCACTGAAGGGGCATCAATATTCGGTTATCCTTGGGGTAGTTCTTTCCTTAGGGTGTAGGCAGTCTATCGATGGATCAATGACGAATTGTCTTAGAAATCTACGACCCAGGATAATTCGATGCTTCATCCTTGAACGGTCCTGTAGACAGAGTTGGATATCATGGTCCTGCCCTGCAATTTCTAGAGTAGTTCGAATTACCGGACGAAGTGTATCATGTCCACCAGTATCACGAACTCTGCGCCAATCGAATAAAGGGCGTTCAATCCAATTTCCATTCTTGCTTAGGCGGAATCTAACGATTTGTTCCATGCCATTATTGGTTAATGTGATTTCTTCAGCGTGGAGCGTGTTTGACCAAGCACCGGTATCCATTTTGGCTAATGTCGGATTACTTTCCAATTCAGGAAGCCCAATCCACTCACGCCAGCCCAAAACGGTTCGCCTCGACACTCTATCACTTCCGCCGCGGGCGACAGCCAACCCTTCTTGAACCCGCCGATTAATTGAAACAAAAGATGCTTTGAGATTCTCCGAGTTACAATGCCTTGCTTCTTCACGAATCGTTGATATACAGCCGCTCTCGGGTATCCCTAATGGCGAGCGACACCATACCTGAAGCACTGACCTTCGATGATGTTCTCCTCTTGCCCGCTGAATCAGCAGTTCTACCGGCTGAAGTTGACCTAAAGACGAGGCTAACTTCTTCCATATCTCTCCAAGTTCCAATCATATCAGCAGCCATGGATACGGTTACTGAATCGCGCATGGCTATCGCTATGGCCCAAGCCGGAGGAATCGGCGTAATCCATCGAAATATGACAATTGAGGAGCAAGCTGCCAAGGTCAATTCAGTCAAGCGATTTGAATCAGGGATGGTACTTGACCCAGTTATGGTAAGTCCCGACACAAGTATCGGAGAATTGCGTAATTTGAAAGAAAAATATGGTTTTTCGGGACTTCCTGTAATAGACAGCAATCAAAAATTGGTTGGAATAATAACAAACAGGGATATTAGATTCGTCGAAGATGATACAATAAAGGTCTCAGAAATGATGACTACAGATCTGGTCACAGTTCCAGAAAATGTCGATACAAAAGAAGCTGAAAAGCTACTTCACCAACACAGAATTGAGAAGTTGTTAGTTATTGATAATGAAGGAAAATGCAAGGGAATGATGACAGTCAGGGATATTCAGCGAAGTCAAGATAATCCCCATTCATGCAAAGATAAACACGGTCGTCTTCGAGTCGCTGCTGCAACCGGAACAGGAGAGAAAGGTATCGAGAGGGCCTTGGCTCTGTTCGAGGCTGGTGCTGATGCTGTAGTCGTCGACACGGCCCACGGGCACTCTCATGGAGTTCTACATACAGTTCGCCAGATTCGAGAAGCGGCAGGACCTGAAGCGCAAATCATCGCTGGTAATGTCGCAACTGGAGCAGCTGCCGATGCGCTGATTGCAGCAGGCGCAAATGCCGTCAAAGTTGGAATAGGCCCTGGTTCTATCTGCACCACAAGAATCGTCTCCGGAGTAGGAGTCCCCCAACTAACCGCCGTTCAATCGGTAGTTGCGGTTTGTAAGAAAGCCAACATTCCGGTAATTGCTGATGGTGGAATCAAGTTCAGCGGTGATAT